>RDYF01000016.1 GCA_004293285.1 Verrucomicrobiota bacterium | reverse complement strand
GATTGAAGCGGAAGATCCGATCATGAATTTCCGCTTCCCCAATCCTCCCAACTCGGGACACTCGGTGGCGAAGTTGGAGAAAGCGAGCAAACGCTACGGCAATCATACGATTTTTGAGAATTTCGACTTCGAGGTCGTCAAGGGTGAGAAATTCGCCATCGTCGGCCCCAACGGTGCTGGGAAGTCGACTTTCTGCCGCATGATCACCGGACAGGAAGAACCGACCTCGGGTGCTTTCACGCTCGGAATGCGCGTCAGTGTTTCGTATTTCTCGCAAAACCACGCCGATGAATTGGATCCGAACAAAACGATTCTCGAAACGGTGGAGGAAACCGCCACGCGCGACGCCGCTCCGCATTGTCGGAATTTGCTCGGCTGCTTTTTGTTCCGTGGCGACGATGTTTTCAAAAAAATCGGCGTGCTCTCGGGGGGTGAACGCTCGCGTGTGGCGCTCGTGCGAATGTTGGTGCAGCCAGCGAATTTCTTGATTCTCGATGAACCGACGAACCACCTCGACATGCAATCGCAGGATGTCTTGCAACGCGCCTTGATCGATTACCCTGGCACGGTGCTCATCGTCTCGCACAATCGCAATTTCCTCGATCCTTTGGTTTCGAAAACGCTCGAGTTTCGCCCTGGTTGCGCGCCGACGCTGTATCCCGGAAACATCAGCTACTATTTGGAAAAATCGGCTGCCGACCGTGCGCGGGAGGAAAAGACTCGCAGCCAAAGCAAAGCGGTCGCTGCGGCACCGCAGTTGTCGAAACGTCCAGTTGTCGAAGCCACCCCCGCCCCGGTCGCAAGTGGCAATCGCAAGGACCAGAGAAAGATGGAAGCGGAAATCCGCAATCAACGCAATAAGGTGCTGAAGCCTCTGCAAGAGGAGTTGACCAGCGTGGAAGGCAAAATTGCGGAGATGGAAAAAGCCCAGGCCGCCTTGACGCAGCATCTATCGAGTGAAGAAGTCGCCAGCAGTCCGCAGAAGTTCCGCGAAACAACGAATGCGTTAGAAAAAATCACACAGTCGCTGGAAGTGGCCTACAGTCGCTGGGGTGAACTGACGGCGGCCATTGAGGCAGCTGAGGCAAAGTTGCCGCAACTGCCGTGAAGTCTTATGCGAGCCCCGCTTCTTCGAGGGCAAGCGTCGCCGCGCCGACCATGCCCGCCTCGGACCCGAAACGCGCAGGGATGAGACGCAAATGATCTTTGAATGGACCAGAAAGTTGTTCGTCGAGGTAGCGCTTCAAGGGCACAAAAATCAGATCGCCTGCTTTCGCCACACCACCTCCGATGACGATGGCCTCGGGATTGAGCAACCAGCAGCAATTCATCAATGAGGTTGCGAGCTTTCGGGCGATGTCATCCCAGACCTGCGCTGCGATCTCACAACCCGCATGCGCTGCGGCGGCCAAGGCTGCTGGTGAGCAGTCGGTGATGTTTTTGTAAATGCCACGGGCTTCGTATCGATTGCGTGCATCGGCGGAAATTTCGTTGTTCCCTACATAGTCTTCGAGCGCACCACGATTTCCGTAAGCTCCCGTACGACCTTCAAAATCGATGCTAGTTTGACCAATTTCGCCTGCTCCATCCTGGGCCCCGCGCACCATTTGACCATTGACGATCAGTCCGCCGCCCACACCCGTGCCCATGGTGACCGCAACGAGATGTTTCAGTCCCACACCAGCACCGCGTTTCCACTCGGCATAGGCCATGCAGTTGGCATCGTTTTCAATGACCGTCGGCAGTTGGGTGATTTCCTGAAGTCGCTGCTTCAAAGGAATTTTGAACCAACCGCGAACGTTGGTGAGGTTGTGCACGATGCCGTGCTCAAAATTGACAAAGCCAGGCATGCCGACCCCGATCGCCGCAATCCGAGGGTGGCGATCGCGAAGGTCGCGAATGATTCGGCTCATCGCCTCGATCAAAGCATCGGGCCCATCATAATCCTGAGTGGCAATCGGCGGTGCGGTATCGATGATCTCGCTCTGATCAATCACGCCCATCTTGATGGTCGTTCCGCCAAAATCAATGCCTAAGGCCAAAGGTGATGTAGTCATTTCGACAGAACGCTAGAAAATCTCTCGGGATCGGGCAAGAAAAATGGATTTCAGCAAAGCCATTCATTTCATGATTTGTCCGATTTCAGCATTGATTCTCCCCCGCTCTTACTTCACTCTCCCGCGCGTGACGCGCACCGATGATCTTCGCATAGCGGGAATCAGCCCTCTGATTTCGCCCGCCATTCTTGACTACTACTTGCCCATGACGGAACAAGCGGCCGATTTGGTCAGCTCCACTCGTCTTGCTGCCGAGCGCATCATGCGCGGAGAAGACGATCGCATGCTTGTGGTCGTAGGCCCTTGCTCGATACATGATCCTAAGGCAGCCTTGGAATATGCCGATTTGCTGAAAGCGGAAGCTGCGAAGCATGAAAAGGATCTGCTCATCATCATGCGCGTGTATTTTGAAAAACCACGCACCACCGTGGGCTGGAAAGGTCTCATCAACGATCCCCATCTCGATGACTCGTTCGACATCAACCACGGCTTGCGTGTCGCCCGTGGTTTGTTGCTGGAGCTCGCCAATCGCGGCATCCCGGCGGCGACGGAGTTTCTTGATACGATTTCACCACAATACATCGCCGACCTGATCACCTACGGCGCCATCGGCGCGCGCACGACGGAATCACAAGTGCACCGCGAACTCGCTTCGGGCTTATCGATGCCTGTGGGCTTCAAAAACGGCACCGGCGGCTCGATCCAACTGGCGCTCGATGCCATCCTCTCGGCTTCTCGCCCGCATCATTTTCTTTCAGTCACCAAGCAAGGTGTTTCTGCGATTGTTTCGACCAAGGGCAATACTTCTTGCCACGTCATTCTACGCGGCAGCTCCAAAGGCCCGAATTACGATGCCGCAAGCGTCACCGAGGTGGAAGCGTCGCTGAAGGAGCAAAAACTTCCTCCTTATGTGATGGTCGATTGCTCGCATGGCAATTCGATGAAGGATTTCCGCAACCAACCTCTCGTGGTCAATGCCATCGCCAAGCAAATCGAAGAAGGCTCCCGCACGATCGCGGCCTGCATGATCGAATCGAATTTGGTCGAAGGCAATCAGAAGCTGGTGCCGGACTTGAAGCAACTGACCTACGGCCAGTCGGTGACAGATCAGTGCATCAATTGGCAGGATACGCTCGAAGTTCTGGATCGCCTTGCGACAGCAGTTCGCACTCGCCGCGAGAAAGTTTCATGAACTCCTATCAGTCGCTGGAAGCTTCGCTGCACGATGCCTTTTGGCACAGTCTCGGCCCCTCGCAGGAACTTCCCTTGCTGGTTGAGTTTCTCAAGGAAAATCCGGGCACCTCACTGGAGGTTGGCTGTGGTTCGGGGCGCTTGTTGCTACCGCTGCGAGAACAAGGTTTCGATGTCGAAGGCCTAGAGCTGTCGCAGGAAATGCTGGATCTGTGCCGACAAAAACCCGGCGGCGAACGAGCGCCCTTGCATCAAGGAAACATGGACGACTGGAGCGCGCCACGCAGCTATGACAGCATTCTCGTGCCTGCTTTCACGCTGCAACTGTCTGCTGACCCCGCCGCGGCGCTGGCTCATTGGCGTCGGACTCTGAAACCAAATGGTCGCATTTACGTTAGCACCTTCACTCCGATTGCGGAAATCCAAGGTGATCTGCCGGAAATGACGTGGTATCCCGATCATCAAACGATTCTCGAAAACGGCAATCTGGCGACGATTCATACCAAGCATCAACTCGATCCCGAGCAGCAAAAACTCCATCGCTGGCATCGATATCAAATTTTCTCACCCGATGGCAAAAGCCTCAGCTCTCACGAATCCCAACAAACCCTGTGGTGGTATCGACGCACCGAATGGAAATCGCTATGGAAAGAAGCCGGATTCGTCATCGAACAACAAATCCCCGACTTCCGCCCCAAACGAAAATCCCTCGCCCAAGCCCAAATCATCTCCACCATCGCCCGCCGCACCCTTTAAGAAACTTAGGGGTCAGTCCTCGCATGGTAACATTTTACCTAACGAAAGCAATCGGTGCCGCCAACTGGATGACGGGCAAGGTCGATGTTTTCATCAATACGAGCGTCGCAATATGCCTTTCGGCATCTTCAACGCGTACTGAACCATGATCCACCATAGCGCAAGCTCTGCGCATGACGTCGAACTGATTTCATGATCGGTGGATGCGCAAGGAGAACATGCTATGCTGCTTGATCTCACATCGCCTGAGGAAATTACTCACGGCAGAGCTTTGACCGTACTGTAGGTTTCGCCGATCATGATCTCGCCATCGACATTCTCAAGATCATACGCGATTTTCAGAGTCATGCAGGGCTTCATTCCTTTTAGCTCCAGTTCTACCGATTTGCCATCTTCGCCGAGCTTTGCTGACAGAACTTCTACGGTGTCGTGGACGCGAGTTTTATGCGTTTCACTTTGTAGAGCATTCGCAAGAGCTTTTTCATCGGGCTGATCGACAGAAAATTCGCCAGATCCGTATTGCGGACCACGAACATAATTCCAGCGCTCGACGGCATAGCTTGTAGGGTCATTGGCAAGTTCTTCTTCAAGTTCTTGATCGAAATGCAGTACGATTCCCTTACTGGTATGTTTTTGCGACTTCACCAGCAAGTTGGGCTTTTCTTTGACAAAGCGAATGCGTTGGAAGGCACAAGGTGTTGGGGCATTCGTTTGCCAGCCACGGAAGCCTAAAACGAAAAGCGAGCCATCGGGATGAAATCGAGCACGCATGGCGGAGGACTGCAAACTAACAGGGATTTTCGTCACTGTGGCTTGTGTGACGTCGCCGATACGATCCATCATCACCCGATAGAGCGAAGATTGTCCGTAGGAAAGATGAATCAACTCCCCTGCTCCGAGGCCAAAGTCCACACCTTGCGGCACCCATACTTGAGAGCCACCGCTATTGTCGACACTCATGGGCAGGTAACAAATCGGCTCGTGGAACGTCCTATCTTTGCAAAGCTCGTGTCGACTCGGTTCCGTGCCGAGGAACACGGGTGCTTGCGATGGAGTGAAAAAATTCACCTTGCAGCAGGGTTGCCAAGTCCCCTCATTTTCGCCCGTGGTGATTTGCCCCTCGGGGCCAACTCCTAATCCACCTGGCGCACGAAGTCCCGTGGCGAGGACTTCGAACTTTTTGCCGTCGGCCGAAACCTTCGCCACAATACCATGGTGAGGCTGGATCGTGTCAAATCCCCTGCCACCCGCCTTCACGGGAGACCCTTTGCAAAAGTAAAAATTCCCCTCGGCATCCGTTTGTAGGTCGAAGGTGAATTCATGAAAATTGCTCGTGATGATGACATCGCGATTGAACGCTTCATAATAATCCATTTCCTCGTCGCCGTTGAGATCGTGCAAGCGCGTGATTTGATCACGACCATTCACATAAATGACCCCCTTGACAACTTTGAGGCCGAGCGATTCAAACAGACCGCTCGCGATACGACGCCAGCGCAGTTGCGAGAGATCTTTTTGAAAACCGCTGACCTTCCAGACATCGCCGTTCCAAGTCGAAAGCACGGCGGTGTTGTCATCGAGAAAATCGAATCCACCAAAGCGAAGGTTCGATTTCCAGGGGTTTTCTTGCGGTAATGTGATTTGGTCCACAGCCCACGCCGACCCTTCGTTAGGTTGACCTTCCGTGCCCTGCGTCGTTAACACCTCCGCATACGACGCTGGACCACCTTTGGTGAAGAGATCGAGGTGGACTAAGTCCGAGTTTTTCGCGTTCTTCCCGCGTCTCATCGCCACCTGCACCAAGCCCTGATCCGTACCCTTAGGCATGCGCAAGATCAATTGATTCGGGTGATCAGCGCGTGGTTCCAACTTTGCTTTTCGCTTGCCGTCCCTCATCGCTCAACTGCCAAGCGCCTTCCTCTTCCGCGAGAAATGCCAACAAATCCTGAGTGCGTGGTGCTACTTGCCAGTGACGTTGCAACGAGCCATCGACATGAAAGAAAGTCTCCCAAATTTTCGTGCCGAGAACTTCGTTGAAAATGATCACCTGTTCACCATGCTTGTAATAGCCCAGATAGCGACCGTGAGAGGCAGGGAGATTGCCGTGCCCGGGAATGGAACGCTTGTCATCGAACGAACCAGTCGCATCCGCATAACCACTCAGCGCGGGACTGATAAAGATCGGCGTCTGATCCTGCAAGGTCACCAACTTCCCGTGCTCGCCGGTCCATGGAGTGCCGCCCCAGCGCACAAACCCCTCATAGCCCACCACCCAACGCAGAGTCTCGGTATCGTAGAGCGCGTGGCATTTGCGATCGCCAAGATCCACCAGTAAGCCCTTCAATGCCGCAATGCGTTCTTGGCCGCGGTAGTGATCGCGAAAAGTGCTGGCCCACGAGGGACCAATTTGCATTTCTTCAAACCAAGTCGCAGCCTGAATCAAAGGAGCGAGTAAGAATAGCGACAAAATCAACAATTTGGGTTTCATGTCCCCACGATAAGTAGCCTCGCTAGGATTCGAACCTAAACAAACAGAATCAAAATCTGTTGTGCTACCGTTACACCACGAGGCTATTGTGGTTGGTCCCGTTCGGGGCGAGAAAGATAATCACAGTAGCCATTTTGACAAGCACGAATTTTCAAAAAATGAATTTTTTCGATTTCTGTCGCAAGCAAGTCGGCTCAGTCCCCCTCATTACTGATGTTGGATTGCCGCAGGCAGGTCACCAAGGGCCCACTGAATGCCCGCGAGGTAATGGCTTAAGACTTGTGGATGCCAGTAGATTTCATGATTGTGGCCTAACGCACAATAAAACACCCGACCTTTGCCCTGAAGTCGAGCCCACGACACACCGTAGTGACCGTCCTGACGTTTCATGCCGGAAACCTGAGCGGACTTCTCGACATTCAGACGCAGTAGCGTGTGCATCAGCTTGGGATCATAAGGCGCTTTGTGTTGATAAATCTCTTCGCGGAAATTTAGACTCTTGCCGCCAAACATGGCATTGAGGGGATGCTGCTCTTGTCCTTTTTCGACATCGACTTGCACTTCCTTATCCGCCGTCCATGGGTGACCGTCGAAGTACCCACCGATCATGCGACCGTACTCGGGCATATTGTAAAGCGTATCTGTAGCGGCGTGGATGCCGACAAAGCCTCTGCCACTCTCCACGAAATCCATGAGGCTCTTGCGCAAACGAATCGTTTTTTCCTGCGCTTGCTTTTTCTCCTCATCGTTCATTTTCTTCACCAACTCGGGATGTGGCGAAAAAATGTCTTGGGTGGTGCTGAGAAAACAAATCGCATCGAACTGCTGAATCGCTTCGGGTTCAAAATGGGCAAGGTCGTCGGAAATCACGGCTTCAAACGCACCGGTCTTTTTGCCCAACTCCGTCAAAGCGACTTTGCCTGTAGCAATGGAAGCATGACGAAAACCCGCTGTGGCGGAGAAAACCAAGACCTTGCGCGCTTTCGCTGGTTTGGCGGGTGCTTGGCTCGGCAAGGCTGCGGTGATTTTTTCCCAAGCGCCAGGAGGAGGAGTCTCGGCATTGGGTCGATTGGAAACGAACAGCGCGAGAACTGCAAGCAATCCGAGCGGAAAGGTCATGGTGGTTTTCATCATAAGAAGTGGTAGAACTACGGGTGCATGGAGACAAACTTGCAGAAAAAGTTACACTTCGCCATCGGGATAAAGCACGTGATACTTGATCGCCTCATAACCAACTGCCAGTGCGGTGCCGTAAATGGTTTCCTCACTCGCGGTCCGAGGAATCTGCGCTGCTGGTCGAGCCAAGCCCATGACCAACTGCCCGTAGTTTTGCGCGCGCGCGCAGTGTTGCAAGAGCTTTAGGGAAATGTGTGCGGCATCGAGATTCGGGAAAATCAACACGTCAGCACTGTGGCGCACCTCGCGATCCGGAAGTTTGATGCCCGATGCCATAGGATCGAGCGCTACATCGGCTTGCAGTTCTCCATCCACTTCGATCTCTAGGTATTTTTCTTTTACCATCGACTGTGCCAGCGCAGTAGCTGCTGCAACCTTGCGCGCTGCGGGCGTGGTCGACGATCCCTTTGTCGAATGGCTCAGCAGCGCCACCATCGGAGTGACGCCGAGGTAATGGCGGGCCAGTTTTCCCGTCTCGATCGCCATCGAAGCCAAATCCTTGATCTCGGGCTCGGGGATCAGCCCGCAATCTGACAAAAACAGCACACCATCGCGCCCGAAGTGTTCGAGGTGTTCGGCGACCATAATCATGGCGCTGAAAACGCGCGGCACATGAGGCAGTGGTTTGATGGTTTGCAACAGCGAACGAAACAAGCTCGCAGGCAGGGATTGATTGCCGCCCACCAAACCATCGACCAAGCTGTATTGCGCCATCATCGCACCAAAATACGCAGGGCGTTTGATGATTTCCATGCAATCAAGGATCTCTACCCCGCGGGCGCGACTGCTGCGTTCATACATTTCGGCAAAACGCGGCAACTCCCGTGAGGTCGAGGGATCAAGCACATTGACGAAGGTTAATGAGATGTCATTTTCATGAGCCATCTGCCGAATCCGATCGCGATCGCCCAGCAAAATGGGCAAAATCACTTCCTGTCGCACCAGCTCTTCGGCAACGCGCAAAACGCGCAGATCCTCCCCTTCCGTGAAGACAATGCGTTTGGGATGGCTGCGCAGTTTTTCCGCGAGCTGACTGGTAAAAACATTCGGTTTTGGGGAAAATTTCATGATCGACGATCTTCATGCTAGCTACGCTAGCGATGCCATGTTAGCAAATCTCAGTAAGCCGACAACAACAATCCATGCCAGCCGACTATCATACGCATACTCCTCTCTGCCATCACGCGATGGGCGAGCCCGAAGAAATGATCGACGCGGCTCTTGCGGCGGGTGTTAGTGAATATGGCATTTCCGACCATGCGCCGGTAGGAGAAGGCTATTTTGATGACTGGCGCATGACCTATGACAAACTTCCGCAGTACCTCGACTGGATCGAACGAGCGCGCGTGCATGCCAAAGGACGCATTCCCGTGCGCTGCGGACTGGAGTGCGATTGGCTCAGCGGATGCGAGTCATGGATCGCACAACTGCGCCGAGAACATGATTGGGATTATCTCATTGGTTCGGTTCATTACCTGGGCACTTGGGATTTTGATAATCCTCAATGGTTGGGACGTTGGGCTGAATCCGATGTCGATGAAGTCTGGTCGCTCTATTGGAAAGAATATGCCGCGATGGCTGAGTCGCAATGCTTTGATATTCTGGGGCATCCCGACCTCGTCAAAAAATTCCAGCACCGCCCCTTGGGTGACTTGCGTCGATTCTACGAACCCGCGATTGAAGCGATTGCGATCAGCGGATGCGCCATCGAACTCAACACCGCCGGTTGGCATAAACCCTGCGCCGAGGCCTATCCATCGCTAGAATTTCTTGAACTGGCCCGGGGCGCAGGAATTCCCCTAGTGATCTCTTCCGACTCTCATGCTCCATCCGAAGTGGGACGCGATTTCCCACGCGCCATCGAACTCGCTAGGCAGGCAGGTTATACCGAAACCCTACTTTTTGATCGCGGAAAGCGCGGCACTGAACCTTTGTGAGTCGCGGAAGAAGCTCTGCCACGGCATTGGACTTTTGCCAAAAAAATTCAGTATTGACGAAAATCAAGCTCTGTTTCATTTTTCCCCAGTAAAATTATGAAATACCTCCTCTCTGCACTCGTCATCGCATTCGGACTTAGCTCCTGCAATACAACCATCGGTTTTGCTCGCGATCTGCGCCAAGCAGGCGAAGGTTTGGAGAAAGCCGCTCAGGGCAAAAATGGCGGTGGCGACATGGGCGCCCCGACTTACTAAGTCCCGCGCACTATTCTTTCGCCTTGGGTGAAAATTGTGGTTTCCACTCTCCGATCGGTGCCTTTTCCCGATCTGTGATTTTTCTTTGACTGGGATGAGGCACTGGGGCAGATGGCACCGTTTTTTCCTGTTGCGAATTCATCAACTCCTGCATGGCGGGATCGGGATTCCAAGACTCGGCCCAGGCGGAGATTTCTTCTTCGCCTTTCATCGTTTGACCCGCAATCGCCTCGCAGGCCATCCATGCACGGTGACGAATTTCTTCATCAGGATGCCGAAGTAAGCTCGCCAAGAAACGCACGCTATCTCGCTCTTCACGCTGCTCTAGCAGGGAAATGGCTGCATGGCATTCAGTTAAGTCCCCTTGGTCAATAATGCTCTGATAGACCGATCGCATTTCGTGATCGAAGGGGAGGCGCTGGAGTTCTTCCAATGACTTAAGCAAGCCGGGCGTGCGCGCAGGCAATTCTTGCTGCAAGGTGGTTCTGAGCTCCGAGCGAGCGACGTCACGCGCGGCATCAATACGTCTCTCATTTGTTGCCACTTTCGAGGCATCGAGGGCGATACGACTTTTGCCTTGAGCGGGTTCCTGCGATGAAGAAGTCGGGGTTTGTTTCTTCCACCACAACAACCCACTCAGCAAAGCCATGCCCGCTAATGCTAGCGCCAAAAGCTTGCGTTGCATCATGATGCTTGTTGATAGCCGCGCGACTCGAGCAAGTCCTGAATTGCCGATACAACTGCACTGAGGGAGTAGTTGCCCGAGAACGTGCGATTCAATCGACCAGCTCCTGCCATTTCGGTGATTTCCAGACCGTTGTTTTTGGTCAAGTAATCCACCGTTGGATACTGTGTAAATGCCGTAAGGATGCCAGCGGTCGACGCACCGCGGAAAGGAACCGTGGCTGAAATCCCCGTGAACTGCATTCCACCACCCACATCTGTCGCGAAGCGACCAAAGTTGCCGAACTCAATGCGAAATCCCTCGTCGATGTAATACCACCGCTCGGTTCGCCCAGTCAGCGGATTTCGCGCGACCCAAGCATCTATTTTCAACTGATTCACCACATTGCCCTGATCTCTTTCGAGCAGCGTGTAGGTGATGTAGGATGAAGTGCCGATCGAGGTGTTTACCCCCGTTTCAAAAAAAGTCGTGCGCCAGCGAGAAGAACCTTGAAGGGTAACGACGTCGGCAGAAAGCGACATGCTGAAGCTGGCAATGCAGGAAAAAAGGCAAAGGAGTTGTTTCATGACAATAATGAAACGGAAAATTTGCAGCAGTTATTCAAAAAAAAGCAAAAATCCTGAAACAATAATCGAGCTTGCCAAGTTGGTTTGATTTTTGTAACATAGAAATTAACAAATGCTTGCCCCGTCATTCATCGCAAAGTTAGGATCATTCGTGCTATTGGCACTGATCCTGAGTCAATGTGCGAGCATCTCTGGCAGTGGCAACATGGGTGGCCCTACTGCGGAAGAGCGAGCCGCCCAGATTGCTTCAGAGCCTAAGGGTGATTTCTTTTATGGGCGTCGATATTATGTGCGTAAAACTCGTTTCTGGGGCTACTTGCGCAAACCCGGTCAATCGGCTCGCGAGTCGAAACTTGTTATTTTCCGCGAGACCAACAAACTTTGCCCGGACCGACTCCCCGAAAACGGACCTCTGGGACAAAGCTACGGATTTGATCAGAACTACGAGTATCGGATCTGGGGGCGTTACACGGGTCGCGATGTTTACGACATCAACAGCAACCAGTTTTTACCAGAATTTCTTCTCTACGATTACCAATTGGTCAACACACAACCAGGCTGGTTGTTCCGTCCTTCGGACCGCTACGAGCCTACGCGCGTTACCCTGACCCCCCGCTAACCCACAACACATCCTCCCCCACTACGATAGACGGATGAAAACAAAAAATGTATTCCGAGGGCTCTCGAGCATGCCCTTGCATGACCAACAGTTGAACACTCCCGTTATGGGCATTGGGCGCGTATCACGCATCCATCGCACCTACAAAAAAGAGAAAAAGCGTTCGCGCTCGCGGAATCGCAACAAAGCTCAGTTTTTGATGCGCTACTTACACGTCATTTTGACGATGGCGGCTCTCTTTTTTGTGGGCGGCATCGTTTGGATTCTTTATCAACAAGTCAACAAAAAGGAACCAACCGCTCCCACCGTGGAGGAGACGACCAAGGCGCTGTCGATTCTCACCATTACCCCGAAAGAATGTGTTGCTCTTGTGGAAAAGTGGCTGACTTTGGACAACCCCAAGGCAGTTGCTGAACTTTCACGCCTTGTCCATCTCAGTCCTGAGGAAGCTTGTGAAGAGTTGCAGCAAACCCGCTTGAAGCAGGGGGTGGTGAAACGCATCAAATGGCTCGGAACGGATCAGTCGATTTCGATTCCGCAAGAAAAAGTCCTCGTTTCTTACGAAAGTGGCCATTATCGCGTGGCGAGTCTGATGACTAATTCCGAGGGCAAGTGGCAAGTGGATCTAGAATCCTTCGTCGCTCACCAAAGCAAACCTTGGAAAAAAATCATGAGCCCAGAAGCCTGCCAAGCGCGCGTTCGTGTTTTGCTGCGTCAGGACTCCTATTACAACGGAGCTTTTCAGGATGAATCGATTTGGGCCAGTTATGCGATCACCAATTCCGAGCAATCCGATGTCATTTACGGCTACGCTCGTAAAAACTCTGCCGCTTACTTGGCGCTGCAAGACATCCTCTCGATCAAGCCCAACATCCCTGTGATCTTGGAAATTTCACGCGATGCAGAGATGTTGCCCTCGCAATATGAGATCAAGAAAGTGATCGAGCGTGGCTGGGTAGAAAGCAAAAAGGAATTGAGCAATAGCTACGAAATCCAACGCAAGGCGCCATAATTGTTTTACAAACGCCAGCGTTGGAGGATCGGTGCATAGGTGTCGATGCGCCGATCTCGGAAAAAGGGCCAGATCCTGCGAAAATCTTCAACCTCTTGAAAATCAAGATCTTGCAGCAATATTTCCTCGTTTTCGATACCTGCTTTGGCGACGAGTTGACCATAGGGATTTGCGACGAAAGATTGTCCCCAGAACTCCGTTCCACCGTGTGACCCGGAGCGATTGACGGCAGCGACAAAGCACCCGTTGGCCACAGCATGTCCGCGTTGCACGGTTTCCCAGGCATTGTGTTGGGCAACTCCCCACTCGGCTTTTTCACTGGGCAACCAGCCAATCGCGGTAGGATAAATCAAAACTTGCGCACCTCCTAAGGCCATCAATCGCGCGGCTTCGGGATACCACTGATCCCAGCAAATGAGTACGCCAATTTTGCCAAAACGGGTGTCCCACACCGGATAGCCTGAGTCGCCAGGGGTAAAATAAAATTTCTCTTCAAACCCTGGATCTTGCGGAATGTGGTTTTTTCGATAGAAGCCAAGCGTCGAGCCATCGGCATCAAAAATGGCAGCCGTGTTGTGGTAAAGCCCTGGACCGCGATGCTCAAACAAGGAGGCAATTAGCACAATGCCGAGCTCGCCTGCCAGTGCTGCTAACTCCTCGGTGATGGGTCCAGGCAGAGGGTCGGCCAGATCAAACAGCGAGGTGTCTTCGACAGTGCAAAAGTAGGGCGTCAAGAACAGCTCTTGTGTCACAACAATTTGCGCACCTTGCGCGGCAGCTTGTCGAATCAACCCATGGTGGTGACGTAGCGATTCTTCTTTCGAGTCAAACGTTTGTGATTGCAGCAGGGCGATGCGAGGCATGGCGACTTCTACGCGAGCACGGGTCTTTCTGCCAAGTACAATTCCCCAAAAGCCCGTAAAAATCATTCGCATCTCAGCCAAGTTATGGCTATCCTCTCCCCGCCATCATGATTTCTCTTACCCCACAAGCTGCCGCTGAGTTGAGTCGGATGCTCGAACAAAAGGGCATGCCCCATTGCGGACTCCGTCTCGCCGTCGAACGCGGTGGATGCGCTGGTTTGCAATACGCCATGCGCATTACCGAATCACAAGAGGGCGATACCACCATCGAGCACCCATCTGGTGCGCGCTTGTTTGTTGCTGCGGATAGCATCGATTTTTTGCGTGGTAGCGAAATTGATTATTCCGATGCGTTATCGGACGCGGGTTTTAAGATCCTCAATCCCAATGCAGCGCGCTCTTGCGGCTGTGGCACTTCTTTTGAACCAGCTCGCGAAGCCCCCGCCGACCTTCCTGAAGGCCAACCTTGTGCTTCTGAGTCATGACGTCCCGTCGACGCCAACCTTTGCTGCGTAAAAGACCTCCTTACTTTTGGTGGGTTCTGGCGCACGCCCTCGCGCTCTGCGCTTGTGCGATCTCCTGGATTGTCACCAACTACGTGTTCAACAATCCTGAACTTCCACGCAATTACGCCATTTTGAAAAAAATTGGCCAAGCGCCTGTTCCGGAATTGGTCCCTGTGCTGAAAGCCCCAGTGGGCGATGCCCTCAAGCCAGAGCAAATCTACGGCCGCTACACTTCCTTATCCGAGCCATCCCAAGCCGCAAAGCTGACGAAAATGAACTCGCGCGCCATTCGCGCTTACCTCAAGGGCTATCCCGCTGGGGAGAAGGTGAATTACATTGAAGGAACCTATCGGATTCTCTCAGTCAGACCGCTCACCCGGGCCGATCTTTTTTCTCCCGGCTTTGTGGTTCGTGCTCAAGCATGGGTGCAACCCAGTCTCCAACACCCTGCTGGCCCCTACCCCGTTTTGATTGAATACATGTTTCCTTGTGAAAATCGCGCCGCTTTCACTTGGTTCAAACCGGGCGATATCATGCGGATTCAAAAAATCCCCAATTGTACGGCAATCCTTCATATTTCTCATATCGGCCCCGCAGATGAACCGATCATCAACCTTACGGTCGTGCCACTCAGTGATCAAGAATACTCGATCGGCGCTTCTCGCGTTGTCACTGTCACGCCCCCTGCCAACCTCAATTTGCAGGCAAAAATGCCCCTCTTCGATTCTCCGCCACCGAAGTCGCACTGACGTTAGTCAGGAAAGACAATCGCACGATTGCCATCGATGATGGTGCGATCGTGCACGTGATATCGAATCCCTTTCGCGAGAGCAATGCGTTCGCAATTTCGCCCCAAACGAGCCAAATCCGCTGGGCCGTGAAAATGCTGAACACGCTCGACCTCTTGTTCGATGATCGGACCAGCGTCGAGCTCCGACGTGACGTAGTGACAAGTCGCACCAATCAATTTCACCCCGCGCTCATACGCTTGACGATAGGGATTCGCACCGATGAAGGCGGGAAGAAAGCTGTGATGGATGTTAATCAAGCGACCGTGATATTGATCGCAAAACCAATCGGGTAAAATCTGCATAAAACGCGCGAGCACGGCAAGTTCGACTTGCTGTTCGACCAGCAGAGCGTGAATTTTCTCGAAGCCCGATTCACGTAAGTCGCCATCCATTTCGATGTGATGAAAAGGGATGTTGTAGCGCGTTGCGACATCCCGACAATCGAGTCGGTTGCCCATGATGGAGGTAATTTCCACAGGCAACTCGCCCACCTGAGCACGCCATAAAATTTCGTTGAGGCAGTGATCAGTTTTCGTCACCAACACCGCCGTGCGCATGCGATAAGGAATGGGTCGAAAATGCCACTCGGCGCGCAAGCTACGACCCAGTGTACCGAAGCCATCGATAAAGTCTTTTTCTTCGACATCGAGAGAGCGCGTGTCGATCTCCAATCTTGCGAAAAACTTGCCGTTGAGCGCATCGGAAAACTGCGAGAGTTCCACAAGATTTCCGGCATGTCCGGCAACGTAACTGGCCATTTTGGCAACGATGCCTGGCTGGTCGGGACAGTTCAATTTCAGGATCAAGCCTTTCACTTTGGTGCTCATGGGCAATGGGGAAAGCCCCATCCAACCAGTGAAAGCGCAGACAACCAAGCGAAATTTCTGACTTCGGACGGATTGATCAAACACCGCTACCAAAATCGCTAGGCCAATTGCCGCGAGAGTCTTTGCCATGCCTCTTGTAAGGCGTGCCGCTTGGCTTGATGATCGGCATCATCTTGCGCGATCTGTGCCCGCAGTGGTAGCCATGCTTCACCGTATTTTTGGATGAATTCGGCCAAGCTGTTCTCATAGGGTTCTTTCAACCCGAACAGAAAATCATCGTCACTGGCCTTCAATCGCTCGAGATAGATGCTGCTGATCTCTTCTCGGGTTTTGTGCGCATAGACCATCAGGATGCCCCAGATGATGATCGCGATAAGGGAAAAAACCGCAGGGATGTAGGAAATCTGCATCGCACCACTGAAGCCTGCCAGGATGACTGCTATCAAAAAGACGCTAAGCCACCAGGACATGCCAAGACTGCGCTCATGCAGAGCCGCGACAAGCGAGCCTCGAATGCGCAATTGCCCTAAACTCTGCGACGCGACCTGTGCCATGCGCTCACACAGCTTTTGCCGAGCAGGTAAAAGCTGTTCTTCGACCGAGCGCCAGGATTGACTGGTGAAAAAACGATCTTCTCGTCGTTTCATCGACTCTTTGTGCCAGTGCGCTTCACACTGTTTCATCAGCCAATTCGCATCGTTCACGACAGCCTCTACCACTGCTTTCGTGATGTTTTCATGGCTCACTTCATCGAGTTGACGTGAAAGGCGACGCCCTGTGAGCAGCGAGGCTAAGCTCGACATGACACCTAACAAGGAACGAAATTCTTTCGCAATGGCTTCGGAGCGTCGTGCAAATTCTTTTTTGAGTAGTGGTTGCGATTGCTCTTGATGCTGACAAGTCGCACGAAAGAGTTGTTCCATTTCGCGTTCGACTCGCTCCCAATCACTCACACGCGAAGCGATCTGGACTTTCTCGGCATCGAGATGCTGTTCGATGAGTTGCAGTTGCTCGTGGAGAAGATGCATGAACGACTGCCGTGCGGCGGATCTTGTGGGTTCTTGCTGAATTCGCCCATCAATCCATCGCGACAACACAGCTAAGCCTGAGGCATTCCATTGCAGGGCGTCGAGTCCCGTTTCTCGAGCTTGAAAAGCCAAGCGCGAGGACACGAGGAAGACAGGCAAATCGCGGTCGACACGCTTTTGCGCAAGCTCGCGAACGTGCTCTGATAAAACAGGGAAATCGCTCGCTTGAATCTCGTCGCAGGCCTGTACGACGAGGGCAACACGACTCAACTGCGCGGGCTCAAAGCGCGAGAGGTAATCCCAAGTGACTGCCGACCAAGGATTTCGATGATGCACAACCATCAGGATCACATCACTCGCTTGCAACCACTCACTCCACTCCGCACGAGTCGCTTTGTCTTGGACACCCAACCCTGAAAAATCGCGCCACTGTAGGTGCTGCCAGTCGCTTTGCTGATGCACACAGTCGACCCAACGTTGATCCACAACCTCTTCGGACTTCGCATCCCCACAGCGGTGCCGCATGGGCATTTTCGTTTCAGGCAGATCGCTTACGCGACAAAGATAACTGCCGTGGAGCGCGTTGATGAGCGCGGATTTTCCGACATTGACCTCGCCCAACACAGAAATGGTGAAAGGTCGACGCATGACATCGAGCAAAGGTCCAAACAGCTCAGCTCCAGAAAGGGGCAAGCCGGTGCGCACGGACAAGGATAGCATTTCATCAAATACCTCCTGAAGGATTCGGCGATCGGTGACATAGGATTCGCCCAGCATGCTGCGATAGAGAGATAAATCGAGATCAGCGACCCGCTTGCACCAGGGTCTCTGGGTTTGCAATCACCTGCGCTTGGGCGGATTGGTTCATGGCGAGCAATTGCGACACCGTAACAAATCGGTAACCACGACGCAGCAAGGAATCAATCGTGGCTGGCATAGCATCAACCGAGGAAGCGTGCAGGTCGTGCACCAAAATGATGGCTCCTGCATGAGTGCCCTGAACGATGCGCGATGTCACCACGCCCGCTCCGGGTTTTTTCCAGTCCATAGGATCCACCGACCACATGATGGTAGGGTAACCGAAAGTTGACATGACCAATTCGCGCTGCGATTGAGTCAACGCACCATAAGGCGGACGCAAAGTGCGTGGACGGACACCTGCGGCACGCAGGATGGCATCATCGGTCTTGCGAATTTCGGAAAACAGCGCTGCTTGGCTCAACTTCGATAGCACCGGATGCGTGTAGCTGTGATTGCCCAGCTCGTGGCCCTCGGCGACAGTGCGACGAACGATGTCGGGATAGAGGTCGACATTTTTGCCGATGACATAAAAGGTCGCTTTGACATTACGAGCGCGCAAGATGTTGAGCAATCGGGGAGTGTTGCTCGAATGCGGGCCATCGTCGAAAGTTAGCGCCACATACGGACCAGGGGCGGAAACGCGACTGTAAGATACGCGCTGACTTGAAAAATCACGACTCATGTGGGCATCGGGATTGCGCATCGCGGGACCTTGCTCGAAGGGAGCCGTGCCCCGTGCAGATCGAGCACGAGCCGATACCGGTGGAGATTTCGCGGGAGAACAACCGGAAATGAAAGAACCAGCAACGGCGACGAGGAGGAAAAGAGATAAAGCTTTCATCGATGATGGAGTGGTGCGCAGGGTAGCCACTCGATCGACGAATGTCACGGGAGAATTTCGGAAATCTGAAAGATCAGCCCGCGACAATGCGCTGCCCCATTTCACCGAGACCGTCGATACCGAGTTCGACAAAATCACCCGGTTGTAGGTAGCGCGGTGGGTTCATGCCCATTGCCACGCCTGCCGGGGTGCCTGTCGCCACCACATCGCCAGGCAGTAGAGTCATGAATCGACTGATGTAACTCAGCACCGACTTCACAGAAAACATCATATCACCGGTGTATCCATTTTGACGAAACTCGCCGTTCACTTTTGTCCACAAACGCAAGGCTTGCGGGTCAGGAACCTGCGATGCGGGAACCAACCATGGCCCCATCGGTCCAAAACGATCGTAACTCTTCCCCTTCATCCACTGACCGCCCATTTCTTTTTGGTAATCGCGTTCCGAATAATCACAGAAAACCGAGTAGCCTGCAATGCAAGACAAGGCATCGTCTTCCGCAACGTGACTCATTGTTTGACCGATCACGACGGCCAGTTCGACCTCGTAATCCAACTTCTCCGCGCCCTTGGGCCGGATGATCTCGTCGTAAGGTCCACACCAACAAGAACTCGCTTTCATAAATAACACCGGCTCTGTCGGGATGCCTTCGCCAAATTCCTTTGCGTGATCGAGGTAATTTTTCCCCACACAAACAATCTTCGAAGGCCGATCCACCGGCGGACCGATGCGTGCCATGGGCGGAATTTCGCGTCCGCCGACACATCCATCTTCGACCCACTGCGCGAGCGACTCCATCCCGCCCATCGCAAAAAAGCCCTCATCATAATCGTGAAATTCTTCACTCGCATCAATGCGCCGTCCATCAGGCAAAATCACACCCGGTTCCTCTCGCCCCCAGTCTCCATGCCGAATCAATTTCATGCAAAAAAACTAATCAAATCTCGCCAACGTTGACAAGCCAGAAGCGCCAAGAGAACTCGGCAAATCCTAGGATCGAAAATGGCCCGCGTTTCTCGGTCCGTTGATGCCTCTCTTCGCGCATCTCCGCTGCCAACGCCCGAAAATGCGGCAAACTCTCTTGAATCGCGCGTTTTTTCTCTCGCTTTCTGGTTCAAGTGTGGTAGATTCACGCTCGTTATGGCAACTACTACGAAACGCACTCGCTTCTCACGCCGCCTTCCTGACCATGTAACCGATGAGCTCGTCAGCGTCCTTATGGAAGATAAAATTTTCCCTTTCAATGAGCTTTTCGAACGCACCTTTGAGAAATTGAAATTGCGCAATGCTGTCTCGGGTGGAGAGGAAATGCTCCGTCTGCGCGCCTATGAAAAGTTGCAAAACCTTGTGACCCGCGGTCTCGTGGAAAAAATCGGCAAGGAATACAAAGGCAGCAAGCGTGTCAACGAGGCCCACTCGGACTTCGCCAATGCTGAGGAAATCTGATTCCTCTCCCCCTTTTCTCTACAAGCCACGCCCTTTTGAGAGCGTGGCTTTTTTGTGATTACTGCGGACGATCGATGATCGAGGAAATCGCCGCGAACCAACGCTCTGCCATTTTTTCTGCCCCTTTCGCATTGGGATGAACCATGTCGGTAATGGTGTCTTTTTTGGCATCGAATCCCACCGATTGATCGACAAAGATTACTTTGGCGTGAGTCTTCTGATAGTTTTTGACCATTAATTCCAAAGCCTCGCAGGCCGCAGGGAGATAGGAATACTTCGGCAGCTTGGCACTAGGAATCGGGCCAGCAACCAGCACAATGACATCGGGATTGCTCCGACGAAAGGAATCGATCATCGACTGGTGATCGCGCACAAGCCCCGGAACCGGTCCTTGGTTGGCAAACTGGTTGTGACAGGCGTGCAGGAGTACGATGTCAGCGCGGTATTTCTGGTAATTCTGCGGCACGATCTTGGCCAAAAAGGCGCTATTTTTGCCTCCGTATCCTTCGTGAGCGAGAACGCCCATCGTCGAAGTTCGCTCGCGTGACCCGACAAATTTCACTGAATACCCCGCTGTCTTGAGTCGTCGGGCAAGTGGCTCACGGTAGTTTGAAAAGGTGTCGCCGCCCTCGGTGATCGAATCGCCGACTGGCATGATGGTCCAGACTTTCTCCGCCGCGTGAGTCAGACTCAAACCGAGAGAACTGAGGAGAGCACAAATCGTTCTCACGGCTGAGGGCGAATGGGGATTTGCACGTTGCTGCTGCGTCGACCACGAGGCGGGTAGCCATCGGCGGCACCAAAAAGATAGGTCGGCTCGTCATTTTCGATCAGCAATGCAGGTCGTTCGATTTTCTTGCGCTTACTGCCATCGGCAACAGCGTATTCGAGCCCTAACACTTTCGGGTGGGACGCTGGTTGCCAATCGAGGCCGTCTTTCGATTCGAACAGACAAAGCCCGCCCGATGCCCCGGAAAAGGTGCCGACCACATCGCGGGTCACGGCGTAGTAGCGATTGCCATATCGGGCGCTATACCAAAGGAAGGGGTCCTCGGCGACCATCCAGTGATGACTGCCCTTCGGTGCTTCGAAAATCTTCCCTTTCTGTTTGCGATAGGGGGCGAGGGGCTTTGATGCCATCGCAGCGCCATAGCGCACATTGCCGCCCATTTCTTTGCCGGGAATGATTTGTACTGCTTTGTAAATCAGCAAAACTCCGCCATCGGGTCGGATGCAAGCAGCAGGATTGGTGACGCACAGCGAGTCGAAGTCCTTGGGATTCGCGGAAACATCGACGATCGGTTGATCGAAACGCTGCCAAGGTCCCGCCGGATTGCTGGCAACAGCAACGCCAATTCGTTGATTGTTGCGATGCATGGGGTAGGATTTTCCGTCACCATGATTGCCCATGTAGTAGAGGTAGTATTTGCCGTCATGGTAGAAGGCATTGGCATTGTGAGTGGCGTCGCCATCCCAGAATTTTTTCCCGGTCTTCGGATTGATCGGACGCTTACCGAGAGCGACATTGACGTGTCGGTAGGGACCTTGGGGCTTGTCCGATACCGCATAGGCGATCTCGGATTGCAGTGCCCAGCCTGGTGCAAAGGTCGCTTTTTCCGGCCAACGAGAGTAGAACAAGTGATACTTGCCATCGCCCCCCTTGACCGGTGCACCGCACCAAACGTGATAGCCTTCCTCGGCGAAACGATTTCCGGGAGGCAAGGGTTCGATCCGAGAAAAAAGGTCCAAATCTTGTGCCGACACTGACCACAGACATAACAGCAAAAAGAGCAAGCTTTTCATAGAGATTTCGTGGTTGCTAGGTAGCCGAAGCCATGACGCACTTGCAGTTTCCCGGAGGCAGGCATGGAGATTTTTCGTGAAAAGGTGCGCGCATTGATACTGTCTTCGGTCAGTTCCAGTGCCACTTCTTTGCCACTGCCGTCTGTGACCATAATGGTGGCTTTTTCCACCGATTTTTCATCAAAATTCAGCGGGGCATGAAGCTGAATCAGCACTTCGCGACCTTGGCGCTTGAGGTTGAACTTGGTCTCATCCTTCGCCAGATAGGCGAGGCTGATGTTGAAGCAGCAGTTGAACTGAATCCAGCCCTCGGTCCAGCCAATATCACCCACCTCGGGATGATAGGGGTAATGCGCATTTTTGCAGCTGCCATCAATGACGAAACGAGCTTCAGCCAATCGACCAATGCCGCCGACGTGGAATTTGTACCAGCCATATTCCACACCCTCAACCTCACGGGGTGCATCGTAGGAAAAATGCAGACCCGAAGGGTTGCGACCGAACATTTGGTCAAAGTGCGACCAGATGATTTGGCGAAGTCGTTGTTGCTTGCTCTCGCTCTTGATCGAAGGCAGGGCCGCCAAAATGGCCGAGGGTAGTCCGATGACATTGCCCGGCTCGTTCCATTTTTGTGGCGAATCCCCCATGGGTGTCCAGCCTTCCTTGTCATCGAGCTTGCGGAAATCCCACAGGTTGTCGGATCGACGAATTACAACGTCGGCCCACTGCTCGATTTTTTCCTGCAGACCTCGTGGCGCATCGTTCGGATACTCCTGCAAAAAGTGCGCCATGCCCGTCATGGCAAGAAACTCGCTCATGCGTTGACCTTTGGTCGTTTGGGGGTTGTTCCAGTCGATATGTTTGATCATCCACTCAACTTGGGTTTTGGCGGCATCGAGATACTGATCGGCATCGGAGCGTCCGAGTCTCTTGGCGACTTCGTGCATCATCAAATTTGGTTGCACCGAAAATCCAGGCGGCAAGCAGCCTTTGGTGCTGCCCAATTTTTTCTTGAGCGCTAGCAAATTGTGCTCGGGACTCTCATCGTAGGGATAATTGCGATCTTTTTTAGGGTCCGTCCAAGTGGAAAAAGCGTATTCGCTCACGACTTGGAAATTTTGCTCAGGCAGATACGCCGAAAGCACTGGCCAAGCGTAGAGAAAATAGGCGAGCTGGGATTTGAGCATCTCGTGCTTGAGCTTTTGAGTGACAATCACATCGGCACCCCAGTGAATCAGTTTTACGATGTCGGGCGCTTCTTCACGATACGGCTCTAAGGCACCCCAGAGCTTAGGGTTTTTCGGTTTTTCATAACGCACCTGTGAGGGCATGCGATGATAGGCGCTGGGGTTCGAAAGATATTGAGGAACAAGAGTGTGCAATTCCCAACCGAAATGATGGTCGTCGCGCCAGCCAAAAGAACCACCACAAACATGGCGATCATTGCCCACATGATGACGGGAATCGATCATGAAGTTCACGGCATTTTGATAGCTCACACGCTCTAACCAAAAGTGCCCAATACGAAATGGCACAGAAACATGTTCGCCTGCTTGCACCACATACTCGATGTCGGAAATTGGATTGAATGCCGAAAAATCGCCAATCTTGTTCTGAATCACACCACGATGAACCGCATCTCCGCCACTGGCAGGACGCACGACAAAGGCGGTTCCATCGTCGAGTGTTGGAGCCGTGAAACGCTTGGGTTTACCGATGTTGAAACCACTTTGATTGAGATAAATCAGTGGCACTTGCGGAATTGCTTTGGCTGCTCCATGACCGCCTTTGGCCACAGCAATCGGCGGCAAGTCCCCTTTTCCTGAGGGCCAAACGACGATCTCTTTGACTCGCGCCATGCCGTCTTTGCTGTCATCAATGATCACTTTCAATCGATCCGTGGTCACGGTAACTGTGGCATCAAAGGCAATCGACAGAGCCACATTGTTGTTCTTGCTCACCACCGCGGCCGGAATGGTCACCCACTTTTGGCCATCGAAAAATTGCACAGTGAATCCAGCAACGGCATCCTTGCTGCCGAAGCCACTGTAAAAATGAATTCCCGCAAGAGTTTGTTTTTCGGCGAGCTGCATTTCGATGGCAGGAGCTTTGTCGCTTTTATCACTGACCCATCGGGATTGATCTGTGATTTTGCCATCGACCGCCATCGCCGCCGGATAGCCTTTTGCCGCCGATGTCGCTTTGGCTTGGGCAATTTTGACTGGTTTGACCTGTGCCACAATGGGTAGCATCGAGCTTGCAAGAAACAAAGGGATGAGTTTTTTCATAGAGCGATTTGAGTTAGAGTGTCGCGACTTTCGATGATTGATAGCTGGAGATTTTACCGAGGTAGAGCAGAATCAACGCAAGCGGGTGGAGAAAAGCCATGATCCAAAACCAAGTGCCGTAGCCGCTGCCTTGGACGGCGTCGATAAGCCATCCCGCGATGAATTGGATCGTCTGATCCAAAAAGCCCGCTGCCTTGGTTGATGGACCAGAAACCATACTCGCAACCAAGGTATTCATGATGATGCCACCGACTGTCGATCCAGCTGCCACCACGCTAAATACGGTGCCGACCGAATGCTTTGGCACGACATCGACGACCAAGGAGCTGATGTTGATCAACCACGCCAGCGAAGCGATCACTGTGACAACTGTAATGGTAAGAGTAAGGGTCAAGCCTGTCACCATGCTAATGAAGGGCGAAAGCGGAACCAGCAAAGCACAAATCAGCATCACCCACATGCGACCGACCACTGGACTTTTGCCTTTTTTGATCAGCTGCCCCGACCACCAACCGCCGAGCAAGCTGCCGACACCTGCGGCGGCATAGATGATCCATGTGATCGTCAACTGTTCCTGACTGACACCGCGTTCTGTGCTGAGATACTTAGCAAACCAAAACTGATAAAAGTACCAAACTGGATCCGTGATCAGTCGACCGATCAGCAACAACCATGTCGGTCGGAAGCTTAGCACTTGTTTCCACGTCCAAGACTCTTGCTGAGGGGCATTTTCTTCGGCAACCTCACCTTCTTCGATCAGCTCTAGCTCGGACGCTGATAGGTTTTTGCTCTGACGCGGACTCCGATACAGCATCAACCAAGGAATCAACCAAAACAGCCCCACAGCTCCGGTAACGATAAAGGCCAAACGCCAGCCTGTTCCATGCCCCAGCAGATCTTGCAACCAAGGAAACGACTGCGCGAAGGGATATGTCGCTAAGGGAATGACGATGTAAGGTGCGCAAGTCGCCCCAATCGTCGCACCCATGGTGTAAAAGCCAATGGCGAGACCTCGCTCGCGAGCAGGAAACCACTCTGATACCACCTTGGAAGCCGCTGGCCAAATGCCTGCCTCTCCCAATCCCAAGAGAAAGCGATATGAACTCATCGAACGCATGCCCTGAGCCGCTGCAGTGAGCATGTTGGCGATGGACCACCAAATCACAAACACCAGCGTGCCCTTGCGTGTGCCCAATTTGTCGACGATTTTTCCTGAAATCAGATAAGCGATGGTGTAGGCGACGAGGAAAATGTTGACGACATTGGCGTAGTCGTGATCGTCCATGCCGAGATCTTTTTGAATGGTGGGAGCCAAAGCCGAGAGCGTTTGACGGTCGACATAATTCAAGACTGCCGCCAAGAAAATCAGACTGATGATCCACCAGCGTAAGCCGGGTATAATGATGGGTTTTTTCACGTGCACTAGATAACGGTCATCCTGCCGAAAATCTGACACAATAAAATCCCAAAATGCGCCATGGCTGCTGCGATCGACTCTCAATCCGTCAAAATCGCGGGCAATAAGCGCAAAAACTGTGCCGTAGCTTGTCTGCCCGTATCGAGAACTTCGTCGTGATTCAGCGAGTTGTCGCTCATGCCCGCCGCCCAGTTGGTCAGGCAGGAAAATGCCAGCACTTCCATGCTCAAAGCTCGCGCTTGGATGGCTTCGAGGACCGTGCTCATGCCGACTGCATCAGCACCCAACGCGCGCAGCATCCGAATTTCTGCAGGAGTTTCATACTGCGGCCCTCGAAGCCCAGCATAGACTCCTTGATGCAGCTGGATGCCCCGTTGCACGGCTTGCCGACCCACAGATTCTCGCCAAGTGCGCGTGTAGACATCGCTCATGTCGATGAAATGGGGCCCGCCTTCGAGCGGAGAGGTCGCTGTCAGGTTGAGATGATCCTGCAACATCATCCACTCCCCCGGAGGAAAATCCTGACGCAGTGTGCCCGCAGCATTGGTCAAAATCAGCTGCTTGACGCCCTGTTCGGCGAGCCAGCGAACGCCCTGTGTGACCTGTTTTGCAGAGTGTCCTTCATACAAGTGAACCCGACCTTGCATCACCCATAGACGTCGGCCTGCCCATTTTCCTAACACAAATCGACCTTGATGACCCGTCACCTGTGAAGCAGGTAGACCAGCTTCAGAAAAAAGGACCTCTTGCTCAATCTCCATCGAACTGACGAGATCACCCAAGCCCGATCCCAGCACCAATGCCCATTCACTACTCATGTTCGTTGATCGCTAAAAACAAAAAACTGCGTTCGTCGATGCTTGATCCCTTTGCCAAAACAATTCCTTCCGTGGGCAGGGCTGGGCCGCATAGCACGATGGACTCGCCTTCCCGACGCCAATCGTGCCCCGGTAACAGAATGCCGCATGACCCTTCTTTCATACCTAGTTGCTCGGGACTAGTCGCCGCGCCCCTCGGCGGATGAGGCATGGAAAGAGCAATTGCAATGCCCTCTTTTTGCCAACAGGGACAATGCACAACGCCCAATGGCAAAGTGGTGGGTTGGTAGTCGAAGTCAAAAAACACACCAGGAGCCACGGGGCCCGTGGCTTGTGACAGCATCTCACGAGTGGCAGATCCACCGATTCGCACCGATGTTTCATATACATCCTTGGCTTCCATCAAGACATCATTGCCATAAATCCCGGCGAAGCCCGTATGCACCGACACCAATTCCTGCGCGGTCGCATCATGCTCCCACATCGCTAAAGCCTCGCCGCGAGGAATCGCATTGACCTGCCCCATCTGCAAACCGTTGATCCAGGATTTTACTTCTGCTTGTTTGCGATGAAGCAAGCGTCGAGATCGACGTTCCAAACCCAGCGCGCTCGAATGTTGCCACGATTCTCGGACGCGCTCTGCCGTCGCCTCGCTCGCAGCCAATGGTGGTGCGACCACCACCGTAAGGGGATAGGGCAAATGGTACGGTACTTTTTTGAAAAAACGACCGCGTTCAAAAGAAAACACTGAGCCCCAAGCGCCATCAATCCACATCGGCACCACCGGAGTGCCCGCCCGACGCGCCATCAACTCGAAACCTTTTTTGATCTCCTGCATGGTCCCCGTGCGAGTCAATTCCCCTTCCGGAAAAAGACAGACGACATGACCCGATTCTAACGCTTCGCTGACGAGGCGAATCGCATCTTTGGCGCGCGTGGGCGAAATCGGCACGGTGTCGAACAATCGCGCAAACCACCCGACACCACGTGCTTGCATGAAGCCATCATACATCACAAAGCGCACCGGACGATGGCACGCTGCTGAAACCAAAAAGGCGTCGGCCCATGTCACATGATTGGGCAAAATCAACACCCCGCCTTTTTCTGGCAAGTGTTCGCGACCGATCACTCGGAGTCGATAGATCAAGCGAACCACGGGCAAGATCAGCACCCGCAACAACTCAGGCAGCCATTTTTTCGTCGCCGCGACCGCCAGGCCAAGTGTCAGAAGCGCGAGCGCGAAAAACTGCCACTGCACAGGCACACCCAAAGCCTTCATCAGAAATTGCACCAACACCGCCAAAATGCCGCCGCTGTTGTTGAAGAAATTCGATACCGCAATCACCGTGCCGCGCGTTTCCGCTGGAGGATGATCTTGCAAAAAGGCATTCACAGGAACCAAAAACGTCGCCGCCCCCGCGCCAGCGATGCCGAGAATGTAGGGCAGACCCGCGCTGGTGAGTGGCAATAGCGACAAGACCAGCAGCGCCGCGCACATCACGATTAAGCCAATCGGCGCCAAGGACCACTCGATCCCACGCTTGCTCAGAATCCCTGCGAAAATGCTGCCTAAGGCAATGCCGATGCTGACAAATAGCATGAGATAGGAAATCGTCGTGCCAAGCTCATCGCTGCTGATCAACTTGGCGATCTCGATCACAACCAAATTGATAAACCCTGCAAAAGCCCAAAAATATGCCGTGCCGACTGCAGCAATGCGCAGCTCGCGATCGGCCCAGACCATTTTGCTATCGACGATTTGTCGGACCAACAAAGCTGCACGAAAGGGCTCGTGGCCCTGAGCCGGAGTGCGACGGATCGTCTGCGCAACCAGTCCACCCACCAGTGCGATCGCTGCGATCCACACCAATGCTTGCCATACCGCCTGCCAGCCATCGTGATGAATCTCCAAATTCCGATCAAACCACAAACCACCCAGCATTTGCCCTGCTAAAATCGCAAGAATGACCGTGCCCTCGACGAGACCAGTCGCAAAGGCCAATCGACGCGATCCCACCAATTCTTTCACGACCCCCAGCTTTGCAGGACTGAGCAAGCAGCATTGCAAGGCATAGAGCAAAAAGCACAACAAACCGAGAGTCATCGAGCCAAAAGCGATCGCGGCCATGAGCAGCAAGACAATCAACCACTGGGCGATACCCGCCACGCGAATGACCGCGCTTTTCGGAAAGAAATCACCGATCCAACCCGCAACAGGTGACAACAAGAGGTAGGGAAGCACCAACAACAAACTCACAACGTATTCCGTATTTTGCGCAATCGCCCCTCCTTGACCATGAAGCGCTAGCCACGCACCAAGCGGGATCAATAAAAATTTGATGATGCTGACCGTGAAGGCATTTTGCATTTGCATCACGATCAAAGACCAAAATGATCCCCACGCTGGTTTCGCTATGCCACGATCAATCTCTTCGCTCATCGAGCCGAAATGGAATCAGAAATCCCTCATTCCGACAAGCCTCAAGAACTACAAGGAAACAGCGTGGCCGTTTTCCTCGCATCAAGCCCATCGAAGCGCATACGTCGACAAGGCGCGAGGAAAGCGCCGACACGGCTTCACCCCAGCAGGTCTTTCATGCTATCGAAAAAGCTACTCAGCTCGTCCTCGCTGGCTTCTCGACCGAAAATTTCATCGTAGGAGGTTACCTCGATGAATTCTGGATCGAGCTCATCGAGAAATGTGCTGGGCTGACTCAATACCGTCTCGCCATATTTTTTGCGACTTGCGCAGTAGGTCAGAGTGAGCTTTTCGCGCGCACGAGTGATGCCTACATACAACAAACGTCGCTCTTCATCGCGCGTCCCTTCGCTGATACTGCGTTTGTGTGGCAGCGTTCCTTCTTCGAGCCCGACAAGATACACATGTGGGAACTCCAGCCCTTTCGAGGCGTGCAGCGTGATCAAGGTGACACCTTGTTTGCTTTCTAGATCCTCTTCGCGCTCAGAGCTGAGAGAAACGGCATCGAGAAACTTTTGCAAACTCTTGCCGCGCGCCGAATAGTCTTCAAGCTGCTGAATGATGCTAGCAATGCCCTCGCGCCTCATATCGCGCTCTTTTTCCGTCTGACTTCCGCGCATCAGCCAAGCGACGTAATCCATTTGCGCAATCATTTCGCGCAGCACTGTACCAGCATTTTCCTTGGCGACATCGACACGGGCTTTGGCGTTGGAAATCATCGCCACAAACTCTTCGATCGCTGCCCTTGTTTTGGCACCTATGGTCGAGGTGAACTCAGGATCGCACAACGCCTCCCACACGCTCTTGTTTTTTTCACGACTGTAATCTGTCGCCAACACTGCCGTCTTTTGCCCAATTCCCCGCTGCGGAGCATTGAGCACGCGCAGCAGTGCGACATCGGCATCGGGCGCTAGCATCAACTGCGCGTAGGCAATCACATCGCGAATTTCGCGTCGATCGAAGAAACTCTGCGCGCCGATCATGCGATAGGGAATCTTCCTCGCTCGCAGCGATTCTTCGAGTTTGCGACATTGCGTATTTGTGCGAAACAGGATGGAAAAATCTTCCCACGGACGCTTGAGTAGGTTTTTTTCCTCAATGATTTCCTCGGCGATGAATTCCGCTTCTTCTTCGTCGCCGGGCATCGAGACCACCCGCACTGGCGCACCACCGGCGCGGGTGCTGACGAGAACCTTCGCTCGACGTCCTACATTGTGCTTGATCAGACTATTCGCCGTATGCAGCACGGCGTTGGTACTGCGATAATTTTCTTCAAGCAAAATGATCTTCGGATTAGGGAAGAAATTTTCAAATTGGAGAATGTTCGCCACTTCCGCGCCGCGCCAACCGTAGATCGATTGGTCATCGTCACCCACTACGCAAACATGATACGGTGGCCCAACCAACTGCTGGAGCAAGCGCATTTGCAGGGCATTGGTGTCTTGGAACTCATCCACCGTCACTCGTTGGTAAAGCTCACGACAATACTGTCGGATATCCTCATGCTCCGTCAGCAATTTTTCCGTGAGCACCAACAAGTCATCGAAGTCGACAGCGTTTTGCGCGCGCAATTCATTTTGATAGGCCGTGGCGACGATGTTCATGAACTCATCGCGCTCGAGGCGATTGTCCGAGCTATCATTTTTCGATTTCGAGATGACACTGAGAATTTCCTGCGGTTTGTAGGGAGAATTCGCCCCGCCTTTGCGCACCATGATTTGCTTAATCAGGCTGACTTGATCGCTGCCGGTGTAAATGGCGAAATTTTTCTTATAGCCGAGTCGGTCAATGCCATTGCGGAGAATGCGAACGCAGAGCGAGTGGAAGGTGCAAACCGTCATTTCCTCCGCCGCTTGTTTCGAAACCATGCCGCCGATGCGTTCCTTCATCTCGGCAGCGGCTTTGTTGGTGAAAGTCACGGCGAGAATGTTTTTCGCATCGACCCCACGTTCCAGCATGTTGGCAATACGGCAAGTAACCGTGCGCGTTTTGCCCGTGCCGGCCCCAGCGAGAATCAAGACGGGGCCATCTACGGCGCCGACCGCTTCTCGCTGAGCTTTGTTGAGTGAGTCAAAGGAAAAACTAGAAGCCATGCGCGCCACACTCAAAGCGCAATCCTGAGCAAATGACAATCAAGAAACCAACATGTGCCAAATCTGTTGGTTTTCCGGCATCAATTTTCTGATCGAACCTCCTGCATCGTGGCGCGAGTCTGCTCTGCTGCTTTTTCATCGCCCGCTTTGGTCTGCAAAGCCGCAATGGCTGACAATAGCGTGAGATCCTTGGGCCAGCGGGAGAGTCCTTCTTGGTAGACCTCCAGCGCTCTTCTGGCGTCGTTTTTGCTTTCAAAGTAACGGCCCAGCGCGAGCTCGGTGGGGGTAAGGCTGACGGGGGGCATCATCCGGCTGGCATACATCTGTCGTTCGTTCGCGCCGCTATACCAATTGTAGGCGACTCCTCTTTGCGACTCAGGACCAGCCATGGCGAGATCGCCCTTGAGCTGCAGCGTGGCGACATCGAGGAACGAATAGGCACGGATGAAATGCGCGAGCTCACCCATGCGCGATACATCATCGCGCACTTTCTGCATCAAAGGCAGGTGCATCGTCATCGCTTGCGTCAACTCCTTCGCTCGTTCCCAGTTTTTTTCTTCAAGAGCGATTTGCGATTCGAGCAACATGGCCAATCCCTGGTAGTAAAAGGCCACCCGCGAGTAAGGTGTGAGTGTTTTGACAAATTCCTTACTCGGCAGGCTGGCGAGAGCCATTTTGAGGTCATCTGGTCCCCTTCTCCGCATCAGGATTCGCATTTCCATGGTATTCGCCTCCCACCACAAAATGCGCGCGCCAGCGGACTTGTAGCGCTCTTGGGGGATTTTCATTTTGCAGAGAGCCTTGGCCATGGCTAAGGCCGATTCATCATCGCCGCTGCAAGCCACCGCAGCGGCTCGATACATCTCCGCACGAATCCATTCAGGGCAGTCGACAAGCTCCACACCGCACTCTTTCATCCAGTTGCGGTAGAGGATGACGCATCGTGAAAAAGCAAGGTGAGCTAAATGGTAATTCCCACTGCGCCACTCATAATGACCAAGCAAATGACAGTAAGGCGGGTAATCGGGCACCATTTCACAGAGTTTGCGGGCCATTGGTAAGTCCCCTGTGACGTCTCGATTTTCGGCACGAATCATCAGCCATGCGTGGATCAACATCGGCGAATTCGGAGATTTTTTCATCAGCGCCGCCAGTTTTTCCTGAGCAACTTCCTGATCGGGCAAGGGTCGTCCTTGTTCATCGAATCCACTGCGGCGGAAATACACTTCGAACAGCGGCAATTGCGCATCGTTGGGAAAACTTTGCGCCACTTTTTCAAAAGCTGCGGCAGCCGCTTGTGGGCCTTCTTCGAGCAATTGCATGAGGCCAAAAAGATAGCCGCGTTCGAGTGGAGTCCCCGCCCCGGCTTTGATCAAGGCCAGCGCACGCTCGATTGCCACGGCTCGCGGTTCGTTGTATTCGCTGTCGCCATCGAGCAAGCTGAAAACGACGCCAAAGTGCGCCATCAGGCAATCGGGATCCGATTTCAGCGCGGCAATGAAATGCTGATACGCGCGATAATCCCAGCCGCCGTGAATCAAATTCAGTCCTCTGAGCACATGCTCTTGCGCCTTAGGACTTTTGGCGGTAATCGCCATTTTGATGCCGGTCGGCTCGGCGAGGAAGTATTCTGCAGACGCCGGTTTGACGTGAGGCAAAAGCATTTTTTCGATATCGGGCATCTTCTCCGCACTCGCTCCGCATAGGAGAATCAGCCAAAACCATTTCCACATGCGCACACCATGAACAGAAATTTTCCGCTTCCAAGCAAAAATCATTCTCGCCTGATCGACCTTCCCTGTTATGATCCGCTCATGAACTTAGGCATCATCGGTTGCGGAAAAATGGGCAGTGCGCTCATCGAGGGCGCGATCCGCAGTGGCACTCTTGCTGCTCAGAATGTATGGGGCTACGATGTCCATACACCATCTGCCGTGCATTTTTGTGAAAAAAATGGCAGTCATTGGGCGGATTCGTTGGCGACGTTGACGCAGCATTGCGATGCTTTTTTGCTCGCCACCAAACCGCAGCAGGTGCGTGAAGTCTTGCAGCAGCTTCGCGAATTGCTGGGCAATAAGCCTGCTTTGCTGCTCTCGATCGCAGCAGGCATTCCCCTCGCCGTTTTGGAAGCCGAACTTCCATCCACGGTTCGTGTGATTCGCACTATGCCCAACACCCCTGCCCTCGTCGGCCAGGGGGCGACAGCCTATTCTCTCGGCTCTCGTGCGACCTCGGCCGACGCCGATGACGCGCATGCGTTGTTTTCCTCGGTTGGCCTTGCCTTGCGCACGAGTGAAACTTTGCTCGACGCCGTCACAGGTCTCTCGGGTTCGGGCCCTGCTTATGGCTTCATCATCATCGAGGCACTGGCCGATGCCGGTGTTCGCCAAGGCTTGCCGCGCACCGATGCGCTACGCCTTGCCGCCCAAACCATGCTCGGCGCAGCGGAAATGGTTCTACGCACAGGACAACACCCTGCTGAACTGAAGGACATGGTCACATCTCCAGGCGGCACGACCATCGCTGGCGTTGCAGCCTTAGAAGAAAACGGTCTACGCCATGCTCTTCACGCTGCCGTAGGCGCAGCAACAACTCGCTCGAAGGAACTCTCATCGCTCTAACACACTACTTTTATGAAATCTTTCATCACCCGTCCGCTCCTCGCCGCTGGCGTATTGGCCCTCGCTTCATGCGGTGCCGATACCGATCTGCCGCCGCCCTTGGTTGGCACCACTAGCTCATCCTACGCCCCCGCACATGTCGCTTATGAAAAAGCACTCGCCGCCGACCAAAAAGGGAAAGTCGGCAAAGCAATTCGACGCTATCGCAACATGGTGGATCAGTATCCAACAGCCAAGGATGCCCCTCAAGCGAAGTTTCGCCAGGCACAACTCCATGAACAGAAAAAGGATTATGTCGAAGCCTTTGATGCTTACTCTGACTTCTTGACTCGATACCAAGGCAGTAAGCTCTATACCCAAGCTTTGCAACGACAGAGTGTCATCGCGGAAATGGCGTTGACCGAAAAGGTGAAGTCGGGCTTCTTGTTTAGTTCAAAAGTCGATACCTCAAAACTGATTGATATGCTCGGCAAAGTGCGCGATGCCGCGCCGAAAGCAGCTTCTGCATCCAAGGCGCAATTCATGATTGGTGAAGTTTATCAGCAGCGCGGCAGAGCCAATGAAGCGATCGAAGCTTACCGCAAGGTCGTTTCGGATTGGCAGGACAGCAGTGAAGCACCAGAAGCGCAATACCGAGTCGGACTGATTTTGATTGAACAAGCGGAACGAGGCAATCAAGACCACGGCAATCTCGATCGTGCCCGCGAAGCCTTTGAAGATTATCTTAGCATCTATCCCAGCGGCAGTCGCGCCGGACAAGCTCGCGATCAAATCACACGTCTCGCCCAACAGGATCTCGAGCGCTCGATCAATATCGCCGATTTCTATCGTCGCAAGGGAGATCACGAGTCGGCCCGCTTCTACTACCGTGAAGTGTTGAAGCAGGTTAAGTCGGGCCCACTCCACGACAAAGCTCAGGCGGGCCTGAAGTCACTCTCCTAATTTTCTTCGATCATGAATCTTGCTGTCACTCGCACGTTTTTTTCTATCGCCGCGATCGCAACGATGCTCTGCTCTTGCTTCGGCTATCGACTCGATGGTCACCGTCCTCAGGCCTTGACGAATGTGCGACAAATCCGCGTGGAAATGTTTGAGAACAAAACCCTCATCCCGCGAGGCGAAGCTTTGGCCACCAATTCGGTGATCGATGCCCTTTCCGCCGATGGCACTTATCATCTTGCCACGACCGAAAAAGCCGATGCGATCTTGCACGGCACGATCGAATCCATTACGTACAATCAGGTGACTAGCACCCGATTCGACACCTTGCGCTCGGAAGAATTGCAAAACAACATCACACTCTCGTGGCAACTGCGCGATGCCTCCAATCCGCTGAAAGTTCTCGCCAGTGGCAAAGCGGTGGGTTCCTCCCGTTTTGCGATCGACTCCAACCTGCAAACGGCTCGCACCAATGCGCTGCCCGATGCCTTGCAGCGCGCCGCGACGCAGATCGTCGGTCGCCTTACCGATGACTTTTAATCCTGCCTCATGGAATCCGGAGCTTTTTATCTCATTCCCACGCCGATCGGAAATCGCGACGATATTACGCTGCGTGCTCTCGAAATCATGCGCGAGGTCGATGCCATTGCCTGTGAAGACACTCGTCATTCCTCGCCTCTACTCCAGCACCACGGCATTCATAAGCCGCTGATTTCGCTCCATGAGCACAATGAAATGCGCCGAGTCCCCGAGCTGATCGAACGCGTCCGCCAAGGGGAATCGATTGCGATGATTACTGATGCCGGCATGCCAGGAATTTCCGATCCCGGCTATCGACTCGTTCAGCGCTGCATTGAAGAACAGGTTCCCTACCACGTTCTCCCAGGTCCCTCCGCAGTCCTCAATGCCCTCATTGGCTCGGGATTTCCTTGCCACGCCTTCAGCTTTGGCGGCTTCTTGTCGGTCAAAAAAGGCAAGCGCGCGCAAACCTTGCAAGCGGCGCTCGACTCATCGCAAACGCACTTATTCTTCGAGTCCCCTCACCGACTGATCTCTACCCTCGAAATCCTCGCCGAACTCCAGCCTCACGCCCGCGTGTGTGTCGCTCGTGAGCTGACTAAAAAATTCGAAACCTTTCACCGCGATTCCGCCGCCGCGCTGTTCCAACATTTCCAAGCACATCCGCCTAAAGGCGAAATTGTCTTGGTCGTTCACGGCCAAGAGGCGCTGGATGCCTAACTGATTCTCATGCTCGCCTTCTCCACCTGCTGGAATAATGCCCGCCACACTGATGGCGAAGCCATGGTAGACGAAATCCTCGCACTGGGTTTTCGCAATATTGAGCTATCCCACGGCATGACCATCACTAAGCTCCCTGGTCTGCGCAAAGCTCATGCCGATGGACGATTCACTTGCTCCGGCGTGCACAATTTTTTCCCCTCACCCGTGGAGGTCATGATCGATGCGCCCGATGCCTACGAGTTCACTTCCTATCGTTCATGGGACCGACAGCGAGCACTGGAGATGAGCTTGAAAACGCTCGAAATCGCCGCAGAGTTTCGCGCCAATTACCTCGTGCTGCACATGGGCTCCGTGCCATTGAACCCAAAACGTTACACCAAACGCCTCACTACCATGGTGGAGCAAGGGATGCAGCACGACGAAGATTTCACCAAAGCGAAAATCAAGTTCATCAAAAAACGCGAAAAAATCTCCCCTCTCTACTTCAGTCGCGCCATCGATGCATTGGAAAAACTCGTCGTCAAGGCCGAGGAATACGGCGTCATTCTCGCCATCGAATCGCGCTCACGCTTTGAAGATGTCCCCAGCGAGCGCGAGATGCTGCATCTGCAAAATCATTTCAAGGACAATCCGTGGATCGGCTATTGGCACGACTTCGGCCATGTCCAGTTGAAGCATAACCTTGGTCTCCTCGACCACACCCAATGGCTGGATTCGATCGCCCCGCACATCGTCGGCGCCCACATTCACGATGTCGAGTGGCCCGCACGCGATCACCGCACCCCCTTCACCGGCACACTGGATTTCCCTGCGCTCATGCCATTTTTCCCCAAACAATGCCCCATCATTTGGGAGCTATCGCACACTAGAAAAACCGAAGAAATCCTCAACGCCCTCGCCGTCTGGAAAAAAGTCTTCCCGGACCGCATGCCGTAATTGTCGCAAAAAAACAGACTTGTGCATCGTTTCGCCCACGAAACACCGACGCAGAATTTCTCCATCCCGGAGAGATGGCAGCGTGTAGCCTGTGGTTGAGCCCCAAGGGCGATACCACCGGACAACACGCCTCGGCATCCAGCATCCGGATGCCAGACCTGCAAAGTGATCAACAGATGACCTTTCACATTATTGCCATAGCGGATCGATGTCAGACACGATCGCGCATCATAAACAACACTCCCCCGCGATGAATCGAGCGGTTCTGTTGACCGCTTACAGTTTCACCCCTGACTGTCCTTCGAATCTACGATCAAAGCTCTTGGCGGTTAACCCTAGACCGTCTCTAGCTCATCTAAGCCATGGAGTAATCAGGACTTTTGGACACCGATCCATGAGTTCGCCCCCGAGCACAAGCACGTAGCTGGTGACAAGCGATCTCGCCCCCCCGTATCGTCAGACTTCCTCGCCTGAAACTGACGCGAATAGTTGAATATCAAATCACTCGGAAAAATATCTGTTGTGGATATGAGCCGAGCGTTGGGTAATTTGCTCGGAAAGTTGGCGTATGACTGGATGTTTGAGTCCTTGAGCATGGAGATCGTCTGCGATACGCGGAGCCAAGGATGGCAGGGTCATCGTCATGTCTTTCAGTCTCTCCATCAAACGTGATGGAGTTATGCGAAGTTGTTTGGCGCAGGCCTGCCAATGACGTTCTTCGATTCGTTCGATCAGATAGGTGCTGCCGATTTTCATGGCGAGCTTCGCCTTGTGCGGAGAAATTGTCTGCGGATACGGCAGTGAGCTGGCGATGTCGTAGAGCGGAGCGAGGCGCACCTGGCCGTTTTGCGCGAGCAGGAGGGAATAGTTTTTGGCATGGGCATCGGTTCCCGCGATCAGGAAATTCAGGATGAGAGCATCGGCCAATGTGAGGATGTCCTGATGTGCATTGCTGGACACATCCCAAATGACTCTAGCAATGTCCTCGACCGATGCTCCCCCATCGTTCTGATATTTGAGGTGCGGGTAGATCGACAGCGCTTGGCAGAAGTCTTCTTGGTGGATGCGCAAGAATCGCGAGTCGCGCAGAATGCGGTCATAGCGCTTGAGCACGATGACGGGGATCTCACCGGCATGCATGACGGAAGAGGTTGCGGTTCGGATGCCCAATCCAGCAGCGAGTGAGAGACAGAAGTGTTCGTTCTCCGCATAGCCCGGAAAGTCTTCTGACGCGGGTTTGAGAATATGAGTGGTCGGTGTTTGTCCGCGAGGGATTCCCCAGGCCCCGGTTTCTGGAGACTGGTAAAGAGCGATTTTGGGCTGAGCACCCGCGAGACTGAATTGCCCTTGGTCGGTCGCCACCCGTTGCATGCCATGGTTTTTCGAAACGAGCTCGATGCGCTCGTTGAGGCCATCTGGCGTGAGCCAATCCACCTCTTCCGTGTATGCCTGTCCTAGTAGTTCGCCTTCACGCGCTTCCGGGATGAACTGGATGGCCCCAGCACAATCTTCGCCCACATGTTCGAGTAGCCGGAACACGTTGCGGGAGGAAACCTGGAACTTTTTGCTCCATTGATCGAGCACCGTGTTGTTGTCCGGTAGCAGTCCCCAGAGATAGGCCTCAATGGTCGCGTGAGCATGCTCGTCCTGAGACAGCGGCATCGATACGGATAGTGGATATGCTTCTGCGGCCGCCTGCCATGATGGGGCGTAGCGGAAAGATAGGCGATTGTTCCGGAAAGTGACCGAACCAAGTTTTTGCCCGTTCGCGATGATGCTGAGCGTATCCGAATTCATGTGATGTCTTGGTGATGAGGTTGATTCAGGACTTCATCAAGATTGATTCCGCTAGAACTTCCACCGCGTTTCTGGGGCGAATCAATCGTCAGAGGTATCTGGAGTGCCTTCATGGTGCGTAGCACCAACCCCAGCTCCACGCTAGGCTTGGCGCTTTCCAGCCCGATGATCCAGTCCCGGCTCACCCCGGCTTGTTCGGCCAACTGTGCTTGAGTCCAGCCACGGTTCCTCCTCGCCTGCTTAATGCAGACCGCAAGATCTTTGACGCTGAGGATGTTCATAGACGGACCTATAAAGATGTTGGTGAACGGCGACAAGGATAAAATGTGGATGTTCGGCAACTTTTTGTAAAATATCGACGATCGCCAACATTGGTGAATGGATTGCTTCTCAGTTTTCAGTTGTCATTTGCTCCTCGATCTTTGTGCTGAAGTCGTTCGCATGGGGGATGACTGGCTGATGAGGTCCAGAATTGTATGATCAATTCGTGTGCGCCTTGCGCTTGCGTTCTCGCCATGAACTGCTGAGATGACGACCGATGATTTCGGCGATCATGATGTAGGGAAAATCCTTGCTATTGAGGGTCTCGATGGTAAAACGCTTTTCGTGAGTCAGGTGCTCTTAGGACATTTGTCCTTGGATCTGGTTTTGACGAAGTAAATCAAAGCAGTTCTTCAGGCCCTGATCCTCTCTTTTCCGATCCATTGCACTTCCGAGTTGAATCCAAGTAACAAAAAATAAACAAAAATCTTGTGTCTGATAATTTTTGCGATAAATTTCTTGTGTATTAATTCTTTTATAAATATTCTGCTTTTCGCTAGTCATGTACTCTCGAAATAAAAAAATCACTTTATTTTGTTTTTTACAGTTATTACTTTACCTAAATTTGCAGAATTTTAGCAAAGGAGCAGGTGTTGCAGTTTTTAAAGAGCAAAGCTTTCATTCAGATGCATCAGCAAGACCAGTAGTTTATGATACTCTGAAAATCACCGGTCCGAATGTGACTATTGGATATCAGGGAAAACTTAAAACATATGATGTGAGCTATTATGTTGCTTCAATCGAAGTTATGAATTCATTTCCCATGTGCGTAACGGATAACTCTGAGTTGGAGCCAATTAAAAAATATCTAAATGACATTCAATTATTTGCTAAAAAGTATCCTCAATCAGCGTCAATTTTAAATGCTCAGATACAATCACTAACTAATTTTATTAATCGATTTAATTCGGGGTAAATTTTCTATAATAAAAAGTGGATAACTAATGCAGAGTTTTCTTCCATACAAGAAAAAGTTAAACTAGATCTAGAAGAAATCAAAAGAAAAGAAATCGTTAGAAAAGATAAAATTGAAGCGCAAAGGAAAATCAGAGAAGAATTTGCGGCAGCACAAAAATCAAAAGGACTTGCACTTTATAAAGAAAAATGGTTGCCAGAAAACGAAGTTGAAAAATTAGTTAAACGAGACCTAGCTATTGAAAAATGTTGGACTGTAGTAAAGGATAAATCTATTGATAATGCACTATATTCAATATTCCAAGTAATCGATGATGGTCATTTAATAAGATTGCATGATGGAAAAATAAATAATGCTGGTGTGAATCTAGATATTGTTTACCTCCATGGAGCTGCAAAAGGCACGGCTGCTGAAGGTGATATTTACAAGAGCTCACTGTTTTGGTGTGGAACATACTCTTACCCAACTAAAGGAGGTGATACAAAGACAGTTAACGCATACTCTATTGATAGGGACACAGCTATCGCCAGCATTGCTCTTACTTTAGGATTATCTGACGCAATTTCAGGTGAGTCACCAAATGTAGTTGACGAACCGCAAAAGATTATTGACAATAAATCTGAATCAAATTTACTGGATAATGTTAAATCTAGTGGTTCTGGATTTTTTGTAGGCAATTTAGGGTATTTTATTACAAATGCACACGTAGTAGGAGAATCTTTAAACGTCTATATTTATCACGAAAATATCAAATTCAAAGCAGATGTTGTCAAGATAAACAAAACCTCGGACTTAGCTCTGCTTAAAATTGAAAAGCCTACTGATGGCTTTGTGTGTGCATCCATTGACGCCGGTGCCGGTCTAGATGTTTTTGCTATTGGCTATCCTCAACCTGAGCTTCAAGGCATTTCAGTCAAAATAACTAGAGGTATAATTTCTAGCGACAAAGGATTTCAAGATGATTCTACACGCTATCAGATTGATGCTGCAGTTCAGCCTGGAAACTCAGGTGGACCTCTTTGCGACAGTTCTGGCAACTTAGTAGGTGTAGTGGTTGCTGGATTAAATCAAATCGCCGTTGCAGGAATAACTGGCAGTATACCGCAAAATGTCAACTACGCGATCAAGTCTTCGGAAGTCATATCTCTGTTAAAATCTAAATCGATTAAAGTAGAAACTGTTGACAAATTTTCTGAAACTAGTAGTAACAATAACGCAATTAAAACTGCGACAGCCAGAACAGCCTTAGTATTAGTGTATTAGTGAATCGCACCCTTAAATTTAGACTGCTTTTTTGTTATTCATGGGGTCAGATGCGAATTGCACGACGTTAAGGCTATTTTCGTTGAGATTTTTAGCCGAAAGCCGGCTGAGATAGTGACCTGGTGCGAGCTATGCCTGCGCAAGTTCAGCCGTTGGTGAAGACGCTACGGTAAAAGCCAACGAGCACATCGCTCAAGTGCCGCGTGACCACTGGCTGGGAGAATGGGAAAAAGAAGCCATCGTCGACTACGCCCACAAGCATCCACTCGAAGGTTACCGCACCCTCAACTTCATGATGCTCGATGCAGACGTGCCAGCAGTCGCTCCCACCACCACCTACCGCGTGCTCAAGCAAGCAGGTCTCATCGGACGCGGCGGAGGCAAACCCTCCAAAAAAAGCACCGGCTTCGTCCAGCCACTCGCTCCCCACGAGCACTGGCACTTTGACTTCAGCTATCTCAACATTGGCGGCGTCTTTTACTTCCTCTGCGCCGTGCTCAACGGTTGCTCGCACATGTTCGTCGCCTAGGACATCCGTCCCACCATGCGCGTGATCGATTCCGAAATCGTCCTCCAAAAAGCCCGCGAAGCCTACCTCAACGCGCGCCCACGCATCATCACCGACCAATGCTCCCAATTCAAAAGCCGTGAGTTCAAAACCTTCATCAGCCAATGGCAAGCCAGCTATGTCATGACCAGCCCCTACTACCCACAGTCCAACGGCAAACTCGAACGCTTCCACCAAACTGTTAAAGACCAAGCCATCCGCCCACTTACCCCGCTCGATCTCGCGGAAGCCAAGCGCATTGTGGGTGACTTCATCGAATACTACAACACCGCCAGCCTGCATTCCGCCATTGGCTTCATTGCCCCCAAAGACCGATTGGAAGGGCGTCAGACAACGTCCATCAACAGCGCGATAAAAAAGCTGGAAGATGCCCGCGAACGTTGTAAAATCGCACGTTAGAATCTCTCCCCAAACACCTCCCCAAACACCTCCCCAAACACCTCCCCAAACACCTCCCCAAACACCTCCCCAAACACCTCCCCAAACACCTCCACTAACAACACACTAACCAACCCGGCTGTAGCTTAACTCATGCAAGTCTTTCGGACATTCACGAAAAACCGGGACATTTTGATTGACGCATTGCTCGTAAGCCCTTACTAATTGGCCAACGTTGCAATTCTTACAATACATGAAAACACTATTCAAACTAGCACTCCTTGTAGGATTCTCCTGCATTTCCGCATACGGCCAGCAATTTGCTTTTCCAGCTGCTGGACAATCTTTCAACACGGGAGGCCGTATTGAATTGAACGAAAGCGATGACGCGGCCATCGAACGTTTGATCACCTCACCCTCCGACATCCAAGTAGGAGCAAAATCTGTTGGATGCTCTACAACTGGGTGTTCGATCAAATGCACAACAGGTTGCACCACAAACTGCACCACCAATTGCAGCCGGCTGAATTCAACAGAAGAGGTCACCGTCGAAGTAAGATCCATCGGTTGTTCCACAGGTTGTTCTACGTCATGCTCAACTAGTTGTTCAACTAATTGCTCCACAAGCTGCTCAACGCGCTGCTCACGCTGAATCTATGGAGTTTAGTCAACCAATTACCACAGATCAGCAAGAGGGGGCTAAAAGCCCCCTCTTTCCGTATCGGGAAATCATACTTGCGCTACTAGCATCATTCTATGGTGGTGGGGGCTTCGGGGATAAATTTTTCACCGAAACCTCATTCTTAGCAGTTTCTCTGATTATTATGGTAACATCCAAAAAATGGATGATTCTCATTATATGCACAATCATAATCACTACCCTTTTCCAGCCAGCACTAATACAATCGCCATTACTCCTCGCAGGAATTTTATTCAGTGCTAAGAAACCAATTCACGGAGTCATCGTCCTGCTAGGTTCTGCAATGCAACACATCGGGGCATTTAATCCCTATTACATACCACTAATCTTAATTCTGGTATCTGCATTCATGCTATGGCGCCCCTTTGACTCTGAGAAATTAGCATTCAAGGGCATTACTTCCGCTTTGTTGGCCATCAATATTCTTTCCGCATTTCTTGTCACAAAATCTCCTGAAGCTCATCAAGGATTCGATTTCCCCTACCGAGTGGACATCGCAAAAATGACAGGAGTCCAAGCTCCTGGAAACACCTACTCAAGTATTGACGACCAAGGCGACCTTTCAGGTTCTGAAATTCTAGTGCTGGAACACGATCCAAAACATGGACTCGCTGAATTCAACTGGTCACAACAACGTCTTTGGACGAATAATCAATACTTCGGTTCACCTTTACTTAGAATCGCCACCAGCCTTGACGGCTACCTGTACTCAAATCTCGGATGCAGAGTGCAAAATTCTGGAATTAGACTTTTGGGCGAAGCTCATCGCACTGAATACAACAGCTACATCAGCAAAAAATCTGGAAAACTGATATTCTCTGACAGCGACTTTCTGAACAACGGGGCCATCGGTTACCAGCCGCATTTGATACAAGCAACATTCCACAAATTTTCTCACGCCCACTTCATCCTGTATGGAACTTCGCTGGGATTCATTTTCGCTCTATGGCTTAAATCAAAACAAACAGCCATAACAATAATGGCTGCCGTATCGGTGACAGCATGTATCGGACTTCATTACCAAAAAATTGACATCCGTATCGTAGATCGAAATGCACCCTGGCCACACTCCAATGGAATCGGTGGCATTGCAGCAAACGTGTCCGAAGAAGAGGGAATTATGAAAGTTGGAAGAACTGGGAGAGCAAAGATCCTAGGAATCGCCCGAGATTGCTCAGCCACTCATCAAAATGAAAAAGTGATCGTCATGGAAGGAGGATCAACCGTTACGATCGGCAACAGCATCTACGAAGCTTTGGATCTCCCAAAAGGTATTGAAAATGGTATCAATGACGCAATACCCGTTCGTAAAAAGGGGACTACAGAAATCGGCAGTTGCATCCAACAAGTGGGTGACATCTTGCTGATTGGAACCAACTCAGCAAAATCAAACTGGAAAAAAATCTATGACGCATCAAAATAAATTAAAATTTATCAAAGATGCCGGAATTTCAACAATGTTTGTGATTCTCTCCATTTGTTTTTCTGGTCTATGTGAACCATTTCTACCAGTTTTATGTGGAATGGCGTGCGCCATCACATTAACACACTTCAACATTCGACTAAGGTGTTTCTTTTTCCTCCTGATCATCTGTGTGTCATTTCTAGAAACACGAATATGGTTTCTAGAAAAATCTGCTATTACCTTTGGCTTGTCGGGACTCGCAGTCACATGTGCTTGCCAAAAGTTTCCGCTGCTTGCTCGTATCAATCTGTTGGTTCGCACCATCAAAATCATCCCTGCAATTCTCGTAATTATAATGATGCCAATCACAGCATCATTGTTTTCGGCCAAAAGCCCGAAACGAGCAATGATCAATGCTGGTGAATGGGCAACTATCGGTCAGCTTCCCGAAGGACAAGAGGCACTCTCCACAAAGCACCAATATACCTACGAAAAATTCAAAGATGGCCTCGGTGCTGAGGTAACTAGAACCGACCAACCATTGGAAGAATATGATGAACTCATATTGATAACTCCAACTTCTCCTTTCGACGCAAAATCTACAAAAACATTACGCGATTGGGTCGCAAACGGCGGGCGACTGTTTGTTGTCGCCGATCACACAAATCTTTTCGGACATCAAACAGTTCTAAAAGGCCTCCTAGACGAGTTCAGTATCTCCCTTGAACCAGATGCGATATTCGAAACCGAGACAAACGGAGGAATTTACAGCAACTTTTTCGGAGAATACGTTGGAATGACACCATGCTCAATCTCCAGCGGAGTTATTCCCCGCCTAAAAATGCGAGGTTTTTCAGAAAATCCTGACTATACTTCATCGTCTTTCTTCGGAGAAATGAGCCCATCAAACGACGACAAATGGAGCCGTCATGTAGTCATGGGATCAAAACGTTTCGGCCTTGGTGAAATTTCAGTTTTCTCTGACAGCACTTTTTTTGCAAACTTCGCCATCAATCGATGGTCGTCACAAGCAATTGTCTCGTCAGTATTTTGGAACAGAAATGCAGCAATACTCTCATTGGTTGGTCTCATTAGCCTGCTTTTCTATCTCAAGAAACCTAATGACTTCCTGCTTTCTGCGGCAACATTACTCATACTCCTTTGTCCATCTCTGGGATTCAATCCATCCTTACCAAAATCATCAACAGTGTCACTTAGACCCCCAGACTCAGTCATTAACGACTCAGAAGAACGGGACAAGGGCATAGGATCCGCATTATTTGCATCCGCATACGCGTTTGATGTAGAAATTAAATGGGATAAGAATGCCAATCAAACATTCCGAGAGCACATACAAACCAACGGAATTCGCTTAGATAGTTCGAAAAACGTCGCTGAATCCGAAAAATGGAAAGACGTTCCCTCATTTGACGTTCAAGAAATTGTTAAGAAGAAATTCTACGTCGATGAAAATTCTTTTTGGTTCAGCCAAGGAGCCGGATTACTGAGAACCGCCAACATGGAAAACTGTTGGAAACTGCTTGGCGCTTCCATCCCACAAGCCAGCAAAATTTCAGTCGTTGGAACCGAAATGAGAAAACTGCGACAATCTGAGATATCAGCCACCCACAAAATCACCTATCTTAACGACAACTGGGTCATTTTTGATGACAGAATTATTGGACGATGGGTTCCAAAAGCTTCTAAGTGGCTGATCCGTAGAGAGTGGCAACTGGGGCCTTGGCTTAAAAATGACATGATACTTGAAGCCGCACCTTGAGGAACAAATCTTGCTTATCCTAACGAAAAAAATTACAATTCAAACCACTTCACCTTATGAAAACCATACTCACCGCAATTATCGCATACCTGAATGGGGTCAGATACGGTGATGAAACCCATGGACCGGTGTGGAAAAGTTCATGATTTCTTCGTAAGCGTTCAACAGAACCCGTCGGTTCATCGCGCTGGAATTTTGGATAGGATGCGCGATCATGTCTGAAATCGACCCGGTATGACAAAAATGTGAAAGGTCATCTGTTGATCACTTCGCAGGTCTGACATCCCTTCAGGATGCTGGATTCCAATGCGTGTTTTCGGTGGTATCGCCCGATGGGCTCGACCACCAGCTACACGCTGCCATCCCTCTGGGATGAAGAAGTTCCGCGTCGGTGTTTTCTCTGCAAAACGATGCGAGGCAGGACCAGCATTTTCTCATCCCTCCTCCCGAAGGGATTGGTGGTTGACGAAGGTCGAGAACGCGCGTGCGATCGTGCCGTTGGATCACGTCACCCAAAAAATTCCGTGCGCCCCTTCAGGGCGCGAATCATGAGTGGGCGGGAATCATGTTCCAGGGTGATTTTTTCACAAAAAATCACCCTTCGCTCTCACCGTTCACACCTTTGGTGTGAGGACGAAAACGCCGTCGCCGCTTCAACATAACCTCATCCTGCGAAATGCTTGTATGTGGTCGGTGCTTCGAAACACATTACTGCTCAATCTCTCCCTCCGAGGAATCATCGGACTTAGCCAAGAGCAGCACCCAATAAAAGTTGCTGCTCACCAAAATGGCTGCGAGTCCGACGTGCAGTACCTGCACCCAACCGTAGATGTGGACTTGTGACATCACGACCCCGAGCACCATTTGCGTCAAGACGATCCCGATGACGAGTCGCTCAGAAAGATGCATCGGAGAAATGCGATAGCGCTTGGCGAGCCACCACGCATAAACCGCTAAGAACAGAATGATCCAGGAAAAACTCCGGTGCGTAAGATACAACCACGATTGCTCCAAGGCCTCGCCCCATTCACTGCGCGGTTGTGAGAGGTGCTTTGACATCGCATCGGTCAGCTCGCGCACTTGCGATCCCATGATGCCCTCGGCGAGCACCACGAAAAACAATACCAGCACCACACCGAGCAGGCGCTTTTTTTTCCGCACATCAGCAAACGCCTGCGTCGCCGTTTGTTGCGTCGCCCGATGCACCAAAAAGGTCTGCACCAAGATCAACAAAAACGCCAAGGCCATGTGTGTCGTGAGAACGCCTGGCGCTAATCCACTATACACCACCCGCGCTCCCATCCAGGCATTGATGAGAACCAAAATCAGGGCTAACAGCGCACCAAGATACAGGCCGGACCGACGCTCTTTCGTGCCAAAAGCAAAAACCACCGTAAGCAAAGAAAAAAGCCCCACCGGCAGGCTGAAAAGTCGATTGATGAACTCGGTCCACACATGGCGCGGGTTAAACTCCGCCCGCAGGCTCTCGACGCTAATCGTCGATGGATCACGTCCCATGCGCTCGGCTTTGCGCTGAAATTTCGCGATGTCGAGCTTCTCAAACTCTACCTCCTCCACCTTCGTCGGCGGGATCAAACAGCCCCAACAGGTCGGCCAATCAGGACAGCCCATGCCTGCTCCCGTGACGCGCACGATCGCCCCCACGAAGATCAGGACCAAGACCGACACCAATGACGCCTTGGCACAAAACAAAAATGACTTACTCCCCATCGCGCCCCGAATGTGTACTGGAACGGCCTACATTTCATCCTCTTTTTTGCGAAAAGCGCCTTTCCCATAGACGACAAGAAAAGAATCGGCTAGTTTCGCGCCGTGAGCGACCCTGAAACGCAAGACCCGATCTCGACCGAAGATGTGCCATCGACCCCACGCCAGTCACGCTTGATGGCCTGGAAAGTATGGCTCAATCCTACTCTGATGATTGCCACCGTGCTGATCCTGTTCATCAGCCTCATCCTATCACTGAATTCTCAGAAGAAAAAATCCATAGAGCCCAAGGACATCATGGCCGCTCAAGCGGTGCTGGCGGCAAAAACCGCGAAGATCAATGCCGAACGTGCCAGTCAAGGACTGCCACCCATCACTGGTTTCGGCGCGGAAGCACCCGAACAAATCGCTGCTCGCTTGTCGAAAGACGCCACCACCCTCGCTGGGATGTCGGACCAACTCCGCCAGTTGCTGGTGGAAAAAGAAAAAATCATCGCCGAGAAAAACAACCATCTCTTGGTTTCGGAACAAGCGCGTCAAGCACTCACCTCGCAACTCGGCAAGCTGCAACTACAACTCGAAAACAACCTCAGCGCAGGAGCGACCGTCGATGCCTTGCGTGCCCAGCTCACCGAAGCGCGAAACCAACTGGAAGCCGCTGCCTCACGCCCCACACGTGAGCAATTTCTTGCTCTGCAAGAACGCAACACCATATTGGAAGCAAAGCTCAATGCCCTCGCCAATCAGCCTGCCCCAGCCGCACCAGCCCCAGCGCCCTCGGCTCCTGTGAAACTTTTTGCCGACACCGCGAACGACTTAATTCCCATGGGCAAGGGCCTCTATCAAGGTCTCAGCTCGCTGGAAGATCACTCTGACCTCGAAATTTCCGCCGCTTACAATCGCTTTGCTACCCAGTATCGTGCGACGTTTTTGAAAGAAGTGCGCTTTCCCTCCGGCTCATCCCAATTGAATCCCGCGGATCAAATGGCGATCGCCGAAGCCCTGTCCGACGCCCCCGAGGGCGCGATGTTTCTTGTCGTCGGCTACGCCTCCACCACGGGCCAAGCCGATGAAAATCGCAAACTTTCCTCCGACCGCGCAACGGTGGTTGCCAGCAATTTGGAGCAAGCGAAGCCCGGCAATCAAGTCGTGCAAGCCGTCTATCTGGGACAAACCAAACGCTTTTCGAGCCGCATGCCAGAACGAAATCAAGTGTGCGAAATCTGGCAAATCAATCCATAACTCACTCTCTTCACTTCCGTTACACCTATGGATACCATCAAAATTCTTCTCACCATCACCACCACGCTGCTACTTGGCGCACTGGCTTGGTCGTGGCAGCAACAGCGACAAGCAAGCAAAAGCGCACCATCCGTGGAGCTTGCTCGCATTCATCAACAACTCGAAGAGCTCGAGCGCGAGGAAGCCATTATGGAGGCGGAAAAACAACTGCGCGATCTCGGCATCGCTCAGGCCACTAACCCCACATCACTCAATCCCAGCGCTTCTGCTCAGGTGGAATTGGAAAACAAAGCGGCGAAATTGCGCGAAATCGAAGCCCGCAATGCCGCGCTGCAAGCCGAGCTGGAGATGAAGGAAAAAGAGGCAAAACTGGCCAAACAAGAAGGCGGTCTCATTGCTCAGCGCGACTTAGAAAAAAGCGATCGCGAGCTCCGACGCGCGCGTCAGATTGCCGAGGCCTTGCTGATGGCGAAGGTCATGGAGTATGTCAATGACCCGAATACAGGTTCTTTCGTCACCATCCAATTGGTCATGCCCGAGCATGTCACGGTCGACACCGTGCTGGCGGTCCGACGCAAGGACGGGATTGCAGGCAATGTCAAAGTTCGCGAAATCATTGGCGGCGAAGCCATTGCCGATGTTTTGCCTGGCATAGGGCCCTTCAGCCCACAGCCCGGCGATGAATTGATTGTGCCACCTGCGTTCTAACAAAGTTATGGCATTTTTCCCTCTGGCCACTTTTCCTAGCCAGCAAGGCAGCGTTACCGCGTTGGTGATTTTGCTGGTCCTTGCGATCTTTTGGAAGCTCGACCTGCTCGCAACCCTGCTCAATCTGAAAGCCTTTCGTGAAGAAATGCCCGAAACGTTGAAGGAGATTTGGACCCCGAAAAACTATGCGCAATCGCGCTCATACATGGCAGCCAATGCGAAGTTTAGCATCGTCGAACACAGCGTCTCGTTCGCAATTCTCCTCGCCTTTTGGTTTTTCGGTGGCTTTGGCTGGTGGGACGATTTGACCCGTCAGTGGCTGCCCGATGCCCCACTATGGCGCGGACTCCTCTGGATTGCGGGCTTGGCTGGGGGGCAGTATCTGCTGCATTTGCCAATGGGAATCTATCAAACTTTTGGCATTGAAGAGTCATTTGGCTTCAATCAAACCACGGTTGCGACCTTTGTCAGTGATCAATGCAAAAGCCTACTGCTCTCGATCGTTCTCGGCGCACCGCTGTTGTCTGCTCTGTTGTGGATTTTTTCGCACATCGAATTCGCTTGGCTCTGGGCTTGGTTGTTTTTTTCCGCTTTTCAATTGCTGATGATGTGGCTCGCCCCAGCGGTCATTTTGCCACTCTTTCATCGCTTTACCCCGATGCCCGATGGTGAATTGCGCCAAGCGATTGAAGCGATGGCCCAGCGCTGCGATTTCCCTGTCGCCGGGCTTTTTGTGATGGATGGATCGAAGCGATCGAGCAAAGCGAATGCGTTTTTTACGGGCTTGGGGAAAAATAAGAAAATTGCACTGTTTGATACGCTCATCGAAAAGCACAGCACGGAGGAATTGGTGGCGATTCTCGCTCACGAAATCGGCCATTTCCGCTGCCGACACATCCCTCAGCGCCTGATCGCTGCCATTTTGCAGAGCGCCGTGTTGTTTTACTTGGTCGGCCTCTGCACTGATCCGAACGGTGGATTTTCGCGCATGCTGTTCGATGCCTTTGACGTTCGCGAAATCAGTCCTCACGTCGGGCTATTGCTTTTTGGCATTCTCTTTTCTCCTGTCAGTCGACTCCTGGGCATAGCTTCCAACGCTTGGTCGCGTCGCCATGAATTTGAAGCCGACGCCTATGCCGCCAAGCATTGCGGCAGTCCGCACGCTTTAATCACAGCACTGAAGAAGCTGAGCACCGACAATTTGTCTCATCCTTCGCCGCATCGACTTCGAGTCGTGCTGGATTACTCCCACCCGCCACTGGTCGAACGACTCGCTGCGCTGAGCCGCATCTGAGTCGAGCGCGATCGCCTCAGGGCGACAGAGGATTTGACAAGCAAGCAGGCTTTGCCTAAAACCGACGAATCATGAACCCAACCCAAAACCCGGACTGGGCTGCCATTGCGGCAATGCCTGAGTTCCAAGACATGCTGCGCGCGAAGCGTCGGTTTCTGCTGCCCTGCTGCGCCTTTTTTTCGCTCTACTACCTCGCTTTTCTGGTGCTGGTCGGCTGGTTCTCGGACTTCGTCAATCACAATTTGTCATGACCTGGGTGCTCGCCTACGTTTACATGCGTCGGGCGAAGCGCTTTGATCGTCAAGCCGCCGAATTGCTCAAACAAGCGGGCCTTATTGCCTAACAAAACATTTTTGATTCTATGGCGATTACCATGTTCTTGTTGTTTGTGTTTGCGACTCTCGCGATCACTTTTGTCAGCGCCCGCAAAAGCACGGGCTCCAGTGCCTACTTTGCCGCAGGTCGATCAATCACCGCTTGGCAGAACGGTCTCGCGGTCGCAGGCGATTACATGTCGGCAGCATCGTTTCTCGGCATCGC
>RDYF01000055.1 GCA_004293285.1 Verrucomicrobiota bacterium | reverse complement strand
CGAATGCAACCGTGCGACGCCGCATAGCCGGGCAAGTAGCCGGTGTGCATACCAATGCCGCCATTGAAGCGCAGGAAATTTTTCATCGGAGCGGGATAATACACGCAGCCAGGTGGGATTTTATCGACGCGGATGTCGACGTTATCATTGACCATTTGTCCCGTGGCTTTGTCCTTGAAAACGCCATAGACACTGGAGAAGTGGTCCTTGTCCTTTTCTGTCACCTTATAGCGCCCCGGGGGCGTGTGCGTGCCTTCCTTTCCGGTGGAAATGCGCGAAACCCCGACCAAGGTGCTGCCTTTATAGAAAAACGCTTTTTGCTGAGCGCGATTGATGCGGATCAGCGGTGCGCCGGAAATGCCATCGCCATCCCAGTAAGAAACATCATCGGGAATCGCGGGTGCTGGTCCATTGCCGTGAGAGGAATACTGAAGCGGACCAAGGCCGGAGAGGTAATTGCCGCGCGGATTGGCATTCTGATTTTGAAAGCAGGACACCAGTGTCAGGCAGAGAGTGGCTGGAAGAAGATGGCGGAGCATGGCGACAAGCGAGATTCTACGATAGCTGCGGGCGCGGTCAAGTGAGCACTGGCAGGATCGGTACAAAATTCAACCCGTCGGTGAGGACGGGTTGAAGTCTAGGAGTGCTAGCGCGATTTTTTTAGAAGTGAATCGCGTGACCTTCCGCAGCGAGGGTCGCTTCGTGAATGACCTCCGACATCGTCGGATGCGCGTGGATCGTCGCGTGGATGTCCTCAGCAGTCAGTTCTTGGTCGAGCGCCAAGCCCATTTCCGCAATGAGTTCGGTGGCATTTTCGCCAATGATATGCGCGCCGAGCAACTCGCCGTGCTCTTTGCCGTAGAGCAGCTTGGCAAAGCCATCGGGCTCGCCGGCGGCAATCGCTTTGCCAATCGCGGCGAAAGGAATCTTGCCAACGGTGTAGGCAATGCCTTCTTCCTTGAGGGCGCGCTCTGTCTTGCCGACCGATGCCACTTGGGGATGGCAGTAGGTGCAGCCGGGGAAATTTTTCACCTTGCGAGGCGTGTGACCTTCGAGGTAGAGGCCCTCGACCGCTTGCACGGCCTCGAATGAAGCGGTGTGTGCCAGCCATGGTGGACCGGTGATGTCGCCTGCGGCGTAGACGCCGGGGATGGAAGTTTGATAGCGGGCATCGACATTGATGTAACCGCGATCACTCAACTCAGGCTGCAATCCACCCGGCAGCACCGGCTGCACGCCAATCGCGACGAGGCAGACATCGGCCGTGATGGTTTCGGTGGCTTTCGGGCCTTCGACCGAAATTTCCACATGCGTGCCGCAATCCTTGGTGGCGGTGATTTTGGTATTGGTCAGGCAGCGCACGCCTTGCTTGGTGAAAGATTTTTCCAAGGCATCGCCGACTTCATCGTCCTCGACGGGGAGCATGCGTGGCAGCATCTCGACGATGGTGACTTTGGTGCCGAAAGCATTGTAGATGTAGGCAAATTCCACGCCAATGGCACCAGCGCCGACGATGACCATCGACTTCGGTTGTTGTGGCAGCACCATGGCTTCTTTCGAGCCAATGACTGTCGTTCCATTGAAAGGAAGGGGAGGCAGAGGACGCGACTTGCAGCCCGTGGCGATGAGAATGTGCTTAGTGTCAGCGACCGACTTCGAGCCATCGGCTGCGGTGACTTCGACTTTTCCTGGCGCGGCGATGGAGCCAAAGCCGCGGACGTAGTCGACCTTATTTTTCTTCAGCAGATACTCAATGCCACCAGCGAGCTTGTCCGAGACCTTGCGCGAGCGACCGACCACAGAGCTCCAGTCGTAGGAAAGTCCTTCGATTTTGAAGCCAAACTCCGCCGCGCGATGGGCGAGGGTATGGTAGAGTTCGGCATTTTTCAGCAAAGCCTTGGTGGGAATGCAGCCCCAGTTCAGGCAAGTGCCGCCGGCGCGGTCGGCTTCCACGACTGCCACTTTTTGTCCGAGTTGAGCTGCGCGAATTGCTGCTACATAGCCCGCTGGGCCGCCGCCGATGACGATGAGGTCGTATGCCATAAGAGTAAAAAAGGATTGTTCCGCGCAGAACTTGGCTTGATTGGTGGCGATTGTCAAAACTTCGCGACAGGAAATTGCAGAAATTCCCGTTGGGCGCGGGCGGTGAACGTGCTAGGATCGTCGCATGTTCCAACAAGGAGATGACTTTCGCACGACCCGAGTGGTGGCTTTTGCTGACACTGATGCGAGCAAGCGCGTGCATTTTACAGCCATCTTGCGCTACGTCGAAGAAGCCGAGCACGCCTTTTTTGCCCAGCGGGGCGAGGCGGTGATGGGCGAAAATTTCGGTTGGCCGCGCGTGCATGTCGACTGCGATTACCGCGCGCCGCTGGCCTTTGGCGATGTTTGCAGCGTCCACTTGGTGGTGCAAGTAGTGGGCAAAACTTCGGTAAAATACACCTTTCGGATCGAAAAAGACCAAATTCTCTGCGCGGAAGGCAGTGTGGTGATCGTGCGGGTGGGCGAGTGAGTTTTTTCCTGCTTACCCCAAGCGAGCGCCTGCGGGGAAAATCAGATTGAGCAGCAGGGTCAGGAAAAAATTGGCGACGAGAATGAGCAGCGAGGAATAGACCATGGCGCGCGTCGTGCCACGTCCCACGCCCGCAGCGCCTTGACTCGCTTGCAGGCCTTGATGGCACGAGACGACAATGATGATCACGCCAAACACACCGCCTTTGATCAGCGAAAAGGCGACGTCGGTAAGGTCGGTGAAATTTTGCATCTGATACTTCCAGTAAGCCTCGCCAATGCCAAAAACTTCGATGCCGACGACATTGGCCGCGATGATGCCGAGCGCGGCAGATTCTCCAATCAGCAAGGGAATGGCGATCAACATCGCCAGCAAGCGTGGGGTCACAAGGTAGTCGATGGGGCTGACATTCATCACCCGCAGCGCATCAATCTGCTCGGTGACTTTCATCGTGCCAATTTCCGCCGCCATCGAAGCGCCGACGCGACCTGCCAGCATCAGACCCGTGACGACGGGGCCGAGCTCGCGCAGCATCGCCACGCTGACGAGTGCGCCGCCCATGGTTTCCATGCCAAATTTCGAAAACTGAAAAAGCGACTGCGCGGTGAGCACGGCACCGGTGAAAGCTCCGGTGACCATCACCACGGGTTGCGAGCGATAGCCGATTTCGGCGATTTGTTGCAGAATGAGCCGCAAGCGCTTGCGGCCGTGGCGCAGCGATTCAGTGACGAAGGAAAGCATCAGCTGACCGATGAAGCGAATGGCGATCACGGCGACATCATACAAGAGGGCCCGCAAATGGGAAGCGGGGAATCTTTGGTTTTTTGAGAAAAGGGAGACTCGACCAGGATTCAGACTGGGAAGGTTCTTCGGGCTTTTTTTGACAGAATTTCAGAATTTTCCGAATTTTTTTGCGATGGATTTTTTGTGTTCTATCAAGATGGCGTAGTCGTGAAGGAGATTAGCCGTGGGTTTCAAGCCACGGGGCTAACAAATCAGCGCGATGCTCTTGCCACGGCGACGAGCACGGCTTTTTGCGCGTGGAGTCGGTTCTCGGCTTG
>RDYF01000054.1 GCA_004293285.1 Verrucomicrobiota bacterium | reverse complement strand
GCCCGCGCGAGTACGCTATGACGGGGGCTTCCAACTTCAACCGGAATAGCATCTAGCAAGACCGAAGTCTTACCAGGTTGACTTACATTCCGTCCATTGGCAGCAGCACTAGTTCCTAATGCAAGAATCCGCAAGGCTTCATCCCTGATATTTCTTGCCGCATTGATATCTCTATCATTGCGACTATGACACTCAGGGCAATCCCAATGACGCAGGTTCAAGGGCATTTCCGATACTTTGTAGAGACAATTATTACAAGTCTTGGAGCTAGGGAAAAAGCGGTCTATCTCAATGTAGATTTTTCCTAATTTCTCAGCTTTATACTTGAGCATTGTCCCAAACATCCCCCATCCAGCATCACTAATCGCTTTAGCTAGACAAGGATTACGTACCATGCCTTTGACATTCAGATTTTCTACGGCAATGACTTGGTTTTCGTCCACTATCTTGCGGGATAGTTTGTGTAGAAAATCGACCCGGACTCTTTGGATTTTTGAATGAACTCTGGCTAATAATCGTTTAGCCTTATATCTTGTCTTACTCCCTTTTTGTTTACGACTTAGTTTTTGTTGCTTACGCTTTAGATTGCGGCTATGCTTCTTGAGGTGCTTAGGATTCGCATACTTACTACCATCACTGGTTACAACAAAGTCTATCAGACCAACATCTAAACCAATAGCCTTGCCATTAGTATCACTTTCCGGTGTTTTTAGTCCATCATCAACCAAGATCGAGGCATAGTATTTACCATCAGTATTTTGGGAGATAGTAACGGTTTTGACAGTGCCATCTAATGTTCTGTGGATTATGCAATTCACCTCGCCAATGATAGGTAATTTGATAGAACTTGTACCTACTTTTACATTCTGAGGATAACTAATAGACTGTCTACCATGCTTCGACTTGAAGCTAGGAAAACCACCGCCTTTGTCGAAGAAGTTCTTGTAAGCACTAGACAGGTTTAGTGCGACTACTTGGAGTGATTGAGAATAAGCATTTGTCAACCAAGGGTACTCTTTTTTGAGATTTGCCCGTATCTTTATAGGTTTGCTGACACAGATTCAAACTATAATTCCAGAACCAACGACAACAACCGAAAGCACCCGCAAAATACGTCTGCTGCTCGGTGGTCGGATAGATTCGGAACTTATAGGCTTGATACATTATCGGTGACCGGCTTCTCTGGTAAGATTGTATCAAGGATAATAGAAAAATGCAAAGAATTTGTTCGCTTCCTCATGCACCGCTCATCTACTGCTGGCTGCGCATCACATATAGTGAGCGGCGCAATCGTCTTCTCACGAGCCGCCCGTCCCACCGAAGACAGTGAGTACACCTATAGCGGGGGAATTCCCGTCTGTCTAGTTAAACCTTCTCTAGCAAATCGGCTATGTAAACTACCCGACGCTCATCGCTAGCCGATAGAGCGCTTGCTTCCAGTGTCTATTTAAACAAGGAAGAAGTCACCCACCCCTGCCCCCCGCTGCACGCTACCCCCCCCTGCCCCCCAAGGGGGGATGAAGGATGGCGGTAAATTCTGGAAGCAGGAAGTCAGGAATAAACTATGCCCAATTCCCAATTCCCAATTCCCAATTCCCAATTCCCAATTCCCAATTCCCAATTCCCAATTCCCAATTCCCAATTCCCAATAATTCCCAATTCCCAATTCCCAATTCCCAATTCCCAATTCCCAATTCCCAATTCCCAATTCCCAATTCCCAATTCCCAATTCCCAATTCCCAATTCCCACTTTCCTCCTCTGGTTGTCTATGATTCCTATTATTTCGACTATTCCTGTGGTGCAGCTTGCTTCGGGCGATCGACTTTCGCTGCAAGTTTATCAATTCCAAGGTGCGATTCCGGGCAAAAAGGCTTATCTTCAATCTAACCTCCACGGCGCTGAGATTAGCGGTAATGCCGTTATTTACCAATTGATTGAATTTTTTCGGTGTTTGGACTCCACTGAGTTAATCGGGGAAATTTGGCTAGTTCCTGTTTGTAATCCTGTGGGTGTCAACCAGCGATCGCACCATTTTTCCCCTGGTCGCTACAATCTTTATGATGGGGTAAATTGGAACCGGATTTTCTGGGATTTTGAAAAGCAAGGGGAAGATATTCTGGGTTTTGCTCAGTCTCAGATAAATCTGGATGCTGATACTGTTAAAGTTAATTACAGAAAAGCAATTGCTTTGAGTTTTGCCAAAGAGTTGGCAAAAATTAACGCTCCTAGTTGTCGCCCCTACAGGGAACTTTTCCGATACCAGCTACAATCTTTGTGTTTGGATGCTGACTATGTGTTGGACTTGCACAGTTCCACGAATCAAAGTTTAGATTACCTTTATTGTTTTAGTTCTCGCCAGGAGAGTGCGAAAGCTTTTTTGCTCGATCGCGCTATCTTGATGAACGAGTATGATGGGGATGCTTTTGATGAGGCATTTCTCAAACCTTGGCTGGCTTTGGAGAGGATTTTAGCAGAGTTGGGGAGTCCGATTTCCTTTGATATTGAATCTTGGACTCTAGAATTGGGTTCGGGGATGGAAATCAATCCTGAATCGGTGGCCAAGGGCTTACGGGGAATCAAAAATTACTTAGCCAGTAAGGGTTTATTGAAAATAGATGGATTTCCGCTTCCAGAAACTGCGAATCATCAAGTCATTTTCACTCCCAAGAATTTGGTAAAAGAATATTACGCGCCGGCGGGCGGGATGATTCAAAATCGAGTGGAATTGGGGAGTTTTGTCAAAAAAGGCGATCGGCTTTATCAAATTCTTAGCTTTCACAAACATGGAGATTTTCCCACTTTAGTAGATGTTTGTGCTGAGTCGGATATTTTTATTTTTGATGTTTCGACCAATCAGTCAGTAAATCAAGGAGAATATGTGTTATCTGTGATGGCTGATTGATTTGTGTAAACATGGTCATAAAACCGTGACTTATTTTGTGAAGAAGTCTTGGTTTTAGCGATGCTATACTAGACAATAATTACTAATAAAAGTCGGTATACCCTGAAAAATAAAATCATAAAAATCGATTCAAATCACCACAATATTTCATGGAAAATTTCATTTTTTTGACTCACAGTCAACAGTCAATAATCATTCTCTCAAAAAAGTGAGGTATGCCCACGGAACCCTATGCCCTATGCCCCATGCCCCATGCCCTATGCCCAGTCGTACCTCATCTTTCTGAGAAAGGCTATAGGTTACATTTCAAGAGTCTTGATGCGAGAGCATCAAAAACAACCCCCCCCAAGCCGGCCATAAGCGCACACTGGCGATCGAAAGAGTCCGCCTTAATTCCCCTCCCCACAACGCCCACAAACAATCCCACAACTGGGAGGTGAGCTGCTGGTGCTTTTTCACTAAAATTGATGTCGTTATAGTAGAGCCTTTGGCCTTTTTTTAGCCAGCCCACCCTATCACGAAAAGTCTCCCAAACATCGCTATCATATTCACTACTTCCCCCCAGACTTTGATAAATACGATTTTGTACGCTAAAACCGAAGTGACCGTTTGAATATTCTTCCCAAAGTTGGTCGATGGTATGCAAGTCCTCCCAGGGAAATTCTTGAATACTTTCTCTATCCAGCCATCCTTTTTCTTCGCATTTGGCGGCTCGCAGCATCAATTTAGTAGTTTCTTCGTCGGCCTCTTGCCACTTTTTTGCGGCTAATAAATTACGCAAGTTGCTATAATCGATACCCACTGCTGATACTAACTTAACGTCATTAATTTGCATTTTAAACATTACTAACTCCTAGGTTTTTGGTGTTTGTTTATGGATATTTGTCAATCCCAAGTCTATCCTCTTAGCCCTCAGTAAATTGACCAGGATAATCCGATAATATTACTGTGGCGTAGCGATCTAGTCCCTAGGCGTTCAGCATTGATTGGGTCTGTGAAAGAGAAATTTGTTGATAGTGTCTACTATAGTTTATGTAACTCCAAATTTCATCAGTCTTTTAGGGTAATTCTGGTGATAGTTCCTCGACTAAAGCATGAGATGTTAGTTGTTAGAAAAACATCTTTTTCAGTAACCAGGGCTACTAAAAGTCGCTACTACACTGACGAAACATGAATACATAAGTTATAAAAGTCACAGTCAATTTGGGCAAAGCTAAGTCACTGATACATAGAGAAAATATTCTACACATCTTATACGATCGCAGTTTATTGTCAACCGGATGATAGTTGATGTAGTATCATTTTTAACCAGTAAGTAATGTTGCTCAAAAAAAGTTTTACTTGAGATAGGGCGATCGCCAGAATAAGAATCGTGACGGAGATGATTGGGGGTTGGTTCCGGGGGTTCTGATTAACGCCAAATTAATGACAGATTTTTCTGGCAAACTAGGGTTGAATGAATATTCCGATCGCATTATGAACTCTCGCCGCCGTAGACAAAGGTCGATCGACTAAATTCCCTCCCAAATACAAACTCGTCGAACTTCCCCCATCCAAATTTAAAGCCTCCACAGCCCCCATTTGCTGCAATATCTGCGCGAGTTCGGCGAAATTTGGCCCCGCCCCCCCCGCCCGGTTATGCACCGCTACAATCAGCAAATTACCCGCTGCATTGTGTCCGATCGCACTCCGAATAGCCGTCTGTCTTACATAGGCATCGCTAAACCCTTCCGCCTGCGGATTCAGCACAACTCTACTGTTTTTTACCAACAATGGCCCACCACCTACAATGTAAGGAAAAGCACTGAATTCTGACGGAATTGTCTGAGTTTCCAGACGTAATAAAGTGCCTGGTGTCAGTTGAGAGGCGATCGACAAATTGGAACGCAAGGCTAAAATATAACCGTTGGCTGGTACTGGAAAAGCTGTTTTTCCCGTCCCACCAGAGGGAACTTGGCCCACAACGCGATCGCCCACAACAGTCACAACTATCTCATTGTCAGAAAACGGAGTATAAGTCGTTCCCCAATCGGGATTATAGCGGCCGATTCCAGCTTCTACGTAGGCGCTATTGAGGTGAGAAATAGATAAACGTTGGTTTGTCGGAGTAATCAAGGTTTCTTGCAAAGTCAAACGGGCGATCGAGATTTCGCCACGATCATTCCAGGCGATCGCCCCTCGGTTCAAAATTGGGCCAGCCAGCCATTTGTTGTCGCGCCGAATTACTCCTAAAGCTAAGCGATTTATCCGATTGAAAAATCCCCCATTAATCGCAGCGGCCGTTCCCGAAAGTTCCGCTGTTTCCCTCAGAGGTGCAGTGCCTTTATCTGTGGGGGTATTGCTCAAAATTGGTCGGATTTTGACACCTGTTTGACGCGGATTAACTTCTAAGGAAACAACGGGAAAACGTGCGGTTCCTAAGTTTTGATACTGTTGTCGCCACCGGACTCCCCGCGCCCAAACAATGTCTTTTTCTACTAGGGAATCTGGCCGAATATCAATCACTAATCGATGGGGACTTCCGAGGCTGAAAACTTGCGGACGCCAACCCAAAGGTATGGTGACTTTGATTCTGGTTTGAGTGTCGGTTGGTTGGATTTTTAGTGCTAGTAATTGTTTGCTGGTTTGAACGGCGCGCTGAATTATGGCGGGTGGGATTTTGGCATCGAGGTCGATCGACCATTCTTGACCGATGATTGGCGCAGATGCTGCTAGCGGGAGTGTGATGGCTGGTTTGCTGGGGTCGTCTGGTGTTTCGAGGTTTGGCGCTGGGGGGGTTTGGGTCTGGGGAAGAGTGGGCTTTGTGGGGTCGTCTGGAGTGTCTCTAGGTGTGGGTGTTGGGGAAGGGCTTGGGGTATCGACAATGTTAACTTGCCATGGGGCACTGCGATCGAGGTCTACCACGATGCGATCGCCCCATTCTTTCTCTGCTTGCCGCACTCCTGTAACATTGGCCACAGGAGATGTGATGTTCAAAGTATTACCATCGGCAGATATCCGCCAACCAGCAAGTCTGGAAAAATCTGTGATATCTAAGTAACGATACTGTCCCTGCGATCGCGCTGTTATACTCTTCTCTGCCGTTAAAGACACTGAAAACCACTGTACGGGCTGTTTAGTATTGTCGGCGGTGTTGAGCAAATCGACTCCGGCCGATTGCATTAAGCCAATGTCGGCAATCCAAGTTCGGATATTCGGCGATATGCTATTTGCGGGCTGTTGTGTCCAAGCTAGGGGAATGATGCGCCCGTTGAGAGAGATTTGGCGGCCTTGTTTGATTGTGGCAGCGGGTGGTGGGGATTGAGTCAAAAAGCGAGAGTCCGAGTCCGACAGGGGTTGAAACCCCTGTCTCATAGCTGAAGTCCTCTGAAGAGGACTATTGAGGGGTATTTCAGTCGGTTTTAACCGACTTTCCCTATTAGCCAGGGAATTCATTCCCAGGCGGGCTGTGGAAGCATCCATCAGCCC
>RDYF01000091.1 GCA_004293285.1 Verrucomicrobiota bacterium | reverse complement strand
TCATCGAACGAAACGCGGAGAAGCTCAGTTCGCAGAGAGGAGAGCAGAGGCTGAATCAAAACCCCTCTCCGCGATCTCCTCTGCGACCTCTGCCACTCTGCGTTTCGTTAGAAGTGAGTCCTACTGTTTTCTGAAAAAAAGCACTCACCACATCCCTACGCCACAAAACATTCAGTGCCATCTGTGGTTCAACTGCTTCGATAAAGAAACACCGTCTCCCGCTTATCGAACGAAACGCGGAGAAGCTCAGTTCGCAGAGAGGAGAGCAGAGTCAGAATCAAAACCACTCTCCGCGATCTCCTCTGCGACCTCTGCCACTCTGCGTTTCGTTAGAAATGAGTCCCACTGTTTTCTGAAAAAAAGCACTCACCACATCCCTGCGTCGCAAAACATTCAGTGCCATCAGCGCCATCTGAGGTTCAACTGCTTCGGATAAAGAAACACCGTCTCCCGCTCATCGAACGAAACGCGGAGAAGCTCAGTTCGCAGAGAGGAGAGCAGAGGCTGTTTTCGGATTATTCCGAATCGGCCTTGGGCTTGGTGGTTGCGATGCCTGGGATGATCTTGCGCATGACGCTGAGCAGGCCTTGGTTTTGCAGGTGAGCTTGTTCTTCCGCGTCGCGCAGGACTTTTTCCCAAATCGGAGCGAAGCCCGGCGCTTGTTCGCGCATGGTGCGTAGGGCGCTTTCGAGAATTTGCAGTTGTCGCAATTCCGCTCGACCGGGCTTCTGCTGAGCGGCGGCGAGATTGATCCGCAAGGTTTCATTTTGCGCGCGCAGCGACTCCATTTCCTTGACCATGGCGTCTTGGCCGCTGGCATGGATGGTAAGCTGGGTGTGCAGATGTTGGCGCAGTTCGGACAATTCCTTTTCATGCTGTTGCCGCAGCTTTTTCGCCTGCAAGCGCAGCACGATGCCGTTTTTCCAGGCGAATGCTGCCGGAATCAGACCTAATACGATGCCGATCACCAAAGGCTCTGTCGCAAGTTGTTGTAAGGAATCTGTGATGGTCGCCAACATGATGAGAGAATTACCAAGGATCATCGCCTTGTCGAGCTTGTTCCCATTTGTGTCATCTGTTCGTAGTTCTTTCGTTGACAATAGCAAAATATGCATTATTTGTATTCATGTATTCCCAAAATCCCATGAAACGAAAAAACCACTCATTCCGTCATCTCATCCCTACCTCTTTGCGCACGACTGCGCTCATCGGGGGTCTGTCCATGCTTCCTCTGTCCCTTCAGGCCGTGTCCCTGCCCATCAGTGATTTGGACGGTGATGGCATCGCCAATTCGGTCGATCCCGATGTCGATGGCGATGGCCGTTCGAATGGTCGCGACTCGAATGTCGATGGTGGCACCGTGCGCTCTGGTTTGCTGCGTGGTCAGTATGTGGGCGACCGCTTGCTGAACGGAGATCCTTTGGAGCTGGATATCGATGATGATGGTTTGCTCGACACCGATGAGGCAGAGCTCGACATCGATGGCGATGGTTTGCTCGATGACTCGCTGAGAGAAAACGACATCGATGGTGACGGTCGTAACGACGACTCGGCTTCCGAGCTCGACATCGACGGGGATGGTCTATTGGACAACGACGATGACGAAGACGACATCGACGGGGATGGTCATGACGATGACGATGACGACGATCTCGACATCGATGGCGACGGTCGCATTGATGATTCCCCCTCTGAGCGCGACATCGATGGCGATGGTTTGGCCGATGATTCTCGATTTGAACTCGACATCGACGGTGACGACTTGCTTGACGATGATGAAGACGAAGACGACATCGACTGCGATGGCAAAGACGACGACGATGTTTCCGAACTCGACATCGATGGCGACGGCAAAAACGATCTTTCGTCCTCGGAAAAGGACGTCGATGGTGACGGTCTCGACGATGCATCCCTTCTCGAATTCGATATCGATGGAGATGGTCTTGCCGACGCAGCACGTGCGGAGCTCGACATCGACGGCGATGGTTTGGCTGATAATGCCGTAGAAGAATTGGATATCGATAGCGATGGCAAGCTCGATGATGCCGATAGCGAAGACGACATCGATGGCGACGGGCTGTACGATGACGACGATGACGATTGCGATGGTGATGGCGACGACAACGACCTCGATGACGATGACGATGGTGACGGAGACGACGACGATATCGATGACGACGACGATGGCGACGGAGACGACGATGATGTTGACGACGACAACGACGACGTCGACGACGACTGATTCTGATGTCGCTGAGAGAGAACTCGCGAATTTTATCAAAAACACTGCACCAGCAAGATCTGGTGCGGTGTTTTAATCTTTATGAGCAAGATGCGTACAGGGTTGTCGTTTTCGTTAGGAGTGCTTTTCGGCATGTTGGTGCTATGGGCATGGCCATTGAACAAAAAGCCCAAGCAGGCATCGGACGATGGGCGCGATACGGGGCGATCGGCTGACCAATCTGTCGATCCTCGCAGTTCGAAATTCGCTGCAGATTCCACATGGCAAGAGCGGGGTAGGCGCATGGCTGAGCAGTCGCCGCAAGAGGGATTAGCGCGTGCGGCAGCGATTCATCAAATCGATGATAGGCGTGATTTCCTCGAAAGTTTTTTTCGTGAGTGGGCGGCCCAAGATCCTCAAGCGGCCTTTCAAGCACTGAGTGAGATGCGTCCGGGTTCGCTCAAACAAGACTGTCTCCGGGCGCTGTGTTCCGGCTGGGCGAAGCAAGATCCGGTCACTGCTGCGGCGTGGGTAAAAGATCATTTGCGGGGTGCAGAGCAATCGGTCGCGCGCGCCATCATTGCGCTCGAGTGGGCCAAAAACGATCCTCAACAAGCGGCGCTGTGGGTTTTTTCGGAGCCAGAGTCGGCCGTCAATCCGACCATCGTTTCACAGCTTCTCGCCAGTTGGGTCGATCAAGATGGCTCAGCTGCCGCGCAGTGGGTGGGGCAGCTCCAACCAGGTCCAGCGCGCGATGCGGCGATGGTGCAGTTGGCGTATGAGTGGTCGCAACAAGATCCAGCACAGGCGAGCGCATGGATTCAGCAAAACAGCGACTCTGCTGTCGCCGGCGACATGGTCAGCGCGTTGATTCAAGGATGGGTCATCGATGCCCCCCACACGGCCGCGGCTTGGGTGGAGAAACTCCCCGAACATCTTCAAGCAAATGCGCTACAAGAACTCGCAGGTTCCTGGATGGTCGAAAATCCGGCAGGTGCGGCCCAGTGGATCGACCAGTGGCCCAACGGCGAGTTGCGCAAGCAATCGATCGCTTCGTTGATGGATCACTGGTCCTCCCAGGATCCCTCTTCCGCCGTGACATGGGCGCTCGCGTCTCCTGCGGTCGAACAGCAGCCCGAGGTCCTCGATCAAGCCGTTCGCATCTGGGCCGAGAAAGATGCTGTCGCCCTCCAGCAGTGGGTCGACACACAGCAAGATCGCGAAGCCATCGACTACCTTCGCGCGACCGCTGCTGAGACCATGGCGGAATCCGATCCCGCCGCTGCGGTGACGATGGCCTTTGCCATTCAAGATCGTCAGCGCAAAGAAGATGTGTTGCTAGAATCGATCGAAAAATGGCGCGAAGTCGATGCGAAAAAAGCCGAGGATTGGGTGAAAAAAAACATCCGCGAGCCCGAGTGGTTGGAGCGACTTGCCCCACCGGATGAGCCGTGAGGCGGAGATTTCTGGGCGAATCTTGCGCTCTCACACATTAGAGGTTTTCGGTACTCGATTTTTTTGATTCGATGCGGCATGGATCGTTCGTTGCGCATCGTCATTGCCTGTGGTGGCACAGGAGGGCACTTGTTTCCGGGAATTGCCGTCGCCGAAGAACTGCGTTTGCGCGGGCATCAACCGCTGCTGTTGATTTCGCAAAAAAATGTCGATCGCGAGGCAGCGCAAAAGTATGGCGACCTCGAATTTCTCACCATCCCGGCGATTGCCAAGCCGTCGACGCGTTCGTGGAAGATGCTGCCCTTTTTGTGGAAAATGCTCGGCTCGATCCGGCGGTGTCGGGCGATACTTCGCGAGCGTCGAGCCGACGCCGTTTTGGGCATGGGCGGCTTTACTTCCTTAGCCCCCGTCTATGCGGCGAAAAAGTTGGGCTTGCGCACCTTCGTTCACGACTCCAACGCGCTGCCGGGAAAGGCGAATCGACTGACCGCGCGCTGGTGCGATGAAGTGCTGCTCGGACTCAAAGAAGCCGCGGCCTATTTCCCTCAGTCGCAGGTCGAAATCACAGGCACGCCGGTGCGCAAGGAAATGTCGGCTTTGCCTCCGCGCGAAGCTGCGGCACAAAAGTTCGGGCTCGATCCGCATCGACCGGTCTTGGCCGTGATGGGCGGCAGCCAGGGCGCTAAGAAACTCAATGATCTCACGGTTCAGGCGCATGCACAGTTTCCGTTAGGGACGCAAGTGCTGCATGTGGCCGGCACGATCGACGAGGCGCGGGTACGTGCGGCAGTGGGCGCGCGTGCGGATTATCAGATCATCGGCTTTTGTGATGACATGCCCTCCGTCTATGCGGTGGCCGATGCGATGCTATGTCGCTCGGGGGCATCGAGCCTTACCGAAATCGCGCATGCGGGATTGGCCTCGATCCTCGTGCCTTATCCTTATGCGGCGGATGATCATCAGACCAAAAATGCCGATGTTTTCGCAAAAGCGGGGGCGGCGATTCTCGTGCAAGAAGCCGACCTCGATGCCGCCGAGTTGGCTCGCTTGGTCGGCGATGTGTTAGGCAATGAAGAAACCTTGCGCGGCATGCGCCAAGCGGCTCGCGCCCTCGATGTGGCCGATGCCGCCCAGCGGATTTGCGAGCGAATCGAAAAATCATTCGCTCGCTAGCAACGCGCGGTGTGGTTTAGCGACCGTGGAATTTCCACTCGCCGGCGGGTACGACAAAGGTGGCGTGGTCGTCCATGGGTTCTCCGGCTTGGACGCCTGAGGCACGCAGATGTTGCCCCTGATTCCAAATCACCTTGCCGCCGAGAGTCACCGTTTTGAGGCCAAATTCCTTCACGGGAATGCAGACCGTAGTCGACGTCTCAGCGGGGGTCTGGACTTGCAAATGGAAATTTCTCGGTGCGGCAGCGATCTTGAGTTCGATCCGACCTTTGACCGATTCAAAACCCGTGACGATTTTTTTCAGTCCCCCGAGCTGGGGTTTGACGAGAATGGTGTCGTAGCCGGGCGATGTCGGCACCACGCCTGCGGAGAAGCGGGCAAGCAATTCGAGCGGGCCGCCCGTCCAAGCGTGATTGAGTGTGCCAGCGCGTGAGAACAATTCCCACACGGTGCTGGTTTCGCTATCGATCATTTCTTGGTAGCGCTTCTGCATGCGCTGCAAGGCGGCTTCGGGCTGGTTCATCATGAACATGGACTCCAAGATGTATTTCTCGATGTAGGGGCTTGCGTGAAACGACTTTGCCAGCTCTGCTTGAATGGCTTCGTATTTGTCGGGTCCTGCAATGCCCGCAACCACGGCCATGCCTTGCGCACGATCGTCGGTCGCACCACCGTAACCGGTGTCGCGATAGGCCGAACCATTCCAGAACTTGCGATTGGTCGCAGCCATCAGATTTTCGCGCTGACTCCGATACGCCTTGGCTTCTTCGGGCTTTGCCAGCAAGTCGGCCATGTCGGCGGCGCTTTCGAGCGCAAGACAATACCACGCTTGGTCGAGCATGCGGATGTCGACATTGTCACCCCAGTCGGCCCAGTCCCAGCCGTTTTCTCCGGCGCGGTGAACGATCAGGCCATCGCCATCGAGCTGCCAAATCGACAGGTAATCGCGCACATGCGGATAGAGATCGGCGATGGTTTTTTTGTCACCCGTGTGCAGGTAGTAGGTCCAAAAGCCGTATTTGCTGATGCTGGCGAGCATTTGCTGAGGCAGTTCTTTGTCCCAATTGCCCGCAGGAATCGGCGAGAAGAAGGTTTTGCTCGGACGCTGCCAATGGGCGAGATTGTACATGCATTTCCGCACGAGACTGTGCGAATTGGTGTCGAAGGTGCGAAATACTTGCGCCAGCTGAATCACGATGTCGCCCCACCAAGCGGCGCGTTCGCGATCGGGGCAATCGAAGAATGTATCGCGCATGTTGATGTAGAGCGTGCGCTCGCACTTGTCCCAGAGGCGGTTGAAAAATTCCTGGTCGCATTCGAAATGCCCACGGATCTCGGTGTTAAAGCCGCTTTCGCGATATTGCAAATCGACGATGCGAACGCCTGCGGGAATTTCGTAGATCACGTTGTGACCGCTCATCCAGGCGGGCGTCTCAAATTCTTGTTCGCCGTCGCGTGTGATGTAGTCGGCCAAAATTTCATTGGCGGAGTTGTCGGTGCGCATGCGGATGGTCAAGCCCGCTGGAGCTTTGACTTTCAGCCAAGGCGTGATTTGCGCGTTGTAGGGAAGTTTCGCCACGATGGCCGAACCGTTGCCTTGCTTCGGCAGTTCTTTGGCGTTGAGGTAGGGCTTGAGGCCGAAGTCTTTCCACTGGGGAATGCTACGCTGCCACAGTTGATTCCACGGAGCAGCAGGAGGCAGACCATGGTCTTTCGGCTGACGCCAGGATTTGTCGTCGAAGTCGGCGCGAACCCATTGCGGGATGTCGGCACGGGCATCGAACAACACCGAGCTTTCGGCCAGTCGGAAATTCGGCGTTTGCGGATGCTGACCGAAGGCCGGATGAGGCAAGGATTTCCAGGAGAGATCGCTGACAATCGCTTGCTCGTCGGCTTGCATTTCAAACAACAGTCCCGGCTGGCCGCTGTTTTTGTGAGAAAATCCGTCTTTGCCAAAATACCAAGCGAGGACAGCGATTTGATTCCGACCCATTTTCAGGTAGGGCGCCAAATCGATGAGGTCAAAGTAGGTGTCCTGAGGATTGGGGCCGCGTTTCACACCGCCTTCGCGCACCACGAGCTTGCCGTTGATCCACAGCCAATACTTCGAGTCGACGGCGATACGCGTCGGCGCTTTTTGGGGGGCTTTTTTCAGATCAAACGATTTGCGCCAGCAGGTCCACAAGTTGCTCGGAGCACCGTGGCCGGGCACTTGCATGCCGACCCATGGTCCGACACCCCAGCCGCCGATGATGCGAACGGCTGCGCTGGACTGATCAGCGAGTTGCGCTTGCCATTCGCCATTTGTCGACCACGTGCGTTCCTCGCCATTTTTCGCCTTGAGGATGAATTTTCCGATGACACCAGCGGCATTGATCGCGCCGCTACTGGGATCGTTGTTGGCTTCGATGACCATCACGTTTTCTCCCACTTTCAGAAAAGAGGTAAAGTCCACGGTGGTCGGTTGTTGCCAATTTTGCCCTTGTCCGGCGACCTTGCCGTTCACCACGAGCTGAAATTGATTGTCGGCCGCAATCAAGCCCGTGGCTTGTTCGATCGGATCGCTCTCGGCGAGAGTGAATTTTTTGAGGAAAAATCTTTTTCCCGCAGGCGCATTGGTGGTCGGGTCGACCCCATTTTCATCGGCCCAAATCCATTGCGCGCCGTCGAGATTTAGCGCGGTGGCTTGTTTTGGCGTCAGCCAATGGGCTTTCCATGGGTGATCCGAAGGAGATTCCGCATGGGACAGACCGAAAGAGCATGCGGTGAAAAAAAGGGTGCCTTGGAGGAGGCGTTGCAGAGAACGATTCATAGTGCTGGCGCGACACTACTTGAGCTCATTTGATTTCGCCAATCAAAAAACATCGCAAAGCGCTTGGCGATGGGGCCATGGGCAGCTCGGCCCTCGCTTCAGCACCTTGGATTGGTGTGGCAAAAATCCTTCTTCCCTCTGCGCGAAAGATCGCTATTCTTGGCGCATGAGATTGGTGACCGTATCTGCTTGGCTTGTCGTCGGCAGCATTGCGCCTATGTGGGTAGGTGGTTCTCATGCGCAAGTGCCCGCGACGCGCGCACCGGCTCAGCCCAACTTTGATCCTGCGGATGTGTACTACCAAGCTTGGCTGTTTGTGCGCGAGGCGGAAACGCTGCAAAAGCAAGGTCGTCATGCCGCTGCGTTGGAGCGACTCCAGCGCGCCGATGCTTTTTTCGATAGCATTCATCGCTTTCATCCCGAATGGAAAAAGGACATGGTCGGCGATCGACTGAGTCTGACGAAAAGCCAAATCGCCAAGGTTCAACCACTCGCCGCTGCCGAGCAGAAAAAGCAAGACATTGCGGTCGCGGAAATGGTGGAAAGTGGTGGCGAGACTCGCTCGGTGACACCCATCGAACCATTGCCGGCGCCGAAGACTCCGGTGCCGAAGGCGCCATCGATCGATGTCGAGGTCGCACGCACGAAAGCCTTGGAGGCTGAGGTGGCGCGCCTCACCAAGGCGCTGTCCCAGCCCTCGAATTCGGCCTCAAGAGATCAATCGCGGGTGCGCGACATGGAGCGTCAGCGCGACGACGCCCAAACTCGCCTAAATCAGGCGATGGCGGATTTGCAGAAACTGCGCAATCAACTTGCGATGGCTCCTGTGCAGTCCGACATCGATCGCCTGAATGCACGACTCAACTCGCTTGAGCAAGAAAAGCAAGCTATGGGCATGGCGCTCGCTCAAAGTCGCGAGCAGCAATTGCAATCCCAAGCCAAAATGCAATCCCTGCAAGCCGACTTCGCCGCCGCACGCCAGCAAGCCGCCGACCTCCAGCGCAATTTGGAAGTCGAACGCGCGAAGTCGAATGAAATCACCAGTGCTCAGTTGCAACAACTGCAAAAGCTGGAGCAGACCTTGAAGCAAAAAGATCAACAAATCTCCCAGTTTCATCAACAAGTGGCGACCCTCCAAACGCAACTGCAGGAAAGTCGCGAGGCGTTTCAAGAATTGCGCACCGAGCGCGATGATTTGCTGCGTCAGCGCGATCACATGTCTGCTTTGCTCAAGCTCAATGAAACTGGGCGCATTCAGCAGTTGATCGAGCAAAACATGAGTCTCGCTAAGGAACTGCGCGAGGCGAAAGAACGAGTCGATCGCCTGAATCAGAATCAAAATCAGACCAATGATCAACTCGCGGAGGCACTGCGCGATCTCGCCATTGCCAAAAGCAAAATCATCGGACTGCAGAAGGAAAAACAAGACCAGCAACAACGTCTCGTCGATCTGGAAATGCAGTTGAAGAATCACGAGAAAACTCTCGCCCAAGGCGAAGCTGCCGCCAGCAAGGAGGAAGCAGAGACTTTGCGCGAAATCATCAAGCGCCAACTCCGCGTGCAAGAACGTCGCAAGCACGCCGCGCATTTGCTGCTGCAAGCGGCGAAAAAACAAATGACCTCGGGCAACTCGGATTACGATGAAGCGCTGGCGATGCTGACCGACCAAGAAGTTACGCTGTCGGAGGAAGAGCAGAAATTGTTGGATGCCCGACAAGTCGACGGGGAAATCTACTCGCCTTTCGCCGGAAGCAAGGCTCGCGTCGATGCGGCGACGACGGAGATGCATCAGCAAATTGAAAACTACACCAAAGCCGCCGTGCGCGCCTTTGGTTCGCAGCGCTGGCAAGCCTCGCGCGAGGTGCTGGAAATGATTCTCGATCTCCATCCGGGTCACATTGCGACGATGACCAAGCTGGGCATTGTGCAGCTGCGTCTCAATGATCCTGCCGCTGCGGCGCAAGTGCTTCAGATGGCTGTGGATAATGACGAGTCGCGCCCGCTCTCGCATCGTTTGCTCGGTCTCGCATTTTACAAGAACGGCCAGTTTGCCGAAGCCGAGCAATCGTTGGTGCGGGCCTTGGAAATTGATCCACAAGATCCAGCGAGCCAGACCATCATGGGCAATACGCTGGTCCGACTCAAGCGTCCTAACGAAGCGGAACAAGCCTATCTGAAGGCGATTAAGCTGAATCCGCAGTCGACCGAGGCCTTGCACAATTTGGCATTGATTTGCCAAAATGCGGGTCGCAGCCAAGAGGCCAAGCGCTATTACGAGGAAGCCTTGCAGTTTGGTGCTCAGCCCAATCCCGAGCTGGAAGCTGCGATCCAGAAGTCGCTCTGATCATCGCGATGGCGGAGTCGGCCTCCCTCGAGAACCTGCTCCTTGCATTTGCTTCCTGCATTTCGGCAAAAAAAAATCCGCGGACGTCCTTGTTGGCAAGGTCCGTACACGGATGGAAATCGAAAGTGTTCGCGCTCGATTATTTTTCGTAGCTCACCACGGGCTCTTCCGGAGCGGGCTCGGGAGCTGCGGGGAATTCACGGAATTTGGGCAGTCTCTTCAGTCGAGGAGCTTTGGCGTCGCTGGTGCAGCAAAAGCAGGAGCTGGAAACCAAGGCGGTGGCAGCGAGGGCGATCAGAGTAAGGATGCGGATCATGTTGTCGTGTTTTTTTGAGTTGTTTGGAGAGGAACCTTAGCGCGGCGCTTGGTAGGAAGGCTGGGGAAGCTCCCGAACCGCTTTGGCGGCGCAGCATGAGGACAAGCCCGTAGCAATCACAGCAATGGAAAGAAGAAAAATCGTTTTCATAAGCAGTAGCGTAGGGTCTAGGCGAAAGACTACGGATTTGTGCCGAGGGCGCAAGGCAAAAATGGGAGCGTCATCGTTTCCTGTGCAATGGCCATTTTTGGGGGGAGTCCGATGACCTACTTTTCCTTTGCGTGCGGGACTTCTGATGAGGGAATTAGGAATTGAGGAAGCGACCAACCACCTGAGCGCGCGAGCGGCAGTGGAGTTTCTGGTAGATTTTCTGGATATTAAAGTTCACGGTATGGCTACTCACCCCCATGGCATCGGCAATTTCCTTGTACATCAAACCGTCTAACAAGAGATGCAACACTTCCTTTTCTCGCGTCGTCAGTTCGGCGTCGGCGATGGATTGGGCGGTGGATGATTTTTTGGGAATCTCGGGCTGCGCTGGCGGAGCGGGCAGGGGCTTTTTGAAGGCTTGAATGACCAACCGCGCAATTTTGCCCGACATCGGCGAGGCCCCGCCGACCACGTCTTTGGCCGCCGCCACCAGCTCGCGACCACTCACAGGTTTGTGCAGGTAGCCGCAGGCACCCGCTTCGAGCGAGCGGAAGATGGCCTCGGTGTTATCGTATGCGGTGAGCATCACGACCAGCACCGAGGGGATCAATTCTACCAGTTGTCGCGTGCATTCGACGCCATCCATGCCTGGCAGATTGATGTCCATGAAGACGACCTGCGGAAGCAGCTTAGGCAAGTCGCGGATGGCCTCCTCGCCATTGGCGCAGGCTGCGACGCAGTGCAGCGCGGGGGATGCGGTTAACACTTCCTGCAGCGATTCGCGTAATTCGCTTTGGTCTTCGATGATCGCGACGTTAATAACTGGGTTTTTGCTCATGGTGGTGGGGAAAGATTGGGGGAATGGACTGGGACGCGCAAACGTACCAACGTGCCACGCCCAGAGGAGCCGGGGAGAAAATCGCAAGTGCCCCCTGAGGCCAGCGCGCGTTTGCGGATATTGTTCAGGCCGTTGCCGTGGCGATGACCCTCCGGTGCGCCGATGCCTTTGCCGTCATCTTCGATCTCGAGAAACAGTGTTCCTTCGACATGGCGCAAATGAAGGCTGACCGTGCGAGCGCCCGAGTGTTTGACCACATTGTGCAGCACTTCCTTTGTGATCATCAACAAGTGGTGACGGAGGGAGGAGGAGAGGGGGATATCCGGCAGGTCCATGCCAACGAAGCGGAAGCGGATGCCTGCCATGCTGAGGTAATCCTCGGCGTGACCGTGCAGATACCTCGCTAGACTCTCCAGTGTGTCATTCGCTGGGTCCACCGCCCAAACAATCGAGTCGAGCTGACGGCCGAGACCGCGCGTGGCCCCGAGAATGCGTTCGAGCTGCTGGCGCGTTTTTTGATCATCGCCAATGGCTTGCTCGGCGAGCCCAGTCAGCAAACCAATGCGGGCGAGATTGGCGCCCAGTTCATCATGGAGATCACGAGCGATGCGGACGCGTTCTTCTTCGAGTGCGTTCTTTTGCTGCAAACGTGCGATTTCCTGTCGCGACCGGAAGTTTTCGAGATATCGCCACGCGACGAAAGCGAGGCTGGTGATTAACAAAGCGATGAGCACCCAGAACCATGGTTGACGAGTGGCAGGTTGATCGATGCCGAACTCAAGGCTCTGCGCCATACCCCGCTGGCGATCGGTGATGGATACGCGCCAGATGTTTCCGCCCGTGGAGTCGATGGCTGTCACCTTACAACCACGAGCCGTCCGAATTTTTGGTCGCTCGGCACAGTGCAGGAATAGATCGCCTGCACGAGCTCCCGCGTCGGTGAGATCCACCTCCATCGCCCGATGCAGTGATGCTACTTGTTCGAACTCTGCCGCACCGCACCAGATGTGTAGATTGGAACCGATGATCGTGGGCTTCAGCGGATCTTGATCGAGCGGAGTGAAACACAAGTGCTGCGAAGCAAATGGCTCTATCGCTGGGGTGGTCCAGGATTTTTCCGCGATCCCTAGAAAGCGATTGTCCCAGAACGACCAGACGGCGTAGCGTTTGTGGGGATCCATTCCCGCAGCGGCGAAATCGAGTGAAATTTCTTTGGTCTGCGTGCCGGCATTCCAGAGCAGAGCTACAGTCCAATGGCCCCACGGACGCTGCAGATGCCCGACGATGCGATGCAGCCCAGCAGAAGTGCCGAGATCGATGGCTCGCGCCGATTCGCTTGCAGGTGGGCTAAGGATTTCGCTGTTGCGCAGAAAAGGAGCCATGCTTTTCCAGTGCCACGGATCGGAGGTCATGGCATTGCCACAGCTCAGCCCGGTCATGCTCAACCAAGTGCGGACCACGGGCCAGCCACCGAGCACGGGCGGGAGATTGTCGACATTGGCGGCGAGGTAATAACAGTCGGTGTCTAACGTGAACCATTGTTGGTTGAAAGGCAGGGAGCGGACAGAGGCGTCCATGCCCATGGGTAGCTTGTGCCGCTCCGTGCTGCCGCTGACCCGGCAGGCATCGACAGCGCCGACGCTGGCGCGATCGACACTGTTGCCGGCCACCATCAGATAGACTTCTTCGCCCGCAGCTTGGCGAATGGAGTGATACAGCGCCCGCTTTCTCTCGAACTGGGTTTGTTTTTCCTCAGGATCGGCGAGGTTCCCGAATTCTGCGATCTTGAGATAACGAAATCCGCTGGTCACCGCATGGCGGACATTGGCGAGGAACTGATGAATGCCGCCTGGGTCGTAGTTCTCCAAGCGCACCATCAGCCCGGGCATGGCTCCGGTGGTGGTGATCATCGATGCGACACCCTGCATGCCCGAGGGAAATTTTTCGTTCATGCCGGGCTGATCCGCGAGCCTTTGATAACCATCGTCGATCTGCATCACCTGCGGTCGCAATGCTCCAGCGGGCTTTGTCGTGAAGTCTAACACTTCTCGAAGACTCTCTTCGGATACTTGATTTCCCAGCCAATACCAACTCAGCCAGCCACTCAGGGGCGCTTTGGGTTGCCGTGCTTGATGCGATTTTGCCACCCAGGAAATCCAACGTTGCTGTGCGATCTCAGGGCGTTCTGACAACAGGACTGTTTGCTGTCCCCAGCGCACATGACCGGGATCGACCCGCACGGAGTTCATTTCGCTATGGAGATCGAGCGTGGCACGCTGGTTGCCAGAGTTGCCCATGTGACCCGTGAGGTAGCTGACTGGCGTGCCCACCGGACCGAAAAAAATGCCCCGACCCTCGGAGTCATAGAGTCCACCGGCTTCGCGCAGGGTGAGTGGATCGAAGGCGCGGTCCATGGTCCGTGCAGAAAATTCTCCCCCTTGACTGATCATCGGGCTCACCACCCAGTTCGCAAGGGGGCTCGTGAGTTGTAGGCCTAGCGCATGATCCATGTCGGTGGCTGGTATCAGACAGGCTTCTGCCCAATCTGCGAAGTCGAAATTGACTCCATCGCCCGCATCCGTCACCACCAGTCGCAGTTCCTTCACGCCGGTGAGATCTAGATCGATGACGCGACTTGGCTGGCCAGAAAACATGGCCCCACTGTCGAAACGTTTTTTGCCATCGGCATGCACCTCAAAGGTCACTGAACCGCTGCCGGTGTCGTCCACTCCCACCATGCTCAAGAAACGACGGTATTTGCCATCGAGCGAAAATCGCATGTCGCTCGGAGCATGACAGCCGATCCCGTGCGCGTAGGATTCGCCGGCAATGCGGAGCTTTTCCTGACTGGTGGAGAGGTTGTTTTGTGCAATGCCGAACGGCTGAAGGATGGCGTTGGCCATGGGGGTTTCGAGGCGAACCCGCTGGCGGGCTCCTTCCGACAGCACATCCGTCATCACGACAGGTGAGGTGCTGACAAGTCGCAGCGGCGTGCTGCCGGTATTGCGCACCCCACATTGCACCGTTACTCCCGGAATGCCTTGAAGCTTTTCAAAGCGAAAAAGTACCTCACAGCCTTGTTCGGGAAATCCGAGGGTTGCAGTTGGCTGAGTCGCATCATTTGTGGTGCTGGGGCGGGAATCGATGAGTGCGGCCTTTTTCGCGTCCGTCGACAGCAGATTGATTTGCTGATGATTCCGCTCGATGGTTACGCCAAATCCCGCGCGCAGTGAAAACGCACCGGGAGAATCAAGTGCGAAGACTCGGCCCGCTTCCTTCATCGCAGCTTGAAATTCCTGACGCGGCATGTCTTGAGCCACAGCACCACAGGTGCAGCCAACCAAGGCGCAGAGCACGGCTGTCAGGTGCAAGCTACTGGTTGGGCGTGCATTGGGGCGCATGAACAAGAACGTGAGTAGGTGGGTTATGGCTTCATTATGCACATCCTTGGCTCCTTTGGCAAACCCGAGAAATCAATACTCTACCTGCGAGTTTTCGCAGCTAGGCAGAATTTGTAGAAAAGATACCTTACTCCCGTGCGTTTGGCACACCAAGTGAACAAACCACTAGCAAAAGCCCCCTAGGGCAGAAAAATACCCACCGAGAAACCACGAAATCACCAACTAGAAAATGAAAGTACCCCACAAACTGATCCTTGCCGCGGCTATCATGCTTGGCTCTTCGGCCCATGCATCGATCACCTTGTTTACCGATAACTTCAATACGAACGGAGGACGGCCCTTTGACAACATCGGACCAGGATCATTCAATGATTTCCTGGCAAACGATCAAGGTGGAACCTTGGCCACGAAAACGTATTCCGGATCAAGCACGAACGGCGGCGCTGTTGATGGCTTTTTTTACTCCATTCACGGATACCTTGGTACGTTGTATATCGAAGGTGCTGACAATTCGAAAATCGGACTGAATCACAACTTTGCTACCAATGCGAACGCGATTTTACCTTGTCGGTCGGTGGCGGTGGCACAACCACGGCGGAAGGTGTGTCCTTTGGTATCGGCAATGCTGCGATTGCTGACTACGATGCGACGGGCAACATGTTCTCTTCCTTTTTCTTGGCAGGGAACCAAACCGGCACTCGGCAATATGCGGCAGGAAATATCATTTCGAGTGCCATCAACTTCACCGATGGCGACCTCTTCACCTACGTGATTTCTGATGCTTCCGGAACCGGCTCTGCGTTCGATGGCAGCGGTAACTCCATCGTGAAATTTTACATCAATAATGTGCTTCAACAAACCTTTACCGGTCTCACATTCGGTGCCAATGATGGCTTCATCAACATGGAAGCAACGGGCAACGTCAATGGCTTCTTCGACAACCTCAGCGTGCAAGCTGTTCCAGAACCCTCCGCCGCTCTGCTTGGCGGTCTTGGTCTGCTCGCGATGCTGCGCCGCAGACGCTAATTCTCGATAGAGAAGGGAAAAGAGCGGGGAATGCCACTCGCCTCGAGCTTTTTCCTTCATTTTATCGTCCGCTCATTGCCCACTGATGGGGCGATATCGGGGGCGATGCACGGTTTGCATATTTTCCGTGCATCGCCTTTTTGTTTCTCTTCCCATGGGACTAGCGCAGTTCAGCAACCCATGGAGCTGGAAAAGCTTGGGGGAACTCGGAAGATACATCCGCATTTCTCCCCAACCATGCGCATCGGCCTGCACGTGGATGCGCTGCTGGGGCGCGACTCGGCCATGCCCATCGAACTCCGACGCATCGCTATCGAGCACGAGCTCCCACTCGCCCGCAGGAACGCGCACGGACCAATCGACGAGCGATTGATGACCATGGAAGTTGCAGGCGAAAAGGAGGTCGCCCCGAAGCCAGACAAGGATTTTATCGGCATTGTGCTCGGCGAGCAAATCCCCGGCGTGATTCATCCAATCCGCCGACCGCGCGAGCGCCAGCATGGCTCCATCGAAATCGCCGAGCGCCTGAAATCGCAGGTCGGCCCGATCGCGCAAGCTCCACAAACGTCGTGCATGCTGGTAGGACCAACCATTTCCTTCGCGCGGAAAATCGATCCACTCCGGATGACCAAATTCATTGCCCATGAAGTTCAAGTAGCCGTGCGATGCCGTGCCAAAGGTCGCCAAACGCGCGAGCTTGTGCAAGGCCACGGCGCGCTCGTCGGCCAGGGTGAAGAAAAAAGATTTTCCGCCCACCATCGCCTGGTCGTGGCTTTCGAGGTAACTGATGGTCCGCTCATCGCCCCTGCGCCCGGTCAGTTCGCCCCAGATCCAGCCCATGTGCCAGTCTTCTTCGCGAATGTCTTCGGCGCATTTGAACCACATGTCGGGCATGCCCATCGCCAAGCGATAGTGAAAACCACATCCGCCTTGCGCACGCGGCGCGCATAAGCCGGGTAAGCCACTCACATCTTCCGCAATCGCCAAGGCACCGGGCTTGCACTCGTCGATCAGTTGTGTCGCTAGTGTCAGATAGGTGATCGCATCTTCATCGGTCCGACCGTGAAAGTAGTCGTCGTAACTGCCAAATCCGGCACCGAATCCGCGGTCGTGATAGAGCATCGAAGTCACGCCATCGAAACGGAAGCCATCGAACTGAAATTCTTCTAACCAATAGCGGATGTTGGAAAGCAGGAAATGCCGCACTTCTGGCTTGGCGTAGTCGAAACACCGCGAGTCCCAAATTTCGTGGTTGCCCCTCGGTCCATCGTGGAAAAATTGATACGGCGTGCCGTCGTAGCACGAGATCCCTTCGAGCACGTTTTTGACCGCATGCGAGTGGACGAGATCCATGATCACCTGTAAGCCCATGCCGTGGGCGGTGTCGATCAGCTCTTTCAGCTCATTCGCCGTGCCGAAGCGCGAGGAAGGTGCGAAGAAAGAACCGACGTGATAACCGAAGCTGCCGTAGTAGGGATGCTCTTGCACCGCCATCAACTGCACGGTGTTGTAGCCCGCTCCGGCAATGCGCGGTAGCATGTGTTGGCGAAATTCCGACCACGTCGCGACTTTTTCCTCCTCCGACGACATCCCGACATGGGCCTCGTAGATCAGCGGTGGTGCGTTGAGTTGCGGCGTCGGATGCTGCCAGCGGTAAGGCGTTTCGTCCCATACTTGCGCGGTGAATTGCAAGGTGTGCGGGTCCTGCACCATGCGCCTTCCCCACGCGGGAAGCCGCTCGCCACTGCCGCCTTGCCAAGAAAACAACACGCGGTAGTGCTGACCATGCTGCATCGCGGCAGCGGGCAAAATGAGCTCCCAACAACCATCGCCTGTGGCTTGTGCTGCATAGAGATCGTCTTGCTGCCAATGAGAAAAATCTCCCACCAGATGCAGCGATGTCGCATGCGGCGCCCAGTCGCGATAGATCCAAGAGCCATCAGCTTTCCGATGCAGGCCAAAGTGCCGATGCCCCTGTGCGAAATCGGCGAGCGATCCCCCGCACGTTTCCACCGCAAGCTGGGCACGTTGACGCCTTTCCTCGTAGATCGGTCGCCACGGCGCAAGCCAAGCATCGGCAGAAAAATCGCTCAGCGGAACACCTTGTCGTTTCATGGTGTTACGCTATCCATTTCGCTTTGTTTCGACAATCAAATCCCGCTTTCTCTGACAAAAAAGCCCGCCGAGTCAGGCGGGCGAGTCGATCAGCGAGAGCTGATTTGGTGAGACATGGTTAATCGATCAAGTGATCAATGCGCTGGGCCAGCTCGATGTCGGAATCGGTGACTCCACCGGCATCGTGTGTGGTCAGTTTCAACAACACGCGAGTGTGGCGGATGTTGATTTCGGGATGATGCTGTGCTTCTTCCACGATTTCGGCAACGCCGTTGACGAAATCGATGGCGTCATTGAATTCTTCAAATTCCACCACGCGAGTGATGGCTTTTTTTTCGTATTCCCACTC
>RDYF01000090.1 GCA_004293285.1 Verrucomicrobiota bacterium | reverse complement strand
CGACTCTGGTTTTGACAGAATTTTCGATTTTTTCCGATTTTTTTCAATTATTTCCGAATTTCGCCATGGCAATCATTCCGCGATCCTCCATTCCGATCCTGCTTCCGTCGCTTGAGAAAAACTGTTGTCCTTTGTCTGGCATTTAGAGCACGGCTTTCCCTGGCTCGATCACTGTGTGCGATCGGGGGAAAAGGAATTTGCTCGATGCGATAAAATCGTATCGAGGTTCTGGCCTAGCTTGGCATTTGGACTTGGGCAGGACCAGCCAATGTGACGGATCGGCTCAGAAGAGGTTGGAGGGAATCTGCAGGTTCGTTTCTCATCGGATTGGACTGGGGTTGGGAAGCGAGACCCATCCATCACGGTTTCACAGGTCCTTCATCTTGCTTGCTTCTGGAGTGGGGTTTGGTAGCATCGTGGTCGGATGTGGGAAGTGCTAGAACATGGTTTTTTTCAGCGGGCGCTGGCGGCGGCGGCTCTGGTGGGGTTTACCAATGGTTTTTTTAGCGGCTTTGTGATTTTGCGCAGGACGGCGCTATCGGTCAGTGCGCTTTCTCATACGATGCTGCCGGGGATTGCGGTGGCGATCCTCATCACGGGGGCGCTGACCCAGTGGAATGCCTTTCTCGGCGCGTTGATTGCGGCATTGATTGTCGGGCTCGGTTCTGTGGCGGTGTCGCGCGGCAAGCGTGTGGCGCAGGGCACAGCACTCGCAGTGCTCTACACATCGGCCTTTGCGGGGGGGGTGGCACTATTGCCGCGCTTGGGCGTTCGGCAGGAGCTGGAGCATTGGTTGTTTGGCGACATCAATGCCGTTTCTAACGCCGATTTGTGGACCGTTTTTGGCATTGGGGTCTTGACCTTGATTCTCGCCAATTTGTTGATGCGGCCCATTCTGGTAGCCTTGTTCGAGCCCAATGTGGCGGCGGCGCAGGGCGTGCCGGTGCGCTTGGTGCAGTATCTGCTGTTTGCGCTGATGGTGATGTCGTTAGTGGCATCGCTACAGGCGGTGGGCTGTGTTCTTTCCGTGGGTCTGTTGGTGACTCCTGCTGCGACGGTATCGCTTTTCACCGATCGGACCTCCGCCTTGTTTTGGGGGGGCGGTGTGTTAGGCGCGGTGGGGGCGGTGGCAGCCGTGTTGATTTCTGTTCCATTGCAACTGACCTCCGGTCCAGCGATCGTGATGGTGTTAGGGCTGGTTTTTTTGTTAGGATGGCTACTGAGTCCGCGCTATGGAGTGATCTGGAGAAGGAAGGGGAGAGAGTTTTGAGTTTTGGGAGATGGATCCTACTTCGCTCGTTGAGCTTCGAAGGACTAGAGATGGTCTAAAAACGGCGAAGGCTTGTAGCCGTTTTGGACACGAGCGCAAAGCGAGGTGGCCCGTAGGGCCGAAGGCGCGGGCGGCGCGCCTGAGTCAACATGGGAGATTGTCTCACACGAAGGCACGAAGACACGAAGGAGGGAAGATGGAAGATGGAAGATGGAAGATGGAAGATGGAAAAACGGCGAAGGCTTGTAGCCGTTTTGGACACGAGCGCATGCGAGGTGGCCCGCAGGGCCGAAGGCGCGGGTGGCGCGCCTGAGTCAACATGGAAGATGGGAGATGGGAGTGTTCAATGTTTTGCCAAGTCTCATTCACACTCTTTCTTTCAGCCATTCGAGGCGTTGTTGGAGTTTGCGCTGGCGGTCGGGATTCGGTTGGGGGTAGAGGATGGGATACCAAGTGGACATGACTGCGGCGCGGGCGATGAGGCATTGCTGTAAGGCTTCGGGATCCATCTCGACGCCTTGTTGTTGATAGGATGTGAGGATTTTTTCCACGGAATCGTGATCTTCTTCGAGAATCTGGGCATTCCAGATGACGGACGCGATGTCCCACTCGATGGGTCCGGAAAAGGCGTCTTCCCAGTCGGTCCAGAGCAGTCCGCGGGTGGTCATGAGCAGATTGCCCATGTGTGCATCGCCGTGCAGTGCTTGGTGTGGCAGAGGTCCGAGTGCTTGCAGCGAGCAGCGCAAATGGTGAGACAGTAGATCGATCTCTGCGGGTGTGAGGGCTTGTTGGACTTCCGCTTGTTCGAGGATGGTGAGGCTTTCCTCGACAATGGCGAGTGTCGGCAATGGTTCGGGCAGCGATGCGAGGGCGCGATGGCACTCGTGGAGGGTGCGACCGATGATGTCGGGATCGGGCGCGGTGGGGAGGGCGGTGACATAAGTCCAGAAATTCATTGCATAGCCTTGATGCAGATGAGCGACTGGAGGAAGGTTGGGGTGCAAGGGAATGATGGGAGCGCCTTGTCGCGTGAGGTGGGCGGCGATGGCGGTTTCGCGCTGCAGCCAAGTCGTGCCGCTGCGCGGGCCGGTGGTATCGGTGACAATGCGGGCGACAAGGTCATCGGTGAGGCGCACCACGACCGTGTGGGCGTCTTGGAGGATGTCGCATCGATCCGGGGTCATGCCGTGGTGGAGAGCGACCTCTTGGGCGGCGCGGATGGCAGGATTCATGGCGCGAGAGTGGCGATTCGTGCGCGGAGAAAAAAGCCTTTTTTGTTGGAGGCTGTGGAAGAGGGCAGAGAAAGCGACGCTGCTTGGGGCGGTGGATGGTTTTTGCTCGCCTGATGCGGGGGCGATGCCTAGCATCCTCGCAACGTGATTCACTCTGTGCAAGGCAGGGAGTGGAAGACGGGAAAAATTTCGACAACAAGGCGAGAGAAGATGAACAAAGACATGTTGATAGCAGTGCTGATGGGTGGTCCGGGATCCGAGCGGAAAGTTTCGCTGGCATCGGGGGCGGCGGTGGTCAAAGCCTTTCAAGACCTGGGTTATCAGGCGGTAGCGGTCGACGTCAGCGGGCCCGATTTCGTTTTGCCCGAGAACACCGCGCTGTGTTTCAACGTGATTCACGGCACCTTCGGTGAAGACGGCACATTGCAGAAAATTTTGGAGCAAAAAGGCATTCCCTACACCGGAGCCGGTGTCGAGAGCAGTCGGGTGGCCTTCGACAAAAATCTGGCGAAGGAAAAATTCGTGGCGGCGGGAGTGCCGACGCCAGCGGCGGAGATTGTCGATCTGCGTCAAGGGCTGCGTTTGCCCCAAATGCCCGTGCCATTCGTCGTCAAGCCACCGCGCGAGGGTTCCTCCGTGGGCGTGCACATTGTGCTCGAAGAAAAAGACGCCCTTCCGGCGATGGAAGATGCGGCGAAGTATGGCGACGACATCTTAGTCGAGCAATACATCGCGGGCAAAGAGCTGACTGTCGGAGTGCTCGATGGCGAAGCGTTGCCCATCGTGCACATTGCACCGCGCAGTGGATTTTACGATATGAGCAACAAATATCCGTGGATGAACGGCGGCGATGGCAGCGACTACTTTTGTCCTGCCGATCTCGACGAAGAGACGACGCGTGCTGTGCAACAAGCGGCAGTTGCGGCGCATCGGGCGCTGGGGGTCGAAGTGTACTCCCGGGTCGACGTGCTGCTCGATGCGGAGAATCGGCCCTACGTTCTTGAGGCCAACACCATACCGGGGATGACCGAGACCAGTCTGCTGCCCAAAGCGGCTGCGGCTCGTGGAATCCTTTTTGGGGATTTATGTTTACGGATTGCTGATATTTCAGTAAAGTTACGTTCGTAACGATGCCCAAAAGGAGAACCACCAAAATTAACCTAACTCACCGTTCGCGGGTGTTGCAGGCGCAGATTATCACGCCGCGCATCATGTGGATTCGTGCCCGCAGGGTGATGTCGTGGTCCTTCAAATTGCTCTTTTTGGTCATCCTACTGGGTGCGGCGGGGTATGGCATATGGGATTATGGCAAAAAGAATTTTTTAGAAAATCCTGAGTATGAATTGCGAGTGATCAAGTTGTCGCCCAACAACGCCTTCGATGAAGGCGATGTCGTGACGATTGGCGAGATTCCCTTACAAGAGAGCATTTTTGGCATTTCCTTGGGAGATGTCGAAAAGCGCCTGCAAGCGCGGCCAGAGATCATCAAGGCTCGCATCTCGCGGGAATTGCCGGCGACCTTGTGTGTGGAGTTGGAGGTGCGACAGCCCTTTGCGTGGGTGCAATGTCATGCGCGTGGCATGCAAGCCCGGACCCGCGAGCAGGGCTATCTGATCGATCGGGCAGGCTGCTTGTATCCGTGTCCGCCGCGACAGTTCGAGCAAGCTTTGCCCTTGCCTGTGATCGTCATTGCCGCAGAAGAAGCCAGTCTGCTGGTGCCGGGGCAGGTGGTGGAGTCCAAGTATTTCGGGCGGGCCTTGCGGTTGTTAGAAATCGCGGAAAAGACCCTGCCCGACCAAGGCCCATGGATCGACAGCGTGCAGCCCGACAAGCCATGGGCGATCAAAGTGTGGACGCGGACAGGTACCGAAGCCTTATTTGGTTTGGATTCGCATGAAACGCAGATGGAGAACTTTGTCATTGCGATGAAACATGCAGCTCATCAAGGACAGCAAATTGCTCAAATCAACTTAATCCCCGAGAGGAACCTCCCCGTGATTTTGCGTCAACCGAATTCCGCAGCCACTGCGCCGACGCGGAATCAGCGATCCTCGTCTCAACCCTAACGTTTCTCTGATCGTATTATGCCACGCGCGAAAATTCATGTAGGTCTCGAAATTGGCACCAGCAAAGTTTGTATGTTGGTGGGAGAAGTGAAAGTTGATGGGTCGGTCAAGATCCTCGGCATAGGCACCGCCAAATCAGCGGGGGTGCGCAAGGGGGAGATTTCCGATTACGTCAAAGTGCGCGCCTGTGTGGAAGACGCGCGGCGCAAGGCGGAGGAATCGAGCGACGTGCAGATTGGCAGTGTGTTTCTATCGATCACAGGGAATCATTTGGTGGGGGTCAACAGCACCGGCACCTATCGATTGCCCGAGCGAGAGAAGCAGATTCATGCCGGTTATTTGAAAGAGGCCGAAAAGATTGCGCGTGGCATTCATCTTACGGACGAGCAAGTAATCGTGCATCAATCGCCGCGACTTTATCGGGTCGATGGCTTTGAGCACACCGCGCCGCCAGTGGGCCTTTTTGGCAAGACCATTGAATCGGACTACCACATGGTCTACGGCTTGGGTACGCGGATTCAAAATAGCATCAAGTGCGTGCGCGAGTTGAGCATGGAGGTGGATGACGTGGTATTCGCGCCCATCGCAGCGGCGCAGTATGCTTTGTATCGGGATGAAAAAGAAAGTGGCGTGCTTTTGATCGACATCGGCGGCGGGACGACCGACTACGTCCTGTATTTGAACGGAGCGATTGCGGCCAGTGGCTGCATTGCGTTAGGAGGTGAGCACGTGACCAACGACATTCACATGATCACCGAGCTGCAATTCACGCGGGCCGAGACCTTAAAAATTCGTGAGGGTCATGCCTCAGGCGAGTCCTCGCACGACGTCGGTGGCATCAAGATTCCAGTCGACGAGAGTGGTTTCACGCATCAAGACGTGAAGCGCGAATTGCTCAACGCCATCATCCGCGAGCGCATGCTGGAGATTCTCAACTTAATCAAAAAGCGGCTTCCGGCGGGCGCGTTGGAGCGCGTGGGGTCGGGAGTCATTCTCAGTGGTGGCAGCAGTGCGATGCGTGGATTGGATCAATTGGTCAAAGAAGTCTTTGGCTTGAGCGTGAATCTTAGTACGCGCTTGGAAATCAGTGGCGTGCAAGCCAACTTCCAAGACCCGCAATACATCACATGCTTGGGGCTGATTCGCTATGCCCAGTATCTGGAAATTGAAAAACGCCGCACATCGTCGCCGTTCACCAAGTTTTGGCCCTTTGGTCGCAAATCCTAACAACCCAACCTTTTATGATTGAATTTCCTCGCGAAACGCAACACACCATTCCCACTTCTCACGTCAAAATCATCGGTCTCGGCGGTGCTGGGGCGAACATGCTGGATCGTGTCGCGCTCGATGGTCTCGACGGTGCCGAGATTTTGGCATTGAATGCCGATGTCCGCACGCTCAACGGCTCGGTAGCCAGCGAGCGCATTCAGCTCGGTCGCAATCTCACCAAGGGACTGGGTTGCGGCGGCGATCCAGAGCTAGGCAAAAACGTGACTTTAGAAGCGGAAACCGAAATCCGCATGTCGATCAAAGGCCGGAAAATCGTCTTTCTCTGTGTCGGACTCGGCGGCGGCACGGGTTCTGGCGGAGCGCCTATGGTGTGTCGAATCGCGCGTGAAGAAGACGCCTTTGTGGTGGTCTTCGCGACCATGCCCTTCGTTTTCGAGGGCGAGCGTCGGCGGCAGCAAGCCCAGACTTCGCTCAACGAATTGGCGGTATTGAGCAATGCCTTGGTGGTGTTCGACAACAACCGCATGGGTGAGCTCGTGGTCGCCAAGCAAGGCATTCACGAGGCCTTTCAAGCGGGCGACAAGATGATTGCCGATAGCATCAAAGCGGTGATTCGTTTGGTCACACGTCCTGGTCTGATCCATGTCGGGCTCGACGAGTTGATGACAGCGCTGCGCACCACGCGTTCGCGCTGCCTCTTCGGTTCCGGTGTGGCGAATGGCAAAGACCGTGCGGCCAAAGCGCTTGCCAATGCCTTGGCTAGTCCGTTGCTCGACAAAGGCGCGTTGCTGCGTGAAACCGCATCGCTGCTGGTGCACATTTGCGGGGGAGCCGACCTGACCCTTTACGAAGTCGAACTGCTGATGCAAAAGCTCACCAAGCAAGTTCCGGAAAAAGCGCACGTGTTGTTTGGCGCCGCGATCGATGAGTCGATGCACGATCAGCTCAGCATCACTTTGATCAGCTCCCTTCCTGAGGAGAAATTGCAAGAAAAGCCGCAAGCGTCAGCGGTGGAAGAAAAGCCCATCCTTGAGCCGACCGAGGGATTTGGTTTTGATCAAGAAGCGGCGGAGAGCGTCATCGCTCCCTTGCCCGAGCCGATGCCCGTGTTGTCGAATTTTTCCTTCGACATTGCACCTGCTGTCGCCGCCACACAGGAGGTGGCTCGGGAAGAAAAGCCTTCTGCGTCGAGCCTGCCCGAGGCTGTACCAGCGATTCCCGCATCCAAGAGCGCCTTTGCGGACCCGATTGCGCCTGTTGAAGTGGTCGAGCCCAAGATCGCATCGCCCTTTGCCGAGCCGCTTGCGGCAGCGCCGCCGTCGGCCTTGCCTGCGGATTTCACCTCCTTGATCCCACCCAAACCGGCGACCACTCTGCCCGCGCCGAAGCTCGCGGGTTCGATTCCGCCACCCAAGAACGCCCTTCCCGGCTCGGCACCTGCGGCAGCGACTCCTTCACCCGCAGCGGCTGCTGCGGCGGAGATTCGACAGGCAACGCCAGGACGCAAGCCGATCTTTGGCGCGGCCCGCGCGGCATCGACCGCTCCGCAAGACTCCCCTGCGGAGGAATCGACCGAAGCAGAGGCGTCAGCGGCTCGTTCGACCGAAGAAAGCGCAGTGCCTGCGGTTTCGAAAATGATCGAGAAAACCCGCGCCAAGCATTTGCAGGAAGAGTTGTTGTTGGAGAAAGAACAGCTCGGTCGATTCGCAGGAACGGATCCGACCATTGAAGATGGCGACAATCTCGACATTCCGCCCTTTTTGCGGAAAAAGAAAAAGTGAGTCAGGCGCTCCTCCTGCTGTCGACGGTGGTAAGAATCGGGATCGAGCGGTCGTAGGCAAGTGATGGAAAAACAATCGGTCATTTCCTCGAATCGACGCCGCTGGCAGCGCTGGGCGATGGCCGCGTTTCGCTTGTCGCTGATCGCGGCGGCGATGGCTTGTTTGTCGCAGCGAGCAGTGGTGCAAAAACCTGATCTCGCGCTCTACCAAAAAATTGCCAGCGAGCATTTTACTGGTGTTCATCAACTAGGTTCAGCGCAAGAAGGCTGGTTTCCTTTGCAGAGTGAAGAAGGCGATGTTCTTGGCTGGATCACCAGCACCTCGCCGCAGGGCGATGGCATTGTCGGCTATGCTGGACCGAGCGAATTATTGGTCATGCTCGATGCCTCGCGTCAGGTGCGTGCGGTACGTTTGCTGGCCAGTGCCGATACTGCGGGGCACGTCGAAAAAGTCCGTCGCGATTCCCGATTTTGGGCGCAATGGGTTGGGCAAAGCGAAGCGTCGCTGGGTCGGCACGACGACCCCCTACTGGTCAGCGGGGCATCGCTCACCAGCGATGCGATGACGCGTGCGGTCGCTGCTCGTTTTGGTGCTAAGCAAGCCGCCGAATTTTTCCCGAGTGAGGTAGAGCTCGCCGAGGTGAAAGAGTGGTTTCCCCAGGCCAGCGAACTGCGACCGACCGAGCGCGCGGGCGTGGGGGAAGTTTGGCAGGGTGAGGAAAAAGTCGGACTCCTCTTGCGTAGCGCACGCATGGGCGTGACCGCGCGCGGCTTCCAAGGAGCGGCCGATGTGCTCGTCGCGCTGACCCCCACGGCGGATCAGGTGTTAGGAGTGAGCCTGCGGGATAGTCGCGACAACCAACCTTACGCGGGCGATGTGCAAGACGAAGTGCGCTATGCCAAAAGCTTCGCGGGCGTGCGTGTCGACGACCTTCTGGCGGCCCGTGAGCATGGAGAATTTCTTTTGGTGAGCGGAGCGAGCATGACGGCTCATGGGCTTTTCGTGACCGTGCAAGAAATGCTGCGTCGAGCTCAAACCACGTCTGCCGTGTCGGCTTGGCCATGGCAGCAGGCGCTGGGATTGCTGTGGTTGCTCGGCGGGGTGGTGGTGGCATTTCGCGGAGGAAAGTCATGGCGACTCTGCTATGCGGTGCTTTCCGTGAGTGCGGGTCTCACGCTCGGCTGGATGCTCGGGCAGGATCAATTGATCCAGTGGGCGCGCTACAGCGATCGCGACTGGCCGGCGGGGCCCCTGTTGATCATGACTGCGATCGCGCTATTGGTGCCCGCCTTTACGGGAAAAAATGTCTACTGCGCCCATCTTTGTCCGCATGGGGCGGCGCAGAGTTTGGTGGGTCGCCTGACCCAAAAGCGCTGGGCCCTGCCGTCGCGATGGCATCGGGCCATGGCCTTGGTGCCATGGACGACCTTGCTGATTCTCTGGGGTTTGGCTTGGTGGGGCGCATCCGTGACTTTTTCTCATGCCGAGCCTTTCGAAATCTGGAGTACGGGCTTCGTCACCTTCCTGCCCGCGATCCTCTTTACCGGGGGCCTTGTTGCCGCGATTTTCCTGCCGCAAGCGTATTGCCACTACGGCTGTCCGACGGGTGCGTTGTTGAAATTCTTGACCCATGCGCCAGGACGATGGACACGCCGCGATGGCATAGCACTGCTGTTGGTTGCTCTGGCGTGGATTTTTTCGGGCACATGAGAAAAGCACAGACAAGCCGTGATCTGGGGTCGACGCGATCCTCCCGTTGGCCGCTGTGGCTGGTGGGGAGCATCTTGCTGCTCGTGTCGGGTGCTTGGCTGGTTCAATCGGCCCAATCGAGACCAGAGCGATGCGAGGGTCGGGCGATGGGCTGTCAGTGGACCTTGCTCACGCGCGAGACGATCGTAGCAGAAGCATCCCTGCATGGCGAAGTGGCGCGTGTTTTGGAGCATTGGGAGCAAGTCATGAGCAGTTGGCGGTCCGATTCCGATTTGCAGCGATTCCAGCAAGGCAAGCCGGCGACGAAGGATTTGCTGCGCGTGATCGATCTCGCGGCCAGCTTGCGCCGTCAGACAGGTGGCGCGTTCGATGAACGAGTCGGCGCGGCGGTGCATCGCGCAGGATTTGCGCCTGCGGGGTGTGGCATCGATCTTTCCGCCATCGGCAAAGGATTTGCTGTCGATCGCGTGGCCGAGCGACTGCGCGAACTCGGCTATCGCGATTTCCTGTTTCAGCTCGCCGGAGAAACCATCGCCGGCGATGCGGCTTGGCAAGTCGCGCTCGAATCGCCCGATCCGACAATCACAAAGATTTCACAGCGCGTGACTTTGTGTCGGCAAGCGCTCGCCACCAGTGGCAACTACCGGCAATTCGTGCGCGGCAAAAACGGCGAAATCGTGTCGCATCTGATCAATCCTGCGACCGGCGAGCCAGTGATCCGCGATTGGTCTGCCGTCACCGTCATCGCCGCCGATGCCGCCACAGCGGATGCCTGGGCGACGGCTTGTTTCGTCAGCGGAAAGACCCAAGCCGGAAAAGGCATGCGCGTGATTTGGCAGCCAGTCGATGCTGCCAACTAGCGATTTTGCGCAATCGCGCGTGGGTGGAGTCGAGCGTATTGCTGGCCTTCAGGGGTCGAAATCAGAGGACCGCGAATGACCTGCACCTCTGCGCCGACATGGATGCGTTTGTAAAGATCAACCACATCCGCCGAGCCCATGCGAATGCAGCCATACGAAGCGGGCGTGCCGAGTCGCCATTCCTCTGGCGTGCCGTGGATGTAAATGCAGCGGCGGAACGTATTGCGATTGTGGCTTTCCTTGCCGTGGAGCCAGATGATGCGCGAGACAATCGGATCGCGTCCGGGGGCATTGGGCTTCAGAATTTCGCCAGTGGGACGTCGGGATTTGAACACCATGCCCTTCGGTGCATAACAGCCAATTTTCTTCGCCACACCGAGTCGGCCAATGGGCGTGCAATTGCTGCCCGAGCGGCTACCGAGGCCGAACTTCGAGGTAGAAATTTTGTAGGTTTTCACCGGCACACCATTTTGCGTCAGCAGCAATTGCTGATCGCGCACCGAGACAATCATGCGCGAGTTCGAGCTCGCCATCGGCACGCAATGAGACAGCAACAGCGTTGCGGCCAACAGGCAAGTCCGCAGAATCCAAGGCTTCAAGCGGCGGGATACGGCGGACATGGAGAGGGGAAAAATTCGTGGTTATGCTTTGCGCGAAAGCGAGCGTCGGCTGGGCAACATGCGGGCAATCGAAGACAGCGAAGTGTAGAAAAAGCCCACGGGGAAAGGCATCAACAACAATGCAGATGAATACTTTTCATCGATCGCTGCTTCTGCCACGACATAGAGGAAAAAGCTTCCGAAGAGCAGTTCGACGACAGGCGTGAGAGTTTTGATCGCGCGATAGCTGCTCTTTTTCCAGTCCGACTTCGGTTTCTGTTCAATGCCATACTTCGGCGTGCGGACAAAAGCCGACTGGTGATTGAGGATGGCCTCGATCACGGCCTTCGCATTATTCACCGACATCCCGATGCCAAGTGCAAGCAGCAGGGGCAGGTAAGGAATTTCCTTCCACCAAGTGCCAGGGCGCAGGGCCTTTTGCGAAGTGAGATAAAAAGCGACGATCGAAACCGTGGTGAAGAAAAAGATCGAGCCATTGATCAGGTAGTATTCGACAGGGCCTAGGTTCACCGAAGTGTGCAAGTTCGGGTAGATCAAAAAGCACAAGCAAATCAGGGCGAGGTAAGCGAAGTTCGATGTCAAATGGGCGAAAGCTTCCATTTTAATCGCCAGCGAAACATTGCTGCGCAAAATCGAAGGCAGCACCTTTTTGCAGACCTGAATCGAGCCCTTCGTCCAGCGGTGCTGTTGACTTTTAAAGCCATCCATGTCGACAGGAAGCTCGGCGGGAGTTTCGACATCGTTCAAGAACACAAAGCGCCAGCCCTTCAGCTGAGCGCGGTACGAGAGGTCCATGTCCTCCGTCAAGGTATCGTGCTCCCAGCCGCCGGCATCGTCGATGCAGGACTTGCGCCAAATGCCCGCCGTGCCGTTGAAGGTAAAAAATCGGCCCGAGCGATTGCGCGCCGTTTGTTCCAGCTCGAGGTGACCATCGAGGAACATCGCTTGCACCCGTGTGAGGATATTGAACGTGCGGTTCAAGTGCCCCCAGCGAGTCTGGATCAGGCCGACCTGATCATCGGTGAAAAAGTGAATCGTCTTCTGCAAGACATCGGGATGCGGCACGAAATCGGCATCGAGAATGAACAGATATTCGCCCTTAGCAAAGCGCGTGGCATTTTCCAGAGCTCCGGCTTTGTAGCCCGTGCGGTCATCGCGATGAATCATTTCCGCATCAAAGCCCGCGTTGCGCAGACGCTGCGCTCCCGCCTCGCAAATCGCAGTGGTTTCATCGGTCGAGTCATCGATGATCTGAATCTGCAGTTTGTCCTTCGGGTAATCGAGCGCCGCGACGCTTGCGAGCAGTCGATCGACAACGTGCATTTCGTTAAAAACGGGAAGCTGAAGCGTGACCAGCGGCAGCTCCGTGAAGCGGCTTTTCGGTTGCGGGCGATCGTTGCGGTGCTTGAGATACAAGTACACGATGGTCAGGCGATGCAAGCCATAGCCCGACATCCCAATGAGGACGACGAGATAAGAAATGTACCAGAGAGAAGAAGAGAGGTCCATGGAGTGAAGCAGGATGCGCTGGTGATAGAAAACAGGGGCTCCCTTGCGCAGAGGCAAGACAGCAAGCACGGCGAGTGCCAATTCACCGAACGGGAGTCAAAAGATCCCTGCGGGGGCTGTCAAGTCCAAAGATCGCCCGCGCCACCACTCGATCATCGCGGGTCCAATGATGAAACTGCGAGAGCGAGCATCTGGGATGACTCCGTATCCCGAATGGACGAAGAACAAATGGAGCATTGCCAAAAGGCCTTGCGTGGTGCAGAGTTCTGGCGCCATGTGGACCCAAGCAGCAGAGTTTCAAGACATTCGATACGAGACAACCGACGGCGGCGCGATTGCCAAAATTACCATCAACCGACCCGAAGTGCGCAATGCCTTTCGTCCGCAAACCGTGATGGAAATGTTGCAGGCCTTTGAACTGGCGCATCAGGATCCGCAGGTGGGTGTGATCATTTTGACGGGCGAGGGCGACCTAGCGTTTTGCTCCGGCGGCGATCAAAAAGTGCGCGGGCATGCGGGCTATGTCGGTTCCGATGGCGTGCCACGGCTGAATGTGTTGGATTTGCAGAAAAAAATCCGTTCCCTGCCCAAGCCCGTGGTGGCGATGGTGGCGGGCTATGCGATTGGCGGCGGTCACGTGTTGCACATCGTCTGCGACCTGACGATCGCGGCCGACAATGCCAAGTTTGGTCAAACCGGCCCGAAAGTCGGCTCCTTCGATGGCGGCTTGGGTTCGAGCTACCTGGCGCGCATTGTGGGGCAGAAAAAAGCTCGGGAAATTTGGTATCTGTGCCGTCAATACGACGCCCAGCAGGCGCTCGACATGGGGCTGGTCAATACCGTCGTGCCGCTGGCGGATTTGGAAAAAGAAACGCTGCAATGGTGTCGGGAAATGCTCGCGCACTCGCCGCTCGCGCTGCGCTGCTTGAAGTCGGCGCTGAATGCCGATTGCGATGGTCAGATGGGACTGCTCGACCTCGCCGGCAATGCGACTTTGCTTTACTACATGAGTGAAGAAGGCAAAGAAGGCAAGCAGGCGTTCCTGGAGAAACGTCAGCCCGATTTCAGCCAATTCCCGCGCGTCCCGTGAGCAGCGACCGGAAGCCTCCATCGATCCTCAAGGCGTGGCTTTTGGCTTCGCGTCCGAAGACCTTGCCCGCAGCCATCGTGCCGGTGTGGGTGGGTTGCGTGCTGGCGTGGAAATTGCAAGGATCGTGGCATCCGTGGCTCGCCACTTGCACGGTGCTGGGGGCGATTTTCATTCAGATAGCCACGAATTTTTTCAATGATGCGATCGATGCCGCGAAAGGGGCCGATACCTCGGAGCGGCAGGGACCGCTGCGGGTGACGGCCAGTGGCATTATCTCTTCTCGTGCGGTTTACACCGCCGCCTTCCTTTTCCTGCTATTGGCCTTTGGCTGTGGCGTGGTGCTGTATCAAGCCGTCGGCTGGCCGATTGTGCTGATCGGTGTGCCTTCGCTGTACCTCGCCTACGGCTACACCGGCGGACCGCTGCCGCTGGCCTATCGCGGGTTGGGCGAAATGTTTGTCGTTGGTTTTTTTGGCATCGTCGCCGTCGCAGGCACTGTTTTCCAGGTCGGTCTGCTCTCGGCCGTCTTGATTTCCATCAACAACTTGCGCGATCGCGAAGAAGATGCCAGCACCGGAAAAATCACCATGGCGGTGCGACTCGGTCCAACGGGCGCGCGGATTTTGATTTGGTTAGAGATCAAAGTTGCGGCCTTCAGCGGATTGCTGTGGCTGAAACATCAAATGCCCATGCTCGCGCTCGCGACCGTGCCGCTGTGGACCTTGGGGATGTATCTGTCCTTTGCCATTTTCACGCGCCCTGCCGACCGAGGGCTAAACAAGCTGCTGGCGCTTGCGGGTGTGCAGTTGATCCTATTCGCCGCCGTGTTTCATTACGTCGCGACGATCTGATGAAGGAAGCAGTTGAACCACAGATTTCACTGAGGGCACTGATTGGTTGAGGTGGGGCTGATGTCTAGATAAAGCCGACGAGCGAAGCTCCTTGGACTGCGGCAGCCCTGCTGCCGCTTTCGCCTAGACAGCCCTGCTGTCCGGCTCTTCGTAGGGGGGGACGCCCGATGAGGAAAAGACGGCTTTTCTCCCAATCTGGCGGTCAGTGAGCGAAAGCCAGCTCGCAGCAGGGGCTGCTTCGCTGAAAGCGGCAGCAGGGCTGCCGCAGTCCAAGGGCCAAGGCCAATGTTCGGACGCCCGATGAAGAGAAGACGGCTTTTCTCCCAATCCGGCGGTCAGTGAGCGAAAGCCAGCTCGCAGCAGGGCTGCTTCGCTGAAAGCGGCAGCAGGGCTGCCGCAGTCCAAGCGCCAAGGCCATTTACCACTGATCAAACAGATCGAGCTGCGGTGGATTGGCGGTCGGAAGCGAGCTCGGTTGGCGAGTATTTTTCGCCTTTGGGCCCTCGGCACTGGCGTTCGGGCGGGTGGAGTGTAGTTCCAAATGGCTGAGAATCGCCTTGGCGCGATCGATGACCGACTGCGGCAAGCCGGCGAGTCGAGCGACCTGGATGCCGTAGGATTTGTCGGCGCAGCCCGGCAGGATTTTGCGCAGGAAAATGATTTCCTCGTTCCATTCCCGCACCGCGACATTGTAATTCGCCACCGCAGGACGGGTGTTGGTGAGGTCGGTCAGCTCATGATAGTGCGTGGCAAACAGCGTGCGACACTGGGTGAGGTCGTGCAAATGCTCGGCGACCGACCAAGCGATCGACAGTCCATCAAAAGTTGCCGTGCCGCGACCGATTTCATCGAGAATCACCAGCGAGGCGGAAGTGGCATTGTTGAGAATCAGCGCAGTTTCGCTCATTTCCACCATGAACGTCGATTGCCCGCGCGAGAGGTCGTCGGACGCGCCAACGCGGCAAAAAATGCGATCCACTAGGCCGATGGTGGCCTCTTCCGCCGGAACAAACGCGCCGATCTGTGCCATCAGAGTGATCAGCGCGACCTGGCGAATGTAAGTCGATTTTCCCGCCATGTTCGGGCCAGTGATGAGATGCAGCAATCCCGAGTCCGAGGTGAGCTGGGTGTCATTCGGCACAAAGGTTTCGCCGACGAGCGTCTGTTCCAGCACGGGATGTCGGCCATTGGTGATGGTGAGAATTTTTTCCGTCACCAAGTTCGGACGCACGTGGCGGAAGCGCTGCGCGGTTTCGGCAAAAGAGCAGAGCACATCCAACAGCGCCACGGCAGCGGCGGTGGCTTGGAGGGCATCGAGATGCTCGCGCACTTTGTCACGGAGCTGGAGAAACAACTCGTATTCGAGCTGGCGCGAGCGCTCTTCCGAACCGAGAACTTTTTGCTCCATTTCCTTCAAGGCAGGGGTGATGAAGCGTTCGGCATTGGCGAGAGTTTGCTTGCGCGTGTAGTCCTCGGGCACCATGGCGAGCTTCGAACTGCTGATTTCGATGAAATAGCCGAAGACGTTGTTGAACTTGATCTTCAAGGAATCAATCCCCGTGCGCTGGCGTTCGGATTCTTGCAAGCGGGCGATCCAGCCCTTGCCGTCGCGGGAAATGCTGCGCAGCTCATCGAGCTCGGCGGAATAGCCATCGCGAATGATATTGCCTTCCTTCAACGAAGCAGGTGGTTCATCGGTGAGGGCTGCAGAGAAGCATTGCGTGAGGGCGCGGAAGTCGTGAAGCTGATCGATGATTTTTTGTGACTGTGTGGTGTGCTGTGGCAAGGCGCAAAGGTCTTGCTTGAGCGCGGGAATGCATTCTAGCGAAAGCGTGAGCTGCGAGAGATCGCGCGCATTTCCGGCACCTTGGACCAGTCGACTGGTGCTGCGTTCGATGTCGCGAATTTGCTTCAGCGCTTCCCGGCATTTCGAGAGAACGTAGGGTTCGAGCAGCAGGGCGGCGATGAAATCTTGGCGTTGTTGCAGCAGCGACAAATCGCGGGAGGGGTGCAGAATCCACTCGCGCAGCAAGCGTGCGCCCATGGGCGTGTGAGTGCGATCCAGCACACCGAGTAAGCTGTGATCGCGACCGGAGCGGGAATCGACCAAATCCAGATTGCGCTGTGAGGCTTGGTCGATGAGCATCAAATCGCCGGAATCGCGCACCCGCAGTGAGCGAATGTGCTGGCACTGGCGGCGCAGGCTGTGGATCAAGTAATGCAGCGTTGCCCCCGCTGCGCCGATGGCGGCGGGAAGTTCGCTGCAACCGAAGCCATCGAGCGACTGCACGCCAAAGTGATCGAGCAGCAGAGGTTCGGCTTGGGCGGGCAGGAAGGTGTAGGCATCGTAGGCCAGCGCATGTCTCAGCGCGCCAAAGGTCGAAGTTTGATCTTCTGGAATCAGAACTTCCGCAGGAGCCAAGCGTTCGAGTTCATCTTCGAGTGCCGAAATTTCCGCAAACTCGGCGACAGTGAATTCCCCAGTCGAGTGATCGATGCAGGCGAGTCCCAGGCGTTTACCTTGTTGAAAAACGGCAGCGAGATAATTGGCGCGTTGTTGATCGAGCAGCTGCATGTCATCGATCGAACCCGCGGTGAGGATGCGGGCAATTTCGCGCTCCACCAGTTTTCCGGGTTTCGGGTCCGACGTTTGCTCGGCGATGGCGACGCGCTTTCCTGCTTTGAGGAGTCGGGCAATGTACGATTCCGCCGCATGCCAAGGAATGCCGCACATCGGCACGAGATGGCGTTTGGTCAGAGCGACATTGAGAATGGGCGCGGCGACCTTGGCGTCTTCGAAAAACATTTCATAAAAGTCGCCGAGCCGATAGAGCAAAATGATGTCCGCAGGCAGAGTGCGTCGCATCGCCTGGTACTGTGCCATCATCGGAGTAAGTTCCGTTCCGCTCATCGGCAGCAATCCTTACGTCAGCGGAGCGATTAGGCAAATCACAAAGCGACGGAGTCGGCATTTTTCCGCTCGTCCTGCTCGGTGTCGAGATGCCGAATCATGCGTCGGTAGCTCAAGGTCCCCACCAGATACAGCAGCGCGGTGGTGAGGAAAATCAGCCAGTAGGGGATTTCGAAGGAGCGCAAGAGCTGAAACAAGCGCGCGGCGAGCCACCACGCACCGCTCCACACAGCGCCATTGCAGGCGCTCATCAGTTCGCGATTGCGATCGCCGACATAATTCATGGTCAGCTCGCTGATCGCCGGGCCTGCCATGCTCATCAGAGGTTGACGCAGCATGAAGCAGAACGCCGCCAGCGGCAGTGCCCAGGCATGCCCGCGCATCAGTTCGGTCAAACCCATCAATACCAGCAAGGCCACGGCGGCCGATTGCACGCCGATGATGGCACCGTGCCAGCCAAAGCGGCGTTTGATTTCTGGCACGAAAATTCCGGCCAACAGCACCAGAACATTGCTGATGGTGCCAAAAAGCGAATACTGCGACGAACTGACGTCGTGCACGGAGTGAAAAAACAGATTGAGAAATTGAATGCTCAACCCCGCTCCCGTGGCGATGATGATCGACGGCACCAAGGTGCGCCATAGTTTGGGATAGTCCTCGCGATGGATCTGGAACCATCGACCCGGCGCATGCGCATCCGGTGCTGGATCGGGGAGTTTGGCGTAAAAAAAGGCGGCTCCGAGTCCCGCGCAGGTGAGGATCACCAGCGTGCTCATTTCATCAAAAACAAGATGGATGTCGCCCCACGAAAAAGTACCGATCGCTTGCAGACAGGCCGATAGCAATCCGCCGCTTATGCTCGCCGCAGCCCAGGTGGCAAAGAGCAGGCTCAGGCATTCACTCGCTTGGTCGGCGCGCACGATGCGCAAGGCCATGGGAATGCTGCCGACGTTGAGCAGTAGTGCCGCAAGTCCCATCAGCAAAAAGCACAGGTTCGCCGCGCGCATCGATTCCCACTCGACGGCAAACAACGAGGCCAGCGCGGTGAGGGGAAAGAGCAGTGCGCTGATGACGAGGGGTCGACGCAATTTTCTGCCGCGCAGCCACAGCCCCGCGGGCAGGGCGAGGAAAAAGGTTGCGACGAATCGCTGTGAGCTGAGAGCGGCAATCGTCGGATCGTCCAACTCATGCGCGCGCAGAAACAAATTCAACAACAAAAAATGTGCGGTGTGGATCAGATTCAACAAGAACTGTCCCAGTGCGAGCCAAAGAATGCCGCGCGGCAAATCGGCGTAGCGTTGCAGCCAAGAGGGCCAAGAAGCATTCATGCGGGTCAAGTCATGAATCGGAAAAAACGATGAATCAGGCGTTCGGTGTCATACCGTCACTTCACGCCCGAGCACGGCGACTTCGATCTTGCCATGGTGCACGGTATCGAGCGCTTCTTTGAGAGCTTGCGAGCCATTCGCTTCACCGTGAACCAAAAAGACGTGTTCTTTTTTGCCACCAATGCGGGAAAAGTACTCCATCAACTCCGAGTGATCGGCGTGCCCTGAGAAGCTATCGATTTTTTCGATGTGCGCACGCACCTGATAGCGTTCCCCAAGAATCGGCACTTCCTTTTCGCCCTCGCGGATGCGTCGACCCAGCGTATGCTCGGCACAGTAGCCGACAAACAGTACGGTGTTTTTCGGATTGTCGATGCCGTTTTTCAAGTGATGCAAAATGCGCCCGGCTTCGCACATGCCCGATGCGGCGATGATGATGGCAGTGCCTTCGAGATCATTGAGCTCTTGCGATGCCTTGACTTGGCGAATCAGCGTGAGGTTTTCAAAGCCAAAGGGATTTTGTCGTTCAAACAACGCTTCATAGACTCGATGATTGAAGCCTTCAGGATGCAGTCGGAAAATTTCCGTGGCACTCACGGCCAGTGGGCTATCGACAAAAACTGGCACGGCGGGAATGACGTTTTTTTCGAACAATTGATGAAGCACAAACAAGATCTGCTGCGTGCGCTCGACCGCGAAGGCTGGAATGAAAATTTTGCCACGGCGTTTGATGGCATCGTTGATGACCTGACCAATGTGCGCATCGACTCCCGCCGGCACTTCGTGCTCGCGCCCTCCGTAGGTGCTTTCCATCAGCAGGATGTCGATGTTGTCGCAAGGCTCAGGATCATTCAACAAATCGTTCTTGCCGCGACCGACATCGCCCGAGAACAGCAGTCGTTTGTGCTTGCCGTCTTCTTGGTCATCGATCTCTAACAAAACCTGAGCGCTGCCGAGAATGTGGCCTGCATCGAGAAAAGTCAGTTTCACCCCCGGTGCAATGAGCATCGGGCGTTGGTAGTTGATAGTGACAAACTGCCGCAAACAGCGCTCGGCATCTTGCACGGAGTAGAGCGGTTCGATCGGCTCCATGCCTTGGCGTTTCTTGTGTTTGTTCAGCCAATTGACATCGCTCTCCTGAATCCGCGCGCTATCGGCGAGCATGATTTGGCAAAGATCGCGGGTGGCGAAAGTAGCAAAGATGTTGCCGCGAAATCCTTTGCGACAAAGGTTCGGCAAATTTCCGGCGTGATCGATGTGCGCGTGCGATAAAACGACGGTATCGATGCCGGTGGGATCGAAGTAGGGAAAGCTGCAATTCACTTCGTGCGCTTCAAAGCGATGACCTTGATAGAGTCCGCAATCGAGCAAGATGCGTTGTCCATTCACATGCAAAAGATGCTGTGATCCGGTGGTCGTGCCGGCTGCCCCACAAAAAGTGATTTTCATTTCCTTATCTTATCGTTGAAAGGATGCGGAAGCAAGAAGCATTTGTCGGACGGATTTCGAATTTGTCGGACGGATTTCGTTGCAGAGTCTTGGGGAATCTGCTTGTCAGAGCGCATGCGATGACATAACAATCTCTCTGTCATGCCTATTGCCACCCCATCCCAATACCGCGCGATGCTCGATGCTGCACAGAAAGGCGGCTACGCGTATCCCGCCATCAATGTTACCAGCATCACCACCATCAACGGCGCGTTGCGCGCTTTTGCGGAGTCGAAGTCCGATGGTATCATTCAAGTTTCCACCGGTGGTGGCAAGTTCGCTTCCGGCACGTCCGTCGGCAATGACGCCTTTGGTGCCATCGTGCTCGCCGAAGCCGCGCATCGCTTGGCTGAAAAATACGACGTATTGATCGCTCTTCACACCGACCACTGCCATCCTGCTGCGGTTGATTCGTTTTTGAAGCCGCTGCTGCAAGCCTCCCGCGAGCGCATTGCCGAGGGCAAAGGTCCTTTGTTCCAAAGCCATATGTTCGATGGCTCGGTCGTTCCTTTGGCAGAAAACTTGGAGATTTCGAAAAAGCTGCTGAAAGAATGTGCGGAGCTCGACATCATCCTCGAGGTCGAAGCGGGCTGCGTCGGCGGGGAAGAAGACGGACACGACACTTCGGGTCTTCCTGCGGAAAAACTCTACACCACTCCCGAAGACATGGTGGCGGTGTATGAGGCGCTGAGCCCCTTGGGTCGATTCCTTTTCGCGGCGACATTCGGCAACGTTCACGGTTCTTACAAGCCCGGTGCAGTGAAGCTGAAGCCGACGATTCTGCGCGATGGCCAGAAAGCTGTTACCGACAAGTATGGTGCGACTGCGGAAATGGATCTTGTTTTCCACGGTGGCTCTGGCACTGATTTGGAAGACATTCGTGAAACCTTGGGCTACGGTGTGGTGAAAATGAACATCGATACCGATACCCAGTATGCCTTCACGCGTCAGATTGTGACCCACCTTTGCCAAAACATCGAGGGCGTGCTCAAGATTGATGGTGAAGTGGGTGATAAGAAGCTCTACGATCCACGAAGCTATCTGAAAAAAGCCGAGATCGGTCTGGCGAATCGCCTCAAATTGGCGTGCGACGACTTGCTCTCGACGGGCAAGACCATTTTCGGCACGGTCTAATTTTTCTCAGCAAAAAGCGGGCTGCGGCCCGCTTTTTTTTACGACACATGAACAAAACCGCATCCCAGGAGAATCCCCTCCTCAACATTCTGATCAATGTTCTCATTCCCGTCATTGCGCTGAGCGCGATGAGCAAGGATGGTGAGCAATTTTGGCACATCGGCGCGACCAAGGCGATGTGGTTGGCGCTGATTCCGCCCTTGGCCTACGGCGTTTGGTTTTTCGTGAAGACGCGTCAGACCAATTTTTTCTCCCTCCTCGGTTTGGCCTCGGTGGCTTTGACAGGTGGGTTGACGATTTATCTGTGGAATCAAGATGGCACGGTGAAGCCGAATGCGGCTCTGCTTTTTGGCATCAAGGAAGGCAGCATCCCGTTGATCTTGGGCGTGGCGATGCTGCTGTCGCATCGCACGGAATCGCCGCTGTTGCGGGCGTTTTTGTACAACGATAGCCTTTTCCACATTCCGCTGATTGAAAAAACGGTGGCGGAAAAGGGCGTGGAGCGGGAGTACCAAGGTTTGCTGTGGCAGAGTACGATGCTGTTTGCCTGTTCGTTTTTGGTGAGCACCGTGCTCAATGTCGGGCTGGCACTGCATTTCTTGGGTAGTCTCGATCACCATTCGCCCGATGCCCGGGAGCGCTACAACGAGCAAGTGGCGAAGATCACCGGCTGGGGCTTTTTGGTCATCGGCGTGCCGATTCTGGTTTTCATGGCCTTCACACTGTTGCATTTGTTTCGCGGACTGCGCCGCGTCACGGGCTTGGAGCAGGAGCAGTTGATGCTGCCGCGCTAGTCAAGGCCATCGTGATAGAGCCGCGTTACGCGAGCGGTAATGCCGGTCAGGATGTGCCAGGGAATGGTGTCGGCTTTTTGGGCGACCTCCATGACGGAGAGGTGGCGACCAAAGAGCTCGACTTCATCGCCTTCGATCACCTCTGGCGCATCGGTGACATCGATCATCATTTGGTCCATGGTCACGCGACCCAAGATGGGAAAAAATCGTCCGCGCAAGAAGACGCGCGGGGCGTTTCCGGAAACATGTCGCGGGTAGCCGTCGCCATAACCGATGCCGATGGTGGCCACGCGCGTGGGCTTTGTCGTTACAAAACTTCGACCATAGGACACGCCGTGCCCTGCGGGGAGGGTGCGGATGAGTGTGACTCGCGATTTCAAGGACATCGCAGGTCGCAGGCCGAGTGAGGAATCGGGCAAGGGATTGATCCCGTAAAGCATCAGACCAGGTCGCGCGAGATTGCAGCACTTTGGTTCGTAGCCAATGAGTCCTGCACTGTTGGCGAGATGACGCCACGAGAATGGTTCTGCGCCGCCACAGGATTCGATGATCGCGGCAAACTGCTGGAATTGGCGACGAGTGAATTCTTCATCCTCATCGGCGGAGGGCAAATGCGAGCCGATGCCCTCAATGCGCAGTCCTGGCAGTTGCAGGAGCTCGGTGAGTGCGGCGGGCAATTGATCGATCACAAATCCACCGCGTCCCATGCCAGTATCGACCGCCAGATGGACGTCGAGGATTTTCCCGAGTTGTTCCGCGCGATGCGAGAAATCGCGTGCTTCATCGAGCGAAGAAAGGCAGGGCGTCCAGCCGCGCTCGACGATTTCTTGTCGTTCTTCCGACCATGTCGCGCCGAGCAGATAGATTCGCGCCTGCAATCCTGCATCGCTGATTCGTCTTGCCTCGCCGACATTGGCCACGCCGAGAAACGCGACCTTTTCCTCGGCAAACACGCGGGCCACTTCTTCGAGTCCATGTCCGTAGGCCCCGGCCTTGACCACCGCCATCATCGCCATCTGCGGCCATACGCTGCGGGCGACCGCAAGGTTGTGTCGTAGCGCCGAGCGATCAATTTCCGCCCACGCACGCGGCGGTGAAAGGGTTGGGAAAGTGGCAGGGTTGAGATGAGTCGGCTCCATGGGCAGCAGGGCACGAGCATCATGCGGAACTTTCGCGGCGCTGGCAAGCTTGTTGCATGTGGATCCCGGAAGCTCATGTCTCTGGTGCTTTGGGGAGCGGAAGAAAGTTTTTTCATGCGTTAGAATGTCGATCCTCCTTGTCATGGGCTGGGGAATGGCGTGCAATCGCAGCCATGGCGATTGAGATCGAGCGCAAGTATCTGGTGAAAAACGACACATGGCGTGCGGGGGCAAAGGGGCGTCGCATGGTGCAGGGCTATCTCTCGCGTGATCCGCATCGCACGGTGCGCGTGCGCATTTCCGGCGAGCAAGCATGGATGACTGTCAAAGGGCCTACTACCGGCATGAGTCGGGAAGAAGTGGAGTTTCCGCTCGATCTCGGCTTAGCGCAAGAGCTGCTCGGGATGTCGCTCGATGAACCGATTGACAAAACGCGCTACGACATCTCCTTCGCGGGCATGCTGTGGGAGGTCGATGAATTTCACGGCGCAAATGCGGGCCTGATTGTGGCGGAAATCGAATTGCCCCACGAAGATCATGCTTTCGAGAAGCCCGATTGGTTGGGCGAGGAAGTCACGAGCGAGCGACGTTACTCGAACTCCAAGTTGTCCAAGCGGCCGTGGTCGACGTGGAAAGATGAGGAGAAAAATCCCAGCTGATTTTATTCATCGACCGCCGTTGCCTTCAGCGCGGCGGGTGGTGGTTCATCGGCGGGGATCGCTTTCAGCGGAACATTGGGATCGGGCGCGGGTGGGGTTTCCTCGATGGGCAAAGCGCGCATCGGTTTCGCACGAACAGCGGGAGGCGTTGTTGCGGGAGGTGTTGGTTCTTCGACCACAGGCATGGCCTTAACCGGCTCTGGGGCCGGAGCGATCGCGGCTTGCGGTGCTGGGGCGGGTGGCGGAGATTTGCGCAGCTTGATTTCCACCCGACGATTCAACGATTGTTCTTCGGGCGTGCCTTTCAGCACCAGCGGCTGACGCTTGCCGATGCCGCGCGTGTGAATGTGAGAGGCATCCATGCCAATGCCAACGAGGAAGGATTTGACCGATTCCGCGCGACGCTGTGAAAGTTCGTCGTTGAATGTATCGCTGCCAATCAGGTCGCTGTGGCCTTCGATCCAGCAGTGCAGCTTGGGATTGAGATCCATCAACAAGGCAATTTTCTGCATGCCCACCTTCGAGCTATCGCGCAAATCGGCTCGATTGTATTCAAACAACAAATCGCCAGGCAGCATGGTGGTTTTTGTGACGAGTACGTTTTCGGGAAGTCCGATCATTTCTTCGAGGCTGGCGATGCCATCGAGTTTGCCGTTCAAGGCATCACCATGATTGCCCTTTTTGATCAGATCTTTCATGAACGAATCCAGCGCTTCATCGTCGATCACTTCTGAGCCGGGATCGACAATCATTTGCCCTTCGGCGACAGTAGGACTGAGTGTCGCGGTTTCGCCGAGCGACTCGAGATTTTCGGCGGCGATGTCGACCGCTGCCGCGACATCGATGGCATCGCCCGCAGGATCGCCCGCGAGGGCAGGAGCGGAAGATTTTACATCGACATCGAAGGAGGCGACTTCGACATCGGGCTTCATTTCCAAATCAGGGTCCTGGAGTTGTTGGAGAATTTCCACGTCGTCCAGCAAAGTGATGCGTTCAGGGTCGGGCGCGGGGGGATCATCAGAGGATGGTGGCACTTGTTGAGGTTCTTCTTCCTCGACCGCGCGCACCACCACTGGCTCCGTGACGATGACTTCCGCCGGGCGGTTCCAGCCGATACCCACGGGCAGGTGGCCGAGTGCGACAAATAGCACCAGGTGCAGAGCGATGGCAGCGCTGAGACAAATGACCATCCACCAGCCAAAGCGATCGGGCGCGGGCAATAACGAGTCGGGCTCATTTTGATGAGCCGGCTGGTGCCAATCGAATCGTCCTTCCATGCCTCTATCATACGTGAGGTGAGCCAGAGATCAATCATCAGTTGGGCAAAAAAGCGTTGGTACGGAAGCTGCTGCAAGTTTGTGGGAGGGAAAACATCATGAAAAAGAAAGCAAAGTCCACTGAAGAGGCTGCCAGCCAACCTGTTGCGAAGAAAGCGACGACTCAAAAAGCCGCGACGAAATCGCCGAAAAAACAAGCTGCCGCGGCATTGCCCAAGCCGCCGAAGGAGTCCAAGGAGCCGCCTGCCCCAGCGGTGGCGAAGAAAGCGGCAAAGAAGGCTGCGAAGAAAGCGGTGGCAAAAAGCGTCAAAGCTCTTGCGGCTCCCATCGTGGTCGCTGATCCCGACACCATTGCCGCAGCGGCTTTTTTGAATTGGTGCCAGCGTCGTGATCTCGGACTGCCCGACGACGCCCTTGCCGATTGGATCCAAGCCGAACAACAGCTTGGTCTGCGTTCCGCCTAGCGGTGAGCGGTCGACGCGGACTTTTCCTGCGTTCGAAGATCGATGACGAATCTAGCAAGCAGATCCGCGCAAACAGGCCCGAAAGTCTGTTACTGCGCCAAGAAATTTCGGAGCAACTGCAAGCCGCTATCTTGGCTTTTTTCGGGGTGAAATTGCACGGCCCAGAGATTGTCGCGGATCACGGCGGCGGCGAAGCTTTCCTCGTATTCGGTCGTCGCAGCAATCAGGTTCGCATCCGCTGGCACGGGGAAATAGGAGTGGACGTAGTAAAAGTACGGATTCTCGTCCATGCCTGCCCAACAGGGATGCTGAGGATCAACCGGGCGCACGGCGTTCCAGCCCATGTGCGGGATTTTTTTGCCAGGCAAAAAGCGTTTCACTTGGCCCGGAAGGATGCCCAGACCTGGCACCGTGGGGCTTTCTTCGCTGCCTTCGAAGAGCAGTTGGTAGCCGACGCAAATGCCGAGAAAAGGCACGCCGCTGGCAATGACGCGTCGCACCGGCTCCGCCAGCCCGCGACGCGTGAGTTCTTGCATCGAGTCGCCAAAGGAACCCACTCCGGGCAAAATCACGCGCGCCGGATTTTCGGGGAAATCGGCCCCGCTGCTGACCACTTGCACCTCGGTCCCGAGGCTGTGAAGGGCATTGGCCACACTGCGCAGATTGCCTGCACCATAATCGATCAAGATCGTCGCGGACATGATGCGTTAGAGAGCTTCCTTGGTGGACGGTACGCCTTTGACGCGTGGATCGATGGTCACGGCGACGCGGAGCGCGCGTGCGATGCCCTTGAAAATGGCCTCGGCGATGTGGTGACCATCGCGACCGTAGAGCAGTTCCACATGCAAATTGCAGCGCAGATTGCTGGCCAGCGCCCGACAAAACTCTTCCGTCAGCGTCAGCGGGAAATTCGGAGCAGAGGCGGTATTCGGTGGCGTGCGGAACTCCAGGTGCGGGCGGTTGGAGAGATCGATAACCACGCGAGCGAGCGTTTCGTCCATGGGCAGGTAGGCGTGACCATAGCGGCTGATCCCCTCCTTCGAGCCCAGCGCTTCGCGCAAAGCATCGCCGAGCACGATGGCGGTATCTTCGACCGTGTGATGGGCATCGATGTGCAAATCGCCAATCGTTTTCACCTGCAAGTCGATCAAGCTGTGGCGGGCAAAAAGCGTCAGCATGTGATCAAAAAACCCGACGCCGGTGTCGATGGTAGAATTTCCCGAACCATCGAGATCCAGCGACAAAGAGATGTCGGTCTCGGCAGTTTTGCGCGATTGAGTAGAAGTGCGAGCCATGGCGAGCGAGAGATAAAGCAAGACCACCGTGATCCTGCAAGAGCAGACTATGACAGGAAACCTGCCAAAGGCAAGCGTCGAGCCAGAAAACGAAGAAGGCCTGTGAGGCTCCGTAAGGAATTACGAAAATTTTTTCCGATCACCTAAGGCTGCCCTTGCTGGACAGAGTCCTTGGTGCTTTGGGTGAAGGACCTCAGCGCCTGCGAGCGATTATGCTTTGCCTTGCCAGTCGCCGTATTGGCGGAATTTTTGGTAGCGTTGTTGGCGCAGCGCGGTGGGGCTGAGCTGTTGGAGCTCGCGCAGGTGCTTGGCGACCTCTTCGCGCAGCGCGTTGGCGGCGGCGGCGTGGTCGTGGTGAGCTCCGCCGGTGGGCTCGGCGATGACGCCATCGATGAGCTTGAGCTTTTTCAGGTCGGGCGCTGCGATTTTCATCGCCTCCGCGGCTTCCGGGGCGTGTTTGCGGTGTTTCCACAAAATCGCGGCGCAGCCTTCGGGGCTGATGACCGAGTAGTAGGCGTTTTCCATCATCAGCACGCGGTCGGCGACGCCGATGCCGAGAGCTCCGCCCGAGCCGCCTTCGCCGAGAACGACGGCGATGATGGGGACCGTGATCAGCATCATTTCGCGGAGGTTGTAGCCGATGGCTTCGGCGATATTGCGTTCCTCGGCACCGATGCCAGGGAAGGCGCCTGGGGTATCAATCAGGCAGACAATGGGAATGCGGAATTTTTCGGCAAGGCGCATCAGGCGTATCGCCTTGCGGTAGCCTTCGGGGTGGGCGCTGCCGAAATTGCGCAGCAGGTTTTCCTTCGTGTCGCGGCCTTTTTGGTGGCCGATGACCATGACCTTTTGGTCACCCAGCATGGCAAGGCCGCCGGGCATCGATTTGTCATCGCCAATGTGGCGATCGCCGTGGAGTTCGAGGAAATCCGTGAACGCGAGAGAGACGTAATCGAGCATGTAGGGGCGCTGCACGTGGCGAGCAATTTGCACGCGTTGCCAAGGCGTGAGGTTTTCGTAGAGCTCGGCTTTGGTGGCAGAAAGCTTTTCCTCCATCTCGGAAATTTGCGCCGAGAGATCGATGTTTTGCGAGTCGGACTTGGCGCGCAGCTTTTCCAATTCGCGTTCCATTTCGGCGATGGGCTTTTCAAATTCGAGCAATTGAGTCATGGCGTGAGGCGAGAGTATCAGAGTTACGGACGGATTTCCACATCATTTCCTACTCTTAGCAAAAGAGCGAGTTCTTCGGTATCGACGGCATCGAGATGACAGCCGTGGACGCCCGACATTTGTGAGGGAACGATTTGGAGTTGATTGGCGAGGGTGATCGTTTTCAGGGCATCGCGGTAGCCCTTCATGCCGGGAGTGACCTTGCGTTTGCCGAGCATTCCGCCCTTGTTCGCAATGGCCAGCACCGTGGTTTTTTGGGGCAGACCGACGCATTTGAGGATGGCGTATTCCTTGAGAAATGTGCCACCGTTCCAGAGCGTGAGCGCGCGGCGTTTCGGTTCGATGACGACACGCAGATTGAGCGGAAGGACCATCAATTCATCGCCGGGCTGGAGCGGGCGCATTTCCAGTAGGCCGTTGAAATGCATGATGGCATCGAGGGTTGTTTGATTTTTCGCGGCGATACCGAGGTAAGAATCGCCCCGTCCCACCTTGTGCGTGATGAGCTGCGACTGATGGTGGAGCGAGAGGAAATCGTCCATGTTCATTTCGCCGAGGATGCGACGGGCGAGGGGCGCGGCATTCGAGGCGGGGTAGTAATTGACCAAAAAAAGCAGTTTCTCACGGGCTTCGGCGATTTTTCCGGTGGCGAGCAGTTCTGAGGCTTTTTGAAAGGCCTTGTCGCCGGGTTCAATGTCGACCATTTCGGCGAGGTCGGCCACTTTTTCGTATTCGCGGGCGGGGTCCGACATCACGCGTTCGGGCTCGGGCATCCACTGATGGAAAAGTCGGGCGAGAAAATCAGGCACGGGCTTGCCGATGACGTGAAGCGTGAAATACGTCGACACCACCACAATGGCGGCAACGACGAGCGCGCAGAACAATTTCACGAAAGTCCAGAATCGCATGAGAGTGGCGCTAGAGCAGTTTTTTGCGATGGAGGTCGAAACGATTGATGGCCTGGGATTGGGCAATCATTTCGAGAGAGAATTTGATGAGGGCGATTTCCCAGGCGTCGTCGACCCCCTCAAGGATGGCGAGCATGGGATTGCCATTTTGGCGGACATCGGCCAGCAATTGCGCCTTCACTTCATCGATCGGCTGATGGACGATTTGTTCCGAGACCTCAGAGCGGCGAAAGCGGAAGCCGTATTGGAGAAAAGCCAGGTCGATGCCCTTCAGGTGGAGCGATTCGATGAGTCGGCCGATGCGTTCGCGGGCTTCCTCGCCGAAGCCTTCCCATTCCATATCAGGGTTGGGTTTGATCAGCAGCGGTTTGCAGGCTTCCATTTCACCGCTGCGGATGCGGACCTCGCCGACGCGGTCCATCAGCTCGCTGACCAATTGGAACTGGAAGCGCGTCTCGCCAAAAGTGGCAATGCGCCGGTCTGGTTCGTGAAGAACCCGGCTGCTTTCCATGGCATAGAGGAAATGGTCGCGAGAGAGGTGCATGGGCAAAAAGTGGCGTAGCAATGAGAAAAATCAACGTGCTAGCGCGATTTGCGGAAAAAAGAACAGGACGGTTTTTGTGAAGAAAAACCGCCCCGTAACGAGAAACTGATGCTGAGCGATGAGAGCCGCAGCGGAGCCGAAAGCAGATTAGGCTTTGGACTCAATGAAACGCACAACGTCTCCGACGGAGAGAAGTTTTTCTGCGTCTTCATCAGGCACTTCGATGCCGAATTCTTCTTCGAAAGCCATCACAAGTGGTCAGCGCTAACGCCGAGTTGTTCCACAATGGTATCTTTTACACGTTCTTCGGTACTCTTTTCTGACATGGTTGGAATGGTTTGGTTGTTACCGCCGCAAGGCATAGCGAGGGAAAGGGAACTTGGCAATAGCGAAAATCAGGGAAAATGATCAGGATTGCGCGGGTTCTTCTTCGGCTTCTTCGGAGGCGTATTCGATGATTTCGCCGCGGAATTGAGCGCGCAGCTGGGTCATCCAGTACTCGGCGGGTTCGCCTTTGTCCTTTTGAAATCCACCGTACGTCATGCCATCAATGCGGATGCGACCTTTTTTCCCGGTTTCGAGCTCGTAGAAGGCAAAGGCGAGGCCTTTGGTGTACCATTTGCGGAGGTCCAGTTGCGTCAGCGCAGCGATGGGGACCCTGCGACCGTCTTGGGTGATGACGGTATCGCCGTCCAAAATCATCGTGCGGCGCAGCGTGCGGATCAAGATGAACAGCGTGACCACGGCGAGGGCGATGAGCACGTGGCCGACAATCCATTGCTCGCGGATCGAGCCTGCATCGTGCCATTTTTCCGGGGGCTTGCGGTTCCACTTCATGCGCTCGGTGAACGTTTCCCAAGCCTTCAGGTGTCCTTCGGCGAGCAAATCGGTCTGACTGAGTTCCGCAGGCCATGGCGTTTTTTCCTGGGCTTCGGCGGGAACCAGCGAAAGGTCATCGCCAAACGCGATGGTCTGGGTTTTCGCAAACTCCTGCCATTCCTCTGGGGTGATGCCTTGTTGCTTGCGTTCTGTGTAAGCTTTTCCTGCTTGGACAAAGGTCGAGTGATAGACAAACATCAGGTTTTGCTGACGGTAGCCAGTTTGGGCATCGTGATAAAACCAGCCGCCGAGGAACAAAAACATGGCGAGCATGCCGAGAGCGCGCTCGAGGAACCATCGGGTCGGCTTGCAAATGATCGTCTCTTTCACGGACGACAGTTAGGAAAAAAATACGGTTTCTGGCAAGGAGAATGCCGTGACAAGAGAGAATGATTTGCGGGAAATGAGTGGCAAGGGGCGGGATTTTGTGATTCATTGCGCCGCCGTGAGTTTTTCTCTTCAATTCGACGACCTCATGTCGCGCCCGTCGCCACTGGTGCGGCGTTTGATGGCCATGCTCGAGCCGGGAGTGCCTTTGGAAAAATTGGCGCAGGAAAGTGCTGCGGTCACGCGTCGCCATTTTGGTCATACGATGCGCATGTTTGCGCCCTTGTATCTTTCCAATGAGTGCGTGAACAACTGTTCCTACTGCGGATTCTCGCGCGACAACGCCATTTTGCGCACAACGCTGACGCCGCGTCAGGTGTTGCAAGAGGCGCAATACCTGCACGGGCTCGGCTTTCGCAATTTGTTGTTGGTGGCGGGGGAGCATCCGAAATTTGTGTCCGATGGCTACCTGCAAGAGTGTCTCGATTTGCTCAAGCCCTTGATCCCCGGATTGGCGATCGAGGTCGGACCGATGGAAGACGATCAGTATGCCGAAATCGTCGCACACGGGGCCGAGGGACTGGTCGTCTATCAAGAAACCTACGACCTTGAGACCTATCGCACGCTGCACACAGCGGGGCCGAAAAAGAACTTTCCCTGGCGGCTCGATTGTCCCGAGCGGGCGTATGCGGGGGGCTTCCGCCGCATTGGCATTGGCGCTTTGTTCGGTCTTTCTGGCTGGAAGCGCGAGGCGCAGGCCTTGGCGACGCATTTGGAATACCTGCTCAAGCATTGCTGGAAGTCCCAGCTCACCGTGGCCTTTCCGCGGATGCGGCCTTACGCGGGAAATTATCAGTATACGCCCGATGAGAAATTGTTTCTTTCCGATGTCGCCTTGCTGCGCTTGATCACGGCATTTCGGATTTGTTTCCCGACCGTAGGAATCGTGCTTTCGACCAGAGAGCCTGCCGACCTGCGCGATGCTTTGGTGCCCTTGGGCGTAACTCACATGTCGGCAGGCGCGCGCACCGAGCCTGGAGGCTATACCGGTGCGGGCAGCGAAGACCTGCATTTGACCACCAAAGGTCGGCGCGTCGAGCTGTCGGAAAAGACCGGCTGCGAAAAAGCGACTGAGCAATTTCGCATCAACGACCAGCGCAGTGCGGCGGAAATTGAAGTCATGCTGCGCGCCAAGAGCATGGACCCGGTGTGGAAAGATTGGGATGAAGCCATCCTTGCGCCTGCGTGATTCGATGCAATTTTGCGCAACATCGCTCTCGCTTCTGCGTATCCTTCTTGTTCTATGATCGCCTGGTTTGCCCGCAATCACCTCGCCGCCAATTTGATGATCGCCCTCATCTTGGTGTTAGGTGCGTATTCTGTCTGGAAACGGACGACTCTCGAGGTCAATCCGGCGTTTCGTTTTGACGAAGTGCACATCAACGTTGTCTATCGTGGGGGCACGCCGGCCGACGTCGAGCGCGGGGTGGTCATTCCCATCGAGCGAGCGATCGAGAACGTGCCCGGCATCGCCGCGATTTCCTCCGAGGCGCGCACAGGTTCGGGCCGGGTGATCGTGCAGGCCGATCAGTTGACCGACCCGGAAAAGCTGATGGAGCAATTGAGACCCTTGGTGACGGGCATTACGAGCTTTCCTGCCGAGATCGAGCCGCCGCGTTTGGAAGTGCCGAACAGCACGCGTTGGTTCGATGTGATCAAAGTGGCGATCACCGGAAAAATGGACGAGCAAGATTTGCTCAAAGCTGCGCGTCGGGTGCGCGATGACCTCACCGCCCTGCCTGGCATTTCTCAGGCGGAATTGCAAGGCGCCTCGCCGGTCGAAATCGCGATCGAAGCCGATCCCGAGCGCTTGCGGGATTATGGTCTCAGCTACAACGATCTTGCCGAAGCGATACGGCGGACCTCGCTCGACATTCCTGCGGGGCAGATTCAGACCGACGAAGGGAGTGTGTTGATTCGCACCAGCGGTCAGGCATTCAACGAGCGCGACTTTTCTGAAATTGTGCTCCTCAACAATCGAGGTGCCGCCGTCAAATTGGGCGATGTTGCGAAAGTGACCGATGGCTTTGAAGAGCTGCGCAAAATCATGCGCTTCAACGGCGAGCCGGCTTTGTTGGTGGAGTGTCTGCGTTTGAACAACGAGAGTGCTTTGGAGATTGCCGAGCGGGTCAAGGACTACGTGGCCCAGTCCTCGCAGCGCTTTCCTTCGGGCATTCGCAGCTCGACTCAACTCTCTGATCACCACCTTGCTGCAAGGTTGTGTCTTGGTGATGATCATCCTCGGCCTGTTCCTGCGTCCGAGCATCGCGATATGGGTGCTGGTTGGCATTCCGGTGTCCTTTGCGGGCACGCTGTGGCTGATGCCCTTTTTCGGGCTGACGGTGAATGTGATGTCGCTGTTTGGATTCATCATCGCGGTGGGCTTGATCGTGGACGATGCGGTGGTGACTTCCGAAAACATCTACACCAAGATGAACAAGGGCATGAGTCCCGAGGAAGCTGCCATCACGGGCACACAAGAAATTGCTCTACCAGTGACCTTTGGTTCTCTGACGACGATTGTTGCCTTCTTGCCGCTGATGTTTTTCGAAGGATTTTACGGCACCTACACCAAGCAAGTGCCGCCCGTGATCATCGGGATCCTGTTGTTTTCCTTGCTGGAGGCGAAGCTGTCTTTGCCGGCGCATTTGAAATTTCTCAAACCTCTGGGCAGTCAACCGGGTTGGTTTGCGCGGTTTCAGCAGCGCATTGCCGATGGCTTGGAGCGGTTCATCGAACATCGTTTCAAGCCTCTGGTCGAGTTCAGCACACGACATCGAGTATCGACCTGCTGTCTGTTTCTCGCCTTTGCCATGGCATCGATCGCTCTGATCAAGAGTGGCCGATTGGGTTTTGTGAGCATGCCCAACATCGAAAAAAACCGACTCTACGCGAGTCTCACCATGCCGCGCGATGCGAAGGTAGAAGACACGAACGTGCTGGTGAAGCGTGTCGAACAAGCAGCAGAGCGGCTGAAAAAAGAATATGTCGATCCGGTGACGGGGCAGTCTTACATCAAAGACATCCTCGCCTCAGCAGGCGGATGGCCGGGTCGGCCTTGGGTCGATCCGCGTTCGGGATTTGTCATCGTCACTGTGGTCGATGCCGCCGAGCGCAGTGAGCCCGGACCGAGCCATAAGCAAGTTGCCGATCGCTGGCGCGAACTTTGTGGCGAGATGAGCGAGGTGCAATCCTTCTATGTTTCGGTCGACGGCGGGCGTGGCTTCCGCGGCGGTGGTGGCGAGGAGTCGATCCTCGTCGAGCTGCGCGGCAATGCTTCGGATGCTCGCGACCAATTGGCGGAAGAGATCGAGCTGTTGTTGAAATCGTATCAAGGCGTCAGTTCCGCGGCATACGCCCCGAAGGCGAGGCGCTCGGTTTGACCCAACGCGAGCTGGGTCGGCAGGTGCGTTCGTCATTTTTCGGCGAACAAGCACAGCGCGTGCAGCGGGAGATCGATGACATTCGTGTGATGGTGCGCTTGCCATTAGAAAAACGGCAGTCGTTGCATACCCTAGAGCAAATGAGAATTCGTTTGCCGAACGGCGGCGAGGCGCCACTGAGTTCTGTGGCGAATGTGGATTTTGGCAAAGCGCGAGCGGAGATCAATCGCACCAACGGCGCGCAAGCGATCACCATCTGGGCGCAGGCGGACAATGCCAGTGTGGACATCGTCGAGATTGGTCGAGATCTCGAAAAGCGGCTCAAAGCAGTATTTGTCGATCACCCGGAGCTTTCCTGGCGCTTCACTGGTTATCTTGCCGAGCACGAGCAAACCAATCAGCGCATTGTGATCGGTGGCATTGCGATTTTGTTAGCCTTGTATCTGTTGTTGGTGATTCCGTTTCAATCCCTGCTGCAGCCATTTTACATATTGCTCGCCATTCCCTTTGGTGTGATTGGGGCCTTGTTAGGGCACTTGATCATGGGCGTGGTGCCGTCCTTCCTTTCCGCTTTTGGCATCCTCGCGGTGGCGGGGATTGTGGTGAACAGTCGTCGGCGCAGGCACCAAGCGCTTCCGCCCCATCTTGCTGACCTCCTTAACCACCTTCGTCGGCTTGATCCCGACCATTCTCGACGATTCCGTGCAGGGTCAGTTCTTGATCCCGATGGCAGTTTCCTTAGCCTTTGGGATTCTTTTTTCGACCGTCATCACCTTATTCCTCATTCCCTCCTTCTATCTGCTCGCCGAAAGTGGCATCGATCGCTGGAAGGCCTTCTGGGCCTGGTATCTGCGCAAGCCGGAGGCGAGAAAAGGTGGTCTAAACTTTGAGCAAGTCGGTCATGGCTGAGCCCAGCCGAGACGCACGGTGGTGCCTCGCGAATTGCTATCGATATGGAATGATCCACCCACTGATCCCATGCGCTGACGCATGTTCGTTAGGCCGTTTTTGTATGATGATACAGAGGCTTCATCGACGACAAAGCCTTGGCCATTATCCATGATGCTGATGAGGCATTGGCCATCACTCCAAGCGATGTCGATGTGCGCTTTGCTGGCAAGGGAATGCTTGATGATGTTCGCCAATGCTTCCTTCGAAGAGCGGAAAAGGGCATTGCGCGTTTCAGGTGTGAGGGAGATGCCATCGGGGATTTGCTGCATCGAACCGAAGCTGCAATGAATCGGCGTTCCGGAAAAAAATTCTTCGGCGTAATGATAGATGCGGCGCGCAAGTGAGTGCAGGCAATCATGATTCGGCTTGAGTGACCAGATGACTTGTTCGAGCTCTGTGGCGACTTCGCGAATGCCATCGGTCATAGTGCTGAGCGGTTGGAAGGATGAGTGTGCGGAGATGGCATCCTGGTGCAGCGCTAAGTCGCCCAGCATGGCGAGTCGTGCAAGTTTGCCACCGACGTCATCGTGCATGTCGCGGGCGATGCGAGCGCGCTCGTTAGCGAGGGCGGCCTCGGCTTTGAGTGCGGCGACTTGTCGAGCGGTGCGATAGCGAGACCAGAGCATACCGACGCCGATCGCGATCAGGAATGCGATGGTCATCATGGCGATGCGTAGCCAGAGATTTTTCCACCAATGCACTCGAACGATGAGAGGCAATTGGAAGAGAGATTGATCCCATTGGCCATCGGAGTGGAGCACTTGCGCTTCAAAAACGGCCCCAGTGACATCGGGGCAGGGGAATTCGATGACACGCGAGCGAGAGTTCACCCATTCATCGGATTGTCCGCGAATGCGCCAGCGAAATAGAGCGCCATCGGTGGGAGCTTTTTGTGGGATTTCCCATTGCATTTCAATCCGTCGAATTCCTGGTGGGATTTCCAAAGTCGATTGATGATCCAATTTTTTCCCATCGCCCTTGATGGAGATGACTTGCGGGGTGGTCTTGGGGTAAACCTCCACCTCTGCCAACTGCGGCGTGTAGTCCTCTACTGCTTCACTGCTGAGGCGTAGGTAGCGGCCGCGAAAAGTACCGATTCCGTGATGGAAGCGCACGATTTCTAAGGCCCCTGCTGCAGGGTGGCTACCATCGGCGCGCACGATGCCTTGCCAGTCAGCACGCGCATCAGCCTTTGCCTGAGCTTGGTGCAAAGCTACCTTTAGGCGGCTCAAGCGATGAAATTGTTCATCACCACGGTTGCGTAGGCCGATGTGATCGATGTCGACGATTTGCCTGAGATCGATTTCAAAAAAGAACTCCTGCGCTGGAGTCAATCGACCGGGGTGAGCGATGGTAGCAGGTAAGCCATCGGTCAATGCCTCAGGACGCATGAAAGTGCCATCAGCATTGCGATAGAGTGGGTGAGAGCTGCGGACCGGGCAGTGGAGGGCGATGTTGGTGGTGTCGCGCCGATGAATCGCGACGCGAAATTCCGTCATAGTGAAATCGTAGGGTGCGTAATAGCTGAGCCCTTGCAGATTTTTTTCAGCGGAAATCACGACGGGTTGGGCAGTGACTCGAAAGCCCGTGGCCTTCTTTCCCGGAAGAGCAGCGGTGAGGCGGTAGATCTCATCGGGGACCGAGCCATTGACATTGTAGAAAATCTTCGAGGCGCGCAAAGCCGACGAGCCGATCCGTTGGAGGGTGGCGGCTTCGCTGCTGAAGCGGAGAATTTCCAGTGGTCGCCAAGTGCTCTGCAGCGAGGGTGTTTCGTCGGTGGTGAATGCTAAGTGAAATTCAGCGAGATAGTTGAACGGGCGACCGGCGAGAAAAAACAGGCTGATATCGAGCTCCGCTGCCTCCACGGGCCGTGCGCAAGTGACGACGAGGCTTTGCGCTTCCTCCTGTTTTCCGGTGACCGACCAGCCCTCTGGCCCTGCGGCAATGCCATCGACGACCCGAGCGAAAGAGGCATCAGAGCCCGAGAAAAAACTCGCTTGAGGTCGGATCAGTGTGAGCGGTTCCGTGGCAGCGGCGCGGCCAAGCCATGCGCCTGCGAGCAGGAAAAGAACAGTCCGCATCATGGTCATGGTTCAACATCGTAAGATGCTCAGAGAGCGAGTAAAGAAAAGATTCCCCCGTGCGATCGCTCGCGCGGGGGAATGAAGCTGCATGGCGTGGCAAAAATTAGCGACGACGACGGCGCAGCATGCCGAGAAGGCCGAGACCACCGAGAAGTGCGGCGGATGGCTCAGGTACAATGCTGAAATTATCGACCATGAAGCCTGAGTTCGTTACATCGGTATTTGCGATGAACACGCTCATGGTTGAGGCATTGGCGGTGAAGTTAATGCTTCTCGTTTCCCAGGTCGTAGTAGTTGGTGCGACATTCGCAGCCGTGAAGGCACCAGTGGTGGATAGAGTATTATTGACGAACACATCAAAATTTCCGCCGCCACCGCCGCTACGTCGACGGGTGTCAAAGGAAAGGGTGTAAGTCCAGCCACTGGTCAAGCCCGTGATCTCCGTGCCGAGCCACCAATCGGGACCGGATTCGACGTTGATGAAATAGTTGCCATTAGAAGCTGTGCCGTATCCAGAGGCATCGCTCATGAGCCAGGCCGTATTCGCAGGCGGAGCACCACCGCCGACGCCATACAGCGTCCATCCTGCGATATTTGCACCACTCGCATTACCAGGGAGCGGATTGAGATACCAGATTTGACCAAAAGCTCCGCCAAAGGCAGCAGTGCCACGTGTGTTCGTTTCAAAACTCCCATTCCCGCCTGCGATGACAGCGGCAGAAGAAAGGGAGGGGAGGATGAGCCCAGACATCAGGGAGACGAGGGCGATTGCAGGGATTCGGTTCATTTTCATTTATTCGATACGTTTGATGGTTCCTAGTAGGATACAAATGGCTCGTCAGCATCGAGTCAAAGTCTCAATACCTTTGAAAACCAACGACATCGTATCGGGATGGGGCGATCTGTCATGTGGCATGAAGTGGCCACAGGCGAGGTGCACTCAAGTCATCCACGTGATCAGTGGTGCTTTTGGCTCATGAACTTCGCGACAGCTTCCGTGCGGCTGTGGACGTGGAGTTTTGTGTAAATGCGGCGGATGTAATTGCGCACCGTGTGCACGGCAATGTTCATTTCCGCTGCAATCGCCGCGTAGGTATCGCCGTGGGCGAGTCTGGCCAAGACTTCCGATTCCTGAGGCGAGAGCGGTTGTTGCGATGGATCGCGGCGAAATGAAGCGACGACCATGCGTGCGATATTCGCCGACATGGGCGAGCCGCCCTCATGAGCCTCGCGGATGGCATCGGCGATGCGTGAGAGCGAATTTCGTTTGACCAGATAGCCGCAAGCGCCTGCTTCGAGCGCGGCGAAAACTTGTTCATCTTGCTCAAACACCGTGAGCATGATCGCTTGTAGGGCTGTCATGCGTATGAGCAGTTCTGCGATGCATTCAATGCCTGATTTTCCCGGCAGGTTCAGGTCCATCAACACGACATCCGGCTGATCCGTAGGAAGGTTGTTGATGGCCTGTTGGGGATCGTGATAGCAGCTGATGCAGCGGATGTCTTCCGTTTGATCCAAGTGTTGTCGAAGAATCGAACAATAGGCCTCGTCATCCTCGACAATGGAAACGCGAATGACCGGAAGCGACATGGTGCAAGAACTTAGGCTTTATGACTCCACATGGCAAGTGAGAGAGCGTCAAAACATTTGCCATTCCCGAATCGCGGTGCGGCCGTTTGCCTTGAGGGAGAGGCGGAATTTTTGTGCTGTGACGGGTTGCGGGAGCGTGACTTCGAGGCGTTGGCCCATGGTCGTGCCTTTGACGGCTTCTTTCCAGGTGTTTTCATGGAGATACTCGACCTTCCATTCCTGCACGGGGTCCCAGCCATCGCCGATGACCATGCGGCTGACGGTTTTCGGTTCCAGCAGATCGACGGCGAGCCAGCTTTCCTTGAGCCACAGTGGTCGGTCGGGCGTGATGGCGGCAAAAGTTTTGCCATAGAGCGATTCAGCCACGGCTTCATCACGGCCGGGAGTCCAGTAGGTGCGGGGATTGTCGTCAAAAGCGGCGGCGGGTGTGTGCATGTAGCGCTCGGCGATATTGCTCGAGGCTTTTGCCGGCTTGCGATAGGCGAAAGACCCGGTAATAGAAAGTGGTGGGATGGCGGCGATGGTGAGCGGGTCTTCTTTGATGAGAATTTTCACGACCGTGATGATGGCGTCCATCTTGGCGGGTGGTGGGGCGACGGTAAAAGCGAGACTGCTTTGGCCAAAAGCAACGGGCGTGCCGTCGAGCAGGGTGGCAGATTTCACCTCCGCTGCGAGAGCCGGGAGACTGAAGGGCATGCCTGGCTTACCAAAGATGTGAAGGTAAATGGCATCCTTCGTGCGGGTGGCGGCGTAGTGTGGCGTGGGGTGCCATGGCCCGCCACGCGTGCCGTAGATGGATTCGCCGTTTTTTTGCAACCAAGCGCCCATTTCTTGGAGTCGGGTGACTTGATCGGGCTCGATCTCGCCATCGGGCTTAGGGCCGACGTTAAAGAGCAGATTGCCATCACCGCCGACGGTGCCGACGAGCACGCGGAGGCAGTGATCGAGAGACTTGATGGGGTCATTGGGTCGCCAGCTCCATTGATTGGCAATGGTCATGCAGGTCTCCCATGGTGCGTCATCGGCATAGCCGCCGACGAATTGTTCTGGTGTAGCGTAATCGCCCCAGGGGCCGATGCGTCCGTGCGATTCATCGGTTGTCATGGCCTCGAGGCGATTGGTGATGATGATGCCAGGCTGGAGCTTGCGCACGAGAGTAGCCGTTTCCTTCGGCTGAGTGGGGCAGGGGTAGCCATCGAAATCGAACCAGACGAGGGGAATTTTTCCGTATTGGGTGAGAAGCTCAGTGAGCTGATCGTGCATGCGCTTCACAAAAAGCGGATTGTTTTCTGGGTGGCGGCAATCGGGGTCCTTCCAATCACCGGGGCAAAAATAGACGCAAAAAGGGATCTTCGCCTTCTCTGCTGCGACGGAGAGCTCCTTGACCACATCGCGGCCAAAGGGGGTATTCATGATGTTGTAGTTGTCGGTTTTCGAATCCCATAGCAGAAAGCTATCGCAGTGTTTAGCGGTGAGCACGATGTACTTCATGCCTGCCTTTTGGGCGATGGCGACCCATTCATCCGCATCAAATTTGACGGGGTTAAATTGCTTGTAAAGATTGTCATAGACATCGACAGCTGTCGGGCCATTGCCGTAGGGCGCGTGGGGATTTGATTTGCCGCGAGAGAAACTGATTTCCTGGCCGGTGATCGAAACAGGTCCCCAGTGGATGAACATGCCGAATCGGCCATCGCGCCACCATTTCATGTTCGGGGTTGACTTGTGTATTTCTGCGGCGGAGATGACAGAAGAGGAAAGGAGAAGCAGAGGGATGAGGGATCGGAGTAGGTGAATCATGACAGCGAGTGAGGATCTTGCGCCCTGATAGATAGTCGTAATCGGGAAATGACGCATGTGGCATGAAGTGGCCACAAGCGTGTGTAAAAGAAAACGAGCCGCAGTGGGTGCTGCGGCTCGTGGTTTCCTTGGTTCGTTCGGTGAGCGATCAATAGACGTCGCGCTGGTAGCGTTTGTCTTTTTTCATTTGCGCGACGTAGGCGGCGGCTTCCTCGGCCGTCTTGCCACCGTGGGTTTGGATGGCATCGTGGAGGGCGACATCGACATCCTTCGCCATGCGTGAGGCATCGCCACAGACGTAGAACGCGGCACCTTCTTCGAGCCATTTCCACAACTCCGCGCCTTGCTCTTTCATGCGGTCTTGCACGTAGATTTTCTTCGCTTGGTCGCGCGAAAATGCCGTGTCGAGGCGCTCGAGCAGGCCATCTTTGAAAAACTGCTCCAGTTGCTCCTGATAGAGGAAATCCGTGGCGGCGTGGGGATTGCCGAAAAACAGCCAATTGCGGCCTTTGGCTCCAGTGGCTTGGCGGTCTTCGAGGAAAGCGCGGAAGGGCGCAATGCCCGTTCCGGGGCCGACCATGATCAGCGGCGTGCTGGGATTTTCGGGCAAACGGAAAGCGGGGTTCTCGTGGAGATAGACGCCAGTGGTGTCGCCTGCGGCGAGGCGAGCAAGGAAGGTCGAGCAAACGCCCCCGCGCTCACGTCCGAAGGTGCGGTAAGTGACTTCGCCAACCGTCAGATGCACTTCGCCAGGGTGGGCGAGTGGGCTGGAGGAAATCGAGTAAAGCCGTGGTTGAAGCTTGCGCAAAATGGCGACAAAGTCCTCGGCGTCGGTGAAATCGGCAGGGTAGTCGAGCGCCAGATCGATGAGTTCGCGGCCCCAGATGAAATCTTGGTAGGCTTGTTTATCATTGGCGGCAACGAGCGAGCGCAGAAACGGCGAACCGCTGCGAGCTTGCCATTTTTCAATCAACGAACTGGTGAGAGTGCGGATGTCGTAGTGGCGGATGAGAGCCTCGCGGAGCGGAGAAGCTCATCGACAAGCGCCGCGCTGTTCTGTGGGTAAACGCCGAGGGCATCGCCCACTTGGTAGCTCAGGCCTGAGCCATCGAGTGAAATTTCGATATGATGTGTGCGCTTTTCCGAGCCCTTGCCATTCAGATTGTATTGGCGAATGATGGGAGCGGGGAAGGGGCGATTTTTCGAATAGCCGTCCTCTTCTTGATCGAGAGCCATCGGCACCGCAGCGACGGCGCCAGCGGGGGCGAGCAGGGACATGATGCCTTGCGACCAGGCCTTGTATTCGGCGTCGAACTCGACATCGCAATCGACGCGTGGGTAGATGCGTTCCGCGCCGAGCGCTTCGAAGCGCAGGTCGAAATCAATGCCGCACTGGCAGAAATCGGGATAAGACGAATCGCCGAGGGCGAGGACCGAGTATTTCACCCCAGCGAGAGAGGGTGCGGATTCCGCCATCAGCCACTTATGGAAATCGGCAGCGGAGTCGGGAGGTTCGCCATCGCCGTAAGTGCTGGCGATGAGCAGCACGTGTTTTTCCGCAGGGAGTTTCGCGGCATCGTATTGCGCGATGTCCGACATCGTGGGGAGGAAATTTCCTTTTTTCAGATCCTTGACGAGCTTCTTGGCGAGGCCCTCGGCATTGCCCGTTTGTGATGCGTAAAGCACTGTCACAGGGACGGGAGGTCCGGCCACGGCGCGGTTGAGCCACAGGCGTTGTTCGGGTGTGAAGGGGGCGTCGTCGGGAACAAAAGGATGCTGAGACATGTTAGGATAGTGGGAAAAAGCCAATTCCGGCGGCCATGGGAGCGGCGGCGCTCTAGGTTAGGCCGAGATGGCAAACATTTCAAGCAAGGATCGCGCCATTTTCATGGACAAAGCGAAATCGGCGCAATCTCTGGGGACTTAGTGCTCGAGCAAGCGGTCGAGAGCCTCGGTTTTATCATGCACGGCGAGCTTACTGACGATAGTGGCCGTGGCCTCATTCATGCCCTGAACCTCCACTTCCGTGCCAGCGCGGCGGAACTTGAGGACCACCTTATCCAGTGCGCCCACGGCCGTGAGATCCCAGAAGTGAGCGTGCGTGAGATCGATGATCACCTTCTCGTGATTTTTCGAGAAATCGAAGGCCTGCGAAAATGTTTCCGCAGAGACAAAAAATACCTGCCCCAGCACGGTGTAAGCGCGGATTCTGTCGTGGTCGGTGTGAGTGATGCGAATCACCTGAGCGATTTTGCGTGCGAAAAACAGCGATGCAAGCAGCACACCGGCGCCCACGCCCAGAGCGAGATTGTGGGTGTAAACTACCGTGACCACCGTGACAATCGTCACCAAGCTGGTGGTGTAGGGGTGGATGAAAAGGTTTTTCAAAGAGGCCCAGGAAAAAGTGCCGATCGAGACCATCACCATCACCGCGACCAAGGCGGGCATGGGGATTTGTTTGACCCATGGACCCAGTACCAAGAGGAGAATCAAGAGCACCACCCCTGCGATGAGAGTCGAGAGGCGCGTGCGAGCGCCGGATTTCACATTGATCACCGATTGACCAATCATCGCACAACCAGCCATGCCACCAAAAAGACCGGCGACGATATTGGCGATGCCTTGCCCGCGAGCTTCTTGGTTCTTATCGCTTTTCGTTTCCGTCATGTCATCGACGATTTGCGCCGTCATCAGCGATTCCAGCAATCCCACACAGGCGAGGCCCATGGCGGTGGGGAAAATGATTTGCAGCGTTTGCCAATTCAGCGGCACATCCGGCCAGAGAAAAATGGGCAAGGTATCAGGCAGTTCACCGAGGTCGCCCACGCGGCGGACATCGAGCTTCATTACCATCGCTACGATCGTGAGCACGATAATGCAAACCAGTGGCGAGGGCACGGCCTTGGTGAGGCGGGGCAGCAAGTAAATGATCGCAAGACCGCCCGCGACCATGGCATAGGTGATCCACGAGACACGCTCCACCGAGAGATCCAGTTCGGGCAACTGCGCGAGCATCACCGCCCGCGAGACAAAGCGCATGACATTGCCGATGCGCAGCCAGCTCATGATGATTTGAATCACGCCCGTGAGCAAAGTGGTCGCTAACAGATACTGAAGACCGTGATCTTTCACTAGCGTGACCATCAGCAAAGCCATCGCTCCTGTGGCTGCCGAGATCATGGCTGGGCGGCCACCGACAAAGGCGATAACCACGGCGATGCAAAACGACGCGTAAAGCCCGACCTTCGGGTCGACACCCGCGATGAGAGAAAAAGCAATCGCTTCAGGGATCAGAGCGAGCGCGACGACGATCCCGGCGAGGATATCGCCGCGCAGATTCGAGAACCAGTTTTGTTGAAGAGAAGAAAAAGGCATGTCAGTGGGGCGATCAGGGAAAACAAGAGACCCCACCACGCGGCGCGGTGGGAAACAGAAGGAAAAAAAACCAGCGCCGCAGCTGCGCTGGTTGGAGATGCTAGTGCCCCCGTGGAGGATCTTTGCGGATGAGAGATCAGGCGATCACCTTCAAAAAGCGTTCATAGGCCTGCTCCCAATCGGCGCTGTCTTGGGGGAGGTAGGTTTTGAACTCAAAGGAGTTCTTGATCAGCTCGCGCGCCTCCACCATCGATGGCAAGTGCCCCGTGGCGATCATTTGCACGGCGATGTTGCCGCAGGAAGTGGCTGCTTGGGTGAGGTAGGTGTTTTGAATGCCGCCGCCGCCGACGTGGAGTCGTTTGAACGACGAACCCGTCATGCTGCAAATTTTGTCGTAGGTCATGCGGTACTTCAGGGCGATCGAATCCGTGGCGACGCGGAGGATTTTTCCTTTCACTTGCGGCACGTCCTGACCGGTGGCGCGGCAGTATTCTTGGATTTTCTCTGGCATGTCGCCCGCCGTCGAGAAACTCGGGTGGTCGGGATCGATGAAAGCCGTGAAAGCCGGTGCTTCAATCGCGAGTTCGGCCAGAGCGGCGTAGTCGAGGTCCTCGCCATCGATGGCCCACTGGCGTTTGCACTCTTGAATCAGCCACAGGCCGGAGATGTTTTTGAGGAAGCGAACCGTGCCGCTGTGACCGAGTTCATTGCAAAAACCGGCTTCAAAAGCGGCGGACGAGGTGATCGGTTGCGGCGACTCAAGACCCATGATGGACCAAGTGCCGGAAGACAGCCAGAGATTGTCGCCTTGGCTCATCGGGATGCCGGCGACGGCAGAGGCGGTGTCGTGCGAGGCCGATGCGATCACCGGGATATCAGCTTTGCCAATGTAGTCGGCGACTTCCGCGCGGATGTTTCCGACGACCGTGCCGGGGGCGACGACCTTGCCAAAAATCCGACGTGGCAGGCCGAGAGCATCGATGACAGGCCAGGCCCAGTCATTGGTATTCGGGTCGAACAACTGCGAGGTCGAAGCGACCGTGCGCTCATTGCACATTTCCCCTGTGAGCCAATAGGCAAGAAGGTCGGGGATGAAGAGCAAACGATCCGCTTCCAGCAGCTCGGGAGATTGGCGGATTTGCTCAGCGAGCAAATGCAGCGAGCTGTTGTAGAAATTCGTGCGCACGCCGGTGTGCTGGAACACTTCCTGTTCGCTGATGCGGCGATGCATTTCCTCGGCCATGCCCTCAAAGCGTTCATCGCGGTATTGGTGCGGCATGCCCAGCAGTCGACCATTGCGATCAAAGAGGCCGAAGTCACAGCCCCAGGTATCGATGCCGATCGAGCAAATGCGGTCGCCATACGCGGCAACTGCTTTGCGCAGGCCTTCGAGGATATCGCGGTAGAGGCCGACGATGTTCCAGTACGACCCGCCGGGGCCTCTTCGAGATAAAGATGCTGCATGTCCGTTTTCGCGGCGATGATGCGTCCGGAGCCAGCTCCGAGGTCGATGGATAGGAATACTTTCTTCGGCATGGTCAGAAGGTCGTTGGCGATTGGGATAGGGGAGAGGGATGGTTTTCGCAAGGCAAAATCCTAAATGCAGGCATCAAGCAGCGTCCTCGGCTTTCGAGCCATCGGCGCGTCGCTTCTTGAGCGTGGGAGGTTTCTCACCAAGCACCGCTTGGCGGGTGATGGTGACCATTTCTACGTCGGTGCGCGACGGAATTTCATACATCACATCGAGCATGATGCGTTCGAAGATCGAGCGCAGGGCACGCGCGCCAGTGCCGCGTTTGATCGCTTCCTCAGCAAAGGCCTTGAGGGCATCGCGCGTGACATTCAGCTTCACACCATTGAGCGAAAGCTGTTTGGCGTATTGCTTGACGAGAGCATTTTTCGGTTCCGTGAGAATTTGGATCAACTCATCTTCGGTCAGTTGGCGCAGCGACGAAATGACGGGCAGACGACCGATGAACTCGGGGATCAGGCCGAAATGGAGCAAGTCTTCTGGCAGAGTCATTTCCAGGATGTTGCGCGTCGGGTCGATCTCATTCAGCGCGCTGTCATTGCTGTGAAAACCGAGCGTATTCTTGCCCAAACGACGGCGGATTTTGTCTTCGAGTCCGACAAAAGCACCGCCGCAGATGAAGAGGATTTTCTCGGTATTCACCTGGATGTATTCCTGCTGCGGGTGCTTGCGGCCACCTTGCGGTGGAACATTGCAGATCGTGCCTTCGAGGATTTTCAGCAAAGCCTGCTGCACGCCCTCGCCCGAGACATCGCGGGTGATCGAGACATTTTCCGTTTTGCGACCGATTTTATCGATTTCATCGACATAAATGATGCCACGTTCCGCCTTCGCGACATCGAAGTCGGACGCCTGCAGCAAACGCAAAATGATGTTTTCCACGTCCTCGCCGACATAGCCGGCTTCGGTGAGTGTGGTGGCATCGACAATGCAAAACGGCACATCCAGCGAGCGGGCGAGGGTGCGCGCGAGCAGGGTTTTTCCTGAGCCCGTGGGGCCGAGGAGGAGGACATTCGACTTCTCGATCTCCACGCCCTCATACTCCTTTGCACTGCTGCCGGTGGGTTGATTGAGGCGCTGGTAGTGATTGTAGACAGCGACCGAGAGCACCTTTTTGGCATGCTCTTGACCGATCACATGCAGATCCAATTGACGGCGCAACTCCGCAGGAGTGGGCAGTGCGGCGCGCTTGCCCTTAGCGTTGGATTTTTGAGAATCGGGTGAACGCAGCTCCTTATCAAGAATCGATACGCAGAGATCGACGCATTCATTGCAAATGTAGACCCCTGGCCCGGCAATGAGTTTTTTGACTTCGGAGTGACCTTTTCCGCAAAAGGAGCACATGGATAAGTTGGATGAACGAGCCATGAAGAAAATGGGTGTCAGCGGGGAATAACCAAGCGCGCCTCCTATCACAAGTTGAATTCTTGCCATGAAGCCGAAAAGGGTGTCATGGCATTTTATTCTTGCTTATTTGGCAAAATAGCAAAATATAGCAGGCATGAGCCGTTGCGAGACCAAACTACCTCAGAATCGCGAGGACTTTCTGCGAGTGGCGGAAGTCTTCAAGGCACTGGGTCATCCGGCGCGAGTGAGGATCGTCAGTGCTCTCGCGGAAGGCGAGCATTGCGTAGCCGATCTGACGGCCTTGGTGCAGTTGGACATTTCCACGGTTTCGAACCATCTCTCCGTGCTGCGCGGTGTCGGCATTGTGTGTGCCGAGCGACGTGGCACGCAGGTCTTTTACACGCTGCGCAAGCCTTGCCTGTTGAATCTTTTCTGTTGTTTGGACGATTTTCATTCGAATGCCCCATCCTAAAGTTATGATCAAGCATATCCAAGTTTACGATCCGCCGATGTGTTGTTCCACCGGCATTTGTGGCACCAGCATTGATCCCGATTTGATCAATTTTGCGGCCGTGTTGGTGCAATTTACCCAGCGTGGGGCGAAGGTCGAGCGCTACAATCTGAGTCAACAAGCTCTCGCCTTTGCGCAACATCCGACGGTGCAAGAGCTGCTGAAGGAAGAAGGCACCGAGTGTCTGCCCTTGGTGTTCTGCGATGGGGTCTTGCGTTTCAAGGGTCGCTATCCCACCCAAGAAGAGCGTCGTGAGTGGGTGCGCGATTTTTCGGCCTAATTTGCCAACCGATGAAAACTCTGACACCCTATCGACCCGCAGCTGCCACGGCGACGCGCTATCTTTTTTTCACCGGAAAAGGTGGTGTGGGAAAAACGTCGCTCTCCTGTGCCACGGCGCTGCGTCTTGCCGAAGCGGGCAAGCGGGTGCTACTGGTGAGCACCGATCCGGCATCGAATCTCGATGAGGTGTTAGAAACGAAGCTTTCGAATCAGCCGACCCCGATTCCCGGTGTGAGCGGCTTGGACGCGCTCAACATCAATCCCGTGGAGGCCGCCGCGGCGTATCGGGAGCGCTTGATTGGGCCGATGCGAGGCATTTTGCCCGAGACAGCCTTGCGCAGCATGGAAGAGCAGCTCTCGGGATCATGCACGGTGGAAATTGCCGCCTTTGATGAGTTTGCCGGCTTGATCGGTGATCCGTCCGCGGCATCGACCTACGATCACATTGTTTTCGATACCGCGCCTACGGGCCATACCTTGCGCCTGATGAGCCTGGCGAAAGCATGGGATCAATTTCTCGATGACAATCAAAGTGGCACGTCTTGTCTCGGACCGCTGGCGGGTTTGGAAAAACAACGCGCCATTTACGAGGCCACGGTCTCGACCCTAGCGAACCCGCTAAGCACGACCATGGTGCTGGTGAGTCGCGCTCAGCGCTCGTCTTTGCGCGAGGCGCAACGAACGTCGATCGAACTGCGTACGCTCGGCATTACGCAGCAGCAGTTGGTGATCAACGGCATGTTTGTGACATCGTGCACCGAGGATGGGGTCGCTCAAGCGATGCAAGAGCGAGGTGCAGCTGCTATCGCCGCCGCAGCGGATTTCATCGACAGCTTGCCGACATGTTTCGTGCCGCTCAAAGCCATCAACATTCTGGGGATCGCGGGATTGCGAGAGTTGTTAGACGAGGGCATTGCGTCGACAAGTCAGATGATGCCGACATCGTGGCAGGCACCGTCGATGCAGACCCTGAATGCTCTTGTCGACCAGCTTGAGAAAAAAGGTCGAGGTGTCATCATGACCATGGGCAAAGGAGGAGTCGGAAAAACCACCGTTGCGGCAGCGATCGCCGTGGCGCTTGCGGAGCGCGGGCATGCGGTGCATTTGAGCACCACCGATCCAGCGGCGCATGTGGCGCAGACGCTCGATGGACAATGTGCGGGCTTGAGCTTGAGTCAGATCGATCCCGCCGAAGAAACCGCTGCATACACCGCCATGGTGATGGCCGAGCAAGCGGCGCACCTCGATGAATCCGCGCGTGCTTTGTTAGAAGAAGATCTGCGTTCGCCGTGCACCGAAGAGATTGCCGTCTTTCGCGCTTTTGCGCGGGAAGTGGCGAGAGGGGAAAAAGGTTTTGTCGTACTCGATACCGCGCCTACGGGGCATACGCTGCTCTTGCTCGATGCCAGCGAAGCCTACCAGCGCGAGCTCGAGCGTCAGACAGGAGCATCGCAGCCAGCGGAAGTGGTGCATTTGTTAGAAAGATTGCGCGATCCGAATTACACCTCGATGATTCTCGTCACCTTGCCCGAGGCAACTCCGATCCACGAAGCGGCGGCGTTGCAGCAGGACTTGCGTCGAGCCCGCATCGAGCCGATGGCGTGGGTGATCAACCAGAGTCTGCACGGCTGCGACAGCTGCGATCCCTTATTGATGCGGCGTGAGCATGCCGAGCGTCGGTATCTTACCGAAGTCGTCGACAAGCACGCGACCTGCGTGGCGTGGCTGCCGTGGCAAGCACAAGAGCCCGTGGGGGTGGCGGCTTTGCTGAAACTTTCTCTATCGAAAATCGCATGAGTGAATCCGTTACCCAAAGAATGTCGTTTCTCGATCGTTATCTAACGGTCTGGATCTTTGCTGCCATGGCCTTAGGTGTTTTGTTAGGCAATGTCGTCATCACCGACCCAGCGGCCTTTTTTGCGCCGATGACCCTTGGCGCGACCAACCTGCCGCTGGCGATTGGATTGATCGTGATGATGTATCCGCCGCTGGCCAAAGTGCGGTATCGCGAAATGCCGAAGGTCTTTTCGAACAAAAAAATTCTATCGCTTTCGTTGTTGCAAAATTGGGTGATCGGTCCGGTATTGATGTGGGTCTTGGCGGTGGTTTTTCTGCGCGATCAGCCCGACTACATGATCGGTTTGATTTTGGTAGGAATTGCGCGCTGCATTGCGATGGTGTTGGTGTGGAATCATTTGGCTAAGGGCAGTAGCGAGTATGCGGCAGGTTTGGTGGCGCTGAACAGCATCGCGCAGATTTTGTTTTACAGTGCCTACGCCTGGTTTTTCATCACCGTGCTACCGCCGTATGTCGGGCTGAAAGGAGTGATCGTGCCGATTGCGATGTCGGACATTTTTCACAGTGTCTTGATCTACCTCGGCATCCCCTTTGCGGCGGGCGTGCTGAGTCGGGTGCTGTTGGTCAAAGCCAAGGGTGAGGCGTGGTATGAGCAAAAGTTTTTGCCCAAGATTGCCCCGCTCACCTTAGTAGCTCTGCTTTTCACGATTGTCGTGATGTTTACCTACAAAGGCGATGCGATGCTGCGCTTGCCCTACGACGTTTTGCGCATTGCCATTCCGTTAGTGTTGTACTTCGGCGTGATGTTTGTCGTTAGTTTTGTGATGGCGGCACGTTTGGGGTCGGACTACCCGCGCAGTGCCAGCGTGGCGTTTACCTCAGCGGGCAACAATTTCGAGCTCGCGATTGCGGTGGCGATTGCGGTGTTTGGGCTCGACTCCGGTGTCGCCTTTGCGGCAGTGGTCGGTCCCTTGATCGAGGTGCCCGCGTTGATCGGCTTAGTGCATGTTGCTTTTTTCTTTCGCCGAAAATTTTTCTCTCACGAAATTCTATGAAACCATTGATCTTGATTCTTTGCACAGGAAACTCCTGCCGTTCCCATTTGGCCGAGGGCTTGTTGCGTCGTGCGCTGGGCGATGACTTTGTTGTCGCTAGTGCGGGTTCGAACCCTGCGGGCTATGTTCATCCGTTAGGGATCAAAGCGATGGCAGAAGTCGGCATCGACATCTCCGCGCATCGTTCGAAGCATCTCAACGAATTTCTCGATCAGCAGGTCGAGACCGTGATCACCGTATGTGGCAATGCCGATCAAGCGTGTCCGATGTTTCCCGGACAGGTGAATCGCCATCATTGGGGATTCGACGATCCTGCGCATGCAACCGGCACGGAAGAAGAGCAGATGCAAGTATTTCGTCGGGTGCGCGACGAGATCGCGCGCGTCTTCGAGGCCTACGCGGCAGGTCGATTGGATCAGCAGAAAGCCTGAGCGTGGGTGAGCGCGTTAGCGTGTCTCGTGAAAACGGGCGGCGTATTTCGCGAGTAGATCGGCTTCGAGATTGACTCGGGAGCCGATGCTTTTCTGTTGCAAATTCGTGCGCTGAATCGTGTGGGGGATGATCCAGAAAACGGCGCTTGTTGCGTGGAGTTCCGCGATGGTGAGCGAAATGCCATCGATGGCAATCGAGCCTTGCGGGATGCAGTAGCGTTGCACTTTTTCCGGCAAGGAAATTTCCAGTCGATGATCCTGACCGCGCGGTGAAAGATCGAGAACCTGGCCTGTGGCGTCGACGTGGCCTTGGACAAAGTGACCGCCGAGCCGCGTGGTGGGAAGGAGGGCACGCTCCAGATTGACGAGAGAATTTTCCAGCAAGTCACCGAGAGAGGTGAGCGAGAGAGTCTGCGCGAGGAGGTCAAAGGCGATCTGATTTTCCTCGATCTGAGCGACTGTCAAGCAGCAGCCATTGACGGCCACCGACTCGCCAAGCTCCAGTTCGTGAGCGAAAGGGATGTCCAGCAACAAGCGTGCTTGTTCCCCGCGTTGTTCTAACGAAAGAACGCGACCAGTGGCTTCGACGAGTCCGGTAAACATGTTAGTGAGATTCCGGGTTAGCGGCGGCATTCGCTTTCGCTTCTTGCTCCACGCGGAACGCTTCATTTTGTTGACGATGCGCTTCCTTGTCCGGGATGAATTTCATCATCACGATCGTGATCAGAGTTGGGATCAACGCCCCGAGCAACAGCTTCAGCGGAGAAACGCCATCGCCGAAAAACTTGCTGAGGATCGATTGGCCTGCGGGGTTCGGGGCATTGGCGATGACCGTGAGGCCGCCACCAGTGACTGCACCGGCGAGCACACTGTACTTCAGGGCAGGGGAAAGATTTTCCACTTGGCTGGCGAGGAAAGTGATGGCGGCATTGTCGTTAAAGCCTGTGAGGATGGTCGCGCCAAGATACAGCGGCCATTCCGTCAGCGAGGTGATGATGGGTCCGAGCCACCAGCCTTGAAGTCCGCCGTGAACGACCAGAGCGCCAAGGAAGAAAGCGACAAGCAGCGGGCCACGAAGATCGATGGGATTTTGGTGATGACGAGTGGCGCGGCTGAACGCGATGAAAAACAGAAAGCCACCAATGAACAGAGGCGGGTAATGCGAGCACAGAACCGTCCAGCCCATGAAAAGAATGTGCGTGAGAGTGACTTGCAGAGGAATGGGAGTCTCGCGCTGGTGCCAATCGGGGATGCCATCGTTGTTTTCATCCGTCATTTTCGCGCGCATCGCGGCAAGCTCTTTGCGGAAGAAAAGGAAGTAAAGCAGGCTCGACACCACAATCGCCGCGATGGCTTTGTCGCCGTAATGCAAGAACATGTGCGGCGTCGTGAGATTCCATTTCTGTGCGACCATCAACACGGGCGGAGCGGCAAAGTTGGTCAAGACGCCCCCAATCGAAACGTTGACAAAAAGGAGTCCCAGAGTGGCATAGGCAAACTTGCTGCTAGGTTTCAGGGGGTAAAACTTGCGCGCCAAGAGCAGTGCTGCAATCGTCATCGCAGCAGGTTCAGTGATCAGCGAGCCGAGGAGGGGAGCGATGATCAAGATCGTCAACCACCATGCCGCAGGACTTTCCTTGCCGAGGCGGGCGATGTTGCTCAGGCATTTTTCGGCAAAGCGCAAAATGGGACGTGTGGAAGCGATGGCCATGATGACGAAGACGAACATCGGTTCGGTGAAATTGACCGTCATCATGTAGCTCTTCATGTCGGCAAAACCGACCATGCCGATTAGTGCGACGAGTAGAGCAATGGCCCAAATGCCGAAAACGGCTTCGACTTCGCCAAAAAAGTGCAGCACCGTTGCTTTAAAGGAAACCATGCGTTGTTCCTCCGGCATATCGTGATGCTCCTTGGCCAAGCGCTTGATTTTTTCATCGTGCTCATGCTGCACGTGGTGAGCATACTTGGTGATGGGGATGGCGGCAAAAGTGTGCAAAATGGCGAGCAAGAAAAGGATGGTCGAGACCGCCAAGATCGGCTCCTGTGAGGCGCGGTAAGCGATGATGTTCCCGATGCCTTCAATGCCCTTGGCCTTTTCTTCAGCGGGAAAATCCTTCATGCGCTGAACAAATTTCGGCGGGCCCGCGTGGTCGTCTGCAGCATGAAGCGGTACCGCAGGGAACAAAAGCATGAGTGCGGACAGGATGGGCAGCAATCGGTTCATAAGTGCGCTGAGTTAAGACCATACCGGGATCAATGCAAGAATTTTGTCTTTCATCGGAACTCGGGGATGTGCTAAGAATCACGTATGCGAAAGGGGGTATGGGTCATACTGCTACTGGGAGTGTGTTGCCACTCTTGTGGGTTAGGCAACAAGAAGGTGCAGGAAGAAAAGCCTTTTGGTCCGACGGGGATCCCCAAAGAACTGCGGGCGAACCCAGAAGTCGACGGAGGAGATGCGGGCACCGCGGCACCGGAAGTCAGTGTGGCTTTGGCGAGTCATCCGGAAGCTGATGACATCATGTGGACCGACCCGGATCGTGTGGAAGAAGATTTGCCGGAATTGAAAAAACTGCTCGCGGGGCCGAAGCGTGAGGTTTGGTTGAAAAGCGAAAATGAAGCCAAGAGAATCGCCATGCGTGAGGGCAAGTGCGTGTTGATTTGGTTTACCGACAGCGTGCGCAGTCCGATTTGCAAGCGACTGAGCGAAGAGCTTTTTGGCGTGGCGGAATTTGGCGACTGGGCGCGAGACAATACCGTGCGTTTGATCGTCGATCAAAGTGCGCTGATGGCGCGCGGGGAGAAATACGACAACGAGGTCAGTGCGCAGGAATACGTCGAGCAAATGAAGAAAAAGTATCGCGCCATCGGCACGCCGCAGGTGGTGATGCTCTCCCCGCAAGGGGAAGTGCTGGGTCGCTATCGCGGATACAACAAAGGGCAAGCGGAATTTTTTTGGGGCCAGTTGAAGCATGCGGTCAATGTCGGACGCAGTGGCTATGACGAGTGGATGAAAAAGCTCGAAAAGCAAGGCTATCGTCGCTGGGAGGGTCCGGACGGTCGGACCTTGGTGGCCCGGTTGGTGGCGTATCATCAGGGGCAAATGGTGATGGTGGAACCGGACGGCAATCGATTCCGCACCAAGGAGTCTTCTTTATCCAAACAAGATCAAGCATGGGTGGCAGCGGAGAAAAAAAAGCGTGGGATCCCGTAAGCTGGGTGCTGCGCTTTGCGCGCAATCATCTGCGGTGGTGGCTCGCATGGGCTGTGGTGACGGTGATGGTTTGGCAGTGTCGATTCGAACGCTGCGGCCCGAACCTGTTGCCCGCGGAGGTGTGTCGATCGCTCTCGCACTGGCAAGGGGCGGTGAAGGAAAATGCAGAGAAAGTCCGCGCCGATGAGCAGGGCTTGGTGCTGACAAAGCGCAACAGCGGGCCGAATGTATCGGTGCAGCGTCATTTGCAGGATGTCGAGAACGTCACGCATCTCGCAGTGACTGCTTGGGCGAGTTGGGAGGGGGCGACGCCGCATCCGACGACTCACTGGCTGATGCCGCGAGTGGTGATCGTGGGATGGGATCATCGCAATCACTATTGTGCGCCGCTCGATCACGACGTGATTTCGGCGCGGGGCACCGAAGACTGGCATCGAGTGCAGACGGTCATCGCCTTGCCGCCGCACATGAAGAAAGTCATGCTTTCGGTGGATGCCGCTGGGCTCATGGGGACTCTGCGCTTGAAAGAGTTGAAGGTCGAAGCGGTCCGTCCTCGGCCCTGGATCATACCGGCGGCGGTGGTCGTCTTGTCGGGCTGGGCCTGGGCTTTGTGGCGATTGATGCGCCATTGGATCACAGGTCCGTGGGCGGCGTCACGTCGGGCACTGGTCGCACTGGGAGTGCTGGCTGGATTCTGGTTTTTTGTTTTTCCTCAGGGTCGGACGATGTATCCGAGCTTGGTGGGCACGTTTTTTCTCGGAAAAGAAATCCCCGCGCTGGCTCGCCCCGCACCAAGCTCGACCGCTTCCGTGCAAGCGGTTGCTGCTGCGACTCCTGCCTCACCAACACCGGCGGCTGCGGCGCGGAAAAGTGCTGCTTTTTCCGAATGGCTGCGTCGGATGGATCGGCAGATGTATTGGAAGAAATACAACCTCACGCACATCACGGCGTATTTTGGCATGAGCTTGGTGATTTTTTTCCTCGCGGCTTCCTGGCGTGTGTGGCCCTTGCTCGCCGTGATGGGCTTGCTGAGCGAGATCGTGCCAAACGCGCTCTACAATACCTGGGACATCGATGACTGGTGGGACCTCGCTGCCGATTTCACGGGCATTGGCTCGGCTCTGGTCATTGTGATGATCCTGCGTCGATGCTTTCTCGGTCGCGCTGCCGCGAAGCAGGAAGAGCCAGAGGCTGTGCCGGAAAAAGCGGTGGTGGCCGACGTCTAGCGCAGCACCCGAGCCCAGATGACTTTGAGATATTGTGACTCGGGATAATTGGAGAGTGTCGGATGATCGCCGCCCGCGCCGGTGCGAGCGAGAATCTGCAAGCGCAGATTTTGCCGATGTGCGGCGGAAATGATGATGCGCTCAAAATCATCGGGACTGAGCATGCCGGAGCAAGAGCAAGTCACAAAAACGCCGCCGGGTTTGACGAGTTTGAGCACGAGCGCATTGAGGTCTTGCCGTGAATGAACTTCGGCGGGTCGGCGAGCACGACATCCCATTGACGACCGTTTTCAATCATCGTGCGCACCCACGTAAAGGCATCGGCATGAGTAAATTTGATTCGCGCTTGGTTGATGTTCGCATTGCGTTTCGCCATTTCCACGGCCTTTTCATCGAGATCGACGGCTGTGACTTCCTTGGCGCCAGCGAGGGCTGCATTGACGGAAAAACCGCCGGTGTAGCAGCAGAGATCGAGCACATCTTGTCCTTGGCAGAGGGTGGCAAAGCGTTGGCGGTTGTCGCGCTGATCGCAGAAAAATCCGGTTTTGTGCGATTCGGCAAAATTGATTTCGAAAGGGATGCCATGCTCGCGGACTTTCAGCGGGCGGATGCTTTGGTGAAGCGGGTGAGCGCCGATGGGCAACTGCTCAATGCGCGCGATTTCGGGATCGCTCTGAATGCGCACGCGGCTGGTGCCAAAGACCTCATGCAGCAGCGGGACCCAGACATCGAGCCGCTTCCAGACGGCGAGGGCGGAGACTTCGATCGATAGCACATCGGCAAATTTATCGACAATCAGACCGGGCAATTGGTCGGCGTCGCCGTGGATGGCGCGGTAGGCTTCGGTCGTGGCATCCAGTTGGAGAATGTCGCGTCGCAGCTGACCGGCGCGACGGATGGCATCGAGAAAAAACTCTTCTTCGGGAGCCATGCTGCCGTGGGCGGCGATGCGCAGCGGGATTTTGGCACGGGGATTCCAGAAGCCGATACCGAAAGGTTCGCCTTTTTTGTCGAGGACTTGCACCAGATCGCCAGGTTGGCAATCCGACGAAACATCGCCGATCATGCGGCCCCAGATGTTGGGATGGTACGAGAGGTATTTGAGTTGGACAGTTTTCACAAAAAGAGAGTCAGGGCTAGCGAAACACGCCGAGGATGGCACGGTGGTCGGAGGCATCGTTCCAAGAGCAGGGATCGAGAATCTGGCTTTCTGCCAGAACGAGTTCGTTTTTCAAGGCGGGGCTGTAGAGAATGTAGTCGATGCGGGAATACACATCCTCCTTGGCCCAGTAGTGGGTCCAAGCGAGTCCGCGCGAGTCCTTCAGCGGAATGGCCGTCATGGTGCGAGGGCTGTTGTAGGGGCCTTGCACGATGCGGAGGGCTGGGCTCATGCGCGTGTCATTGAGGTCGCCATAGACGATGAGTCGCGTTTTCGGTTCATCGCGCAGCACGCGATCGATTTGTTTGCGCAGCAGTTGTGCTTCATGAATGCGCATTTGAGTTTGATTGCCGTCTTCCACTTCGCGTTTCGACTTAAGGTGACAGCCGAGAAAACGCCAAGTCCGACCGTCGGCGCGCTTGATGGTCGCATCGAGGATGCCGCGCTGCATCGCATAGGCGCGTCCGTTCAGTCGATAAGCAAGCGTGGGATGCTCTTCCTTGTCGACAATGGGGTAGCGCGACAGCAATCCGAGGAATCGAGTGCGATCCACGCCGCCGCTGTGATGCAAGTGCGGGAGGTCGATGCCGACAGCGCGCAGGCGTTTTTGAATTTCCTTGAGGTCATCGACGGTGCCAATTTCACAAAGTCCCAGGACATCGGGTCGCGCCTGCCGCAGGATCTCGATGACAGCCGCCTTTTCCTTTTCAGGCTTCGGTGCATTTTTGCTCGAACGTCGCGTTTCGAAGTCGAAACGATCTTCCAGAATGAGCCAGTTTTCGACATTGTAGCTGACGAATCGCAGCGCGGTGTTGCGGGCTGTGGGATCGAGCTCATGGTCCTCGATCTTCTCAGGCGCGGTGCTCTGCGCAGCGGGCGTGGTGGCAGCAGAAACGGCGCGCGGTGCTTTCTTATCGCAGCTCGCAAACAGCACAAGAGCCAGCAGCAAAAGGATGCGGGGCAGCCATCCGAGCTGGGCAAAAGGAACGGGTGATTTCATGCAGGAGGAAACGATTAGCTATCGCGCGGCTCCTTACCAGCGGCTTCGCGAATCTTTACATCGTCTTCCGCCTTGGTGATTTCGCGCTCAAACTCTTCGCGGGCTTTTTTGAATTCGCCCATGCTCTTGCCCAGACCGCGTGCGAGCTCAGGGATTTTCTTCGCGCCAAAGAGCAGCAGAATCACCACGAAGATGATGATCATTTCTTGGCCACCCAAGTTCATAAAAGCGAGCGTTGCGTTCATTCCTCAGGATAGGCGGATTTTGGCCGACTGGCAACCCCAGAATTTGGACGATTTGCGAGCGCCTTTCATGCAAAAGTTTTGACACTGGCAGAATGCATCGCATGATCGCGGCGATGCGCATCTTGACGGGACTACAGCCTTCGGGGAAACTTCACATTGGCAATTACTTCGGCGCGATGGAGCCGGCGATTCGACTGCAATCGCAGGGCGAGGCGTTTTATTTCATCGCCAACTACCATGCCATGACCTCGCTGCAGAATGGTGCGGAATTGCGCCAGAACACCCGTGAACTCGCGATCGATTTCCTCGCTTGTGGGTTGGACCCAGAAAAGGCCGTGTTTTTTCGCCAAAGCGATGTGCCCGAGGTCAATGAGCTGGCGTGGATTCTCTCGACCGTCTGCCCCATGGGCTTGTTGGAACGCTGTCATTCCTACAAAGACAAAGTGGCGAAGGGGATCTCGGCCAACCATGCCTTGTTTGCCTACCCCGTGCTGATGGCGGCGGACATTTTGCTTTACGATGCGAATGTGGTGCCGGTGGGCAAAGATCAAAAGCAGCATCTCGAAGTGACGCGCGATCTTGCGGTAAAAATCAACGAGGCCCTGGGAGGCGAGATTTTAACGATCCCCGAACCGATGATTCGTGAGGAATCGGCGATCGTGCCGGGGATCGATGGCCAGAAAATGAGTAAATCCTACCACAACACCATCCCGATGTTTGGGGAGGAAAAAGCGCTCCGCAAAACGATCATGAAGATTGTCTCCGATTCCACACCTGTGGAAGAGCCCAAGCCGGTGGAGAACTCGACGATTTTGGCGCTCTACCCACCCGCCGAGCATGCGGTGATGATTGAAAGCTTTCGTGCGGGAGGCTTTGGCTACGGTCACTACAAGACCCAGCTATGGGAGGCGTATTGGGCGTATTTTGCCCCCATGCGCGCGCGCCGCGAAGAAATTCTCCGCGAGCCCGGCTACGTCGACGAGATCTTGCGTCGTGGTGCCGAAAAAGCCCGTGCTGCCGCAGCACCAGTGCTCGACCGAGTGCGCCGCGCGACGGGCTTGAGTGAGTAAGCGTAGTTAGGCGTTCGGCTCCATGTCCATCACCTTGACATTGGCCCACTTTTCTTTGTGGCCTTCGATGAAGCGCACGTGATCGGGATGATCTTGATAGACATCGTGA
>RDYF01000089.1 GCA_004293285.1 Verrucomicrobiota bacterium | reverse complement strand
ATCAGAGATTTTTAAGCATTGCCTCATCCTGAAGGAATGAACGGTGGTAGCGGGTGGTCGAGAACGTTCGGGCGCATGACTCCATCGGGTCATGTTACCCCAAAAATCCGTGCACCCAGCACGGTGATCAAGCTAGCGAAAGCCATACCAAGCAGGGCTTTTCCTAGCTTGATCGCCGTGAGCGCGACAACCATTTTTCGATTTGATTTTTCTCGCCGAATGCTCACAATTTCAAGGTCATTGAAATGTGTTACCCTGATACGTTCCTGCTATAGATCTCTCAGGTCTGGTGATGCTTTCATGATTACCTTAGGCGAAAGGAAAACGATATGCGTGCGAAAAATACCAACAAACTTCTTCTCTGGGCCTTTCTGCCTGCGATTTTTCTCAGTCCTGCACGTGCTGTCATCGTCGCCGGCACCTTGGGCACAGGCAATAATAACGCCACAAAAGCGGGCCTTGACGCCTATCTTTCCAGCGTTTCTGGGCCGATGTTTTCCTACTGGGACAATCAGATTCGCGTATCCGACGCCTCGGGCGTTTACCTTGGCTACAATCCATCGACCATGCGTGGTTGGGTGCTGAGTGCCAATCACGTAACGACTCCTACCGCGATCACCGTGGCAGGTAAATCCTACTCCGTCGGTGCGGGATACCAGATCGGCACGAGCGATCTTAAACTCTATCAAATTGGGGGTGCCGTCTCTGATCCGGCACTACCGATATCATTGCCCGCCGTCAACCTTGCGAGCTCCCTCTCTACTGGTGGAGAATTTTCTCTGATGTTCGGACGCGGCTCCACCAACAGCAGCAACGCGCCCTACACCTGGGTTGCGCCCGGCACAGATCCAGCCAATGGATCTCGATGGGCGACCAACATGGTCGAGGGAACTACTAGCTATCTGGGGAATGAAATCCTCGTCACGGATTTTGATTCCCCCTTCGTTCAGTTCCGGACGGACTACGATGGCCAAGGTGCGCTGGGTGATTCCGGCGGAGGACTTTTTGTGTGGCGCAATGGCTCATGGGAATTAGCGGGAATTACGTGGGCGGTGAACTCCACAGCTTCGGCGGCAGCCTATGGAGATTTGACATACTTTTCTGGGATCTTTTCGCAAGCCTCAGCGATACGATCGATCACGGGCACCCTTGTTCCCGAGCCAACGACGCCGGCCTATCTCCTCACCGTTTTGATGGCAGTAGCCCTACAGCGTCGCCGTGCCAATCCTAGGCAGTAAAGTCAGATGCTCTTCGTGTTCGGAGGCTCTTTTTTTCCAGTATCGAATTGGAGAGCTGGAATGCCGAAAATGGTGGAGCTTAGCGGATTCGAACCGCTGACCCCTTGCATGCCATGCAAGTGCTCTACCAACTGAGCTAAAACCCCATTTTCGTTCTTGCGCTTCGTCCCGTGGTGGTGACGAGCGCGCGGATTGATAGTAGAGATTCCCCTGCCCTGGCAAGCGAATTTTTCACTTTTTTTGCGGTTCGTTCGCCCAAGTGCGAAGTTGCTCGACCACTTGCGCCGCATTCGATGCCAAAACTTTCGAACCGACAGGGCACGAATCAAGCTCCTGTTCATTCATCGGCAACTCGCCTTCCGCTCGCAGTAGAGATAAGGACCATTCATTCGCGGGCCACAGCTCACTCCACAGCGCTTGATCGGAAGGGCTTTTGCCCATGTCCTGCACTACTAGGTCCTCGCTGATCATGCTGCCGATTACTGCCACACGAACAACCGCCCCGCGTCGCTTCATCAAACGCTGCAAGCGCTCGGTCATCTCGCGTCTTTGTTCGATCGCCCCGTGTGCTGAGGGCAAGTACGCAAAGCGGATATTGCGCGGCAAAGTGCTCCCGACCAAGCTCTGCGCCACAGCAAAAGAAACTGCCACCGCCGAGGCCGAGGCCTGACCACGCGACAAGTCACTCGGGGAATCGTAGGGCACCAACACCCAGATTTCCTCCGCAGTCTGACGTCGCATGACATCGCACAGCAAGATCGGAGAAACATTTTCGTCATCACCCCGGCTCGCGACTTTACTGACTTCATAGCCAATGTTGTTCAGCCCCAGCGCGCCTTCGATCATCGCCGCCATGCGCACCAAACCGATTTTCCCCGCCTCGCTGGCCTCATGGCGTGCGCCAATGCGTTCGACGATTTTTTGCATGTCATCCGCCACGCTTTCCGCGCGGATGTCTTGACGATAGGCATGCTTTTGTTCCTGTCGCTCTTTTTCTTGTTGTTGAAAATGGAGCCACAAGCCGATGCCGCCCGACACTGCCAGCCATACGGGCAGAACAACAATCAGAATTTTACTGAGACTCATGATGCGATCGAATCCTTTGATTTCTCCGCAGGCAAGGCGCGTGTTTGCTCGACAACCCACAGCACAATGCCAAACAAAATCGTCAACACCACGGCGAGATAGAAATACCAAATCGTACTCTTACCCGAGGTAAAGCCGTAGTTGTGCAAACCTTGTCCAAGGAAATTCACATGCCACCACGAAAACGACACAATGCATGCGAGAAAGATCGAACCAAGGTGAAAACCCCATTCCTTAACCAATCCGCCGAATCGTGCATGGAGTAGAATCAGCGACCATAGCACAATCATCAGCGCACCATTTTCCTTCGGATCCCAGCCCCAGAACCGACCCCAGGAATCATTCGCCCAGATGCCGCCGAGAACCGTTCCGACCAAGGACAAGAACAAAGTCAGGCACAAGCCACCATAAGCAGCCGTAGTGACCATTTTGAGAATTTTCTTGAGATTATCGCCCAAGCCCAAGCCATAGAGCAACACATAGGTCATCGACAAAAACGCCGTCAACAAGCCCGCGGCATAGCCCATGGTCACAGTAATCACGTGTGTAGTGAGCCAGTAATTCGAATTCAGCACCGCCACCAAGGGGTCCATGTGATCCTTGGCATCGCCCACTTCAAAACGTCGGGCCAACAGCACCAGGGCCAAGCCCATCAAAGCGGCCAGCGAATGCGCTAAGGCTTCTCTGGTAAACGACTCGATCACTAACAACAGCAGCACGGCGACCGCGCAAATGAAGATCACCGTATCGTACAAATTGCCTACCGGTGGCCGCCACATGATGTAGCAGCGCATGCCAATGGCCGTAACCATGGCAAGCAAGCCGAGAGTCGTGCAGATCCACGACGCCCGACTGGTGGTTTTCATCACCCACCGCGGCATTTCGAAAATTTTCAAGAACCAGTAACTTCCCGCGAGCAACAAGCCCATCAGGAAGAATACCATGGCATAGAGGATGTAGTTGGATCGATTGTAATGATTCTCCGCTTGGATGGATCGATACTCCCCGCGCGAAGTCGCACGCGCAGCGATTTTTTCGACAAATGGTTCGAACTGCTTGCGGAACTCCGCTTGAGAAATCCGCACCGATCGAACGGCCGTTTCGAGCAGTTTCACTTCTTCAATCGCAGTGCGCGGGTCGGCGACTTTGCCTGTCATCACGTCCATGATGCGATCCCCAGCACTACGCCAGTCCTTACTGGATGAGTCTTCAGGTGGCAACAAGACCAATCCAAACTTCGCAAAATTCGCGCCATCGAGAACCTGCTGCAACAAGGACTGCAAGTTCGGGGGAATCGCCTGTCCGCTCGACTGGCTCTGCTGGACCATCTGCGAAATCATCGGCGCAGTGCCCATCACTGTGCTCATGTCAGTGAAACGCGAAGAGCCATCGGGATTCGCTTGTTTCATCTCCACCGCTGCGCGCGCGAAGCCGAAGTAGCCGATGAGAAATTGATAATTGCGGACGTTGTAGGCAAGGTCCATGACTTGCTTTTGCACCGCATCCCGACGCTTTTCTTCGATCTTCTCGTAGGATTGCGCGAGCTCAAACAACTTGGGAATCGCCTCTTCCAATTGTTGATAGGAATATCGATCTCTACGTCCCAAGGCCTTGAGTCCGATTGCCTCAATCGCCGCGCTGTTGTCGACACGAAAGGTCGGCATCTGCACCGCAAGGGTCGGACGAAAAACGCAATCCATCAGCCACTCGCTGGGCTTGATCGCAAAAATTTCGCCTTTGCCGTTTTCCACCTTAATTTTGCGATCGCCACGCATACGCAGCATCGTAAATTGCGCATGAGTTGAAAAAGGCTTCACACGTCCACCATCTTGCAAGGGCAATCGATTGACCAGATCGACGCTCGCTTGTTCCCAAGGTTCGTAGTCCTTGACCTGCGAGAGTTCGCTTTTGGGATTCATGTCGATGACCATCATCACAAACAACATGACCAGCATCGAGCCGAGGATCGTCGACGCAGTGATTCGGGTCCATAACATCGGTTTCATACCACTCATGATCAAGATTGCGCAGGGCGAGAGTTTTTCCGCAGATAGGCGGCAAATTTTAGGATAAAATGAATGAACAAGCCAAAAGTAACAACATAAAGCGCATACTTCGGCCACTGGTCGGCGGGATTGCGCACCACTTCGAGCTGCGAGTAAGGTCGTGAAGTCGCCATGTTGGCATTCTCGCGTCCCATCATGCGTTGATAGAAAGTCAATCCCTCGTAGCGCATTGGCTCGTTCATTTTGATTTCCACCATCGCCTCGCTGCCATTTTCCAAACGCGTGACCCGACTTTCAAAACGCTTGGGCTTGGTCGAGTTCGGATAATACTCGGCTGTCGCTTGGTCGAGTCGGACACTGAAAGGCATGACCCAAAGAAATTTTCTCATCTGAAACACAAACACCCGCTCGCCGACGCGCACAGTGTGGGGGTGAAATGCATCGCCACTGAGAATGAAACTCGGGAGCGATGAGCCATCGCGCGCCACGACCTTGGCATAGCAAGCCGCGACATCGAGCTCGGCTTCTTTGTTCGGAGGTCGGTCAAAAATGTAGTAATTGTCAATCACTTGCGTGTCGGCGGGTGGTGCCATTTCGTTGATCGACATCACGCGACCATTTTTCGCATAGCGCGTGAATTGCATGTCAAAGGGCAGGTCCGGAAGTTTGACCGTTCGAACGGGCGCGAGACGTCCCTGCAAGTCGCTCAGATACTCTCCGCGAATCACGTGGATTTTCTCTGGCTTGCCATGCGTGCGCTCCGCGATCTCCACCACATACTCGTGATAATCCTGCGCTACATTGCTGGTCTCACCCTCAAAAAAATCCATCGTGCCGCGCTGCTCGGTCATCTCGGTCACACCGGCACTCGCGATCATCAGCAGAATGCCAAAATGCGAAGTCAGCACGCCTACTTTTTTCCAACCCTTGCGCGCGCGGACAATGCCACCGAGCAACAGATTCAGGAAAAATAAGCCCAGCACCCAATACCCCCCTGGCATCGGAATGGTCAGCGCTTTGCTACCCATGAAGTCGGGCAAGCGCAGTTCTCCGAGAATGTACCAAGCACGCGGATCAAAGTACTTGCGCAAGGTGGCATACAGGCCGTAGTCCACCTGCTCCAGCGTGGCGAGCCAAGTCTGCAAGAACAGAATCAGCATCAGCACCACCGCAAGCGGAAATCCCGAGAGAAAGGCAAAACACCGTGACGCCCATCCCACGGGGGGACGCGACTTTGATCCGTTTGGTTCACTGATCGACATGAGGAAAGGAAATGATTCTTTTACGGGGAAATTCGCCTACTTCATTCACGAACGCGCAATGTTTTGGCATACTGACGCAACGCATCTTGTTGCGCTTGCACCTCGTCCTCGGGACCGACCATTTTGATGGTGACGATGTCCCCGCCCACTTGTGCAATCAAACCGGCCAGCGCGAAGCCTTCGGTCGGTGCCTTGCCCATGCCGCTCGCATACACACCCTTCGCTTCCAACCAGCGAGCGGACTGTCCGAGCAATGGCACGGTCGGCAATTTCTCCAAATCCGCCTGCGAAAGATCAGCGAGAGCAAACTGCTTGCGCCAGCGATTGGCGTTATCGAGCACAGTTCCTTGCGACACCGACACATAGACTTCCCCCTTGCCACTCGCTCCGAAGGCGTAGTTCAACAACCGAAACTGCGACGCAGGGCGCGCCAGCCAATCTTTCGGCGCTTCATCGGCGTAGGGACTAGCAGTGCTGCCGCGAAAGCGCTCGTCGGAACTAGCAAACAGCTTGACCTCACCATCCTTGGTCGTGATCCCACGCGTTTCCGTCGAGGTCACTTCCAGCGGAGTTTTTTTGCAGGAAACCAAAGCAAGGCCCAACAGGGCGCAGATCAGCCGTTTCATGCCCATGCCATAAACCCACCTTGCCCCACGCGCAAGAGGGGATTGTATTTTTTCCCCAAACTTCCTGCATTTCCGTCAGCGCAGCGGTAGGGGCGCGAGCCAAGTGAAGGGCGCGACAGGAATGTTACGCAAGATGCCGAATCCGAGAAAAAGACTCACGAGTAGGACGGTGTGCCGACGTCGCCACGGCAAGACGGCCCCTCCTTTACGCCACTCGAGCAGCACTTGGCGCAATAACAAAATCAAGCACACCAGACCTCCGAGCAGCAGCAAGGCATTCATGCGCAGGGCTTGCCACCACTCACCGCGCGCCATCAGCATGATCGCCCGCCTAGCGCCGCATCCCGGACAGTGCCAGCCCGTGAAACGATGAAATTGACACTCGGGCATGATCGCAAAAAGCAGCGATTGCGTGCAGAATACGACGGTCGTCACCACCAAGATGACCACCGTCAGCACCGTCCATGGTCGGGATCGACGCACCATTCAAGGGGGCGTAGGGATGAGTTTGTTCGAAAAGGCAAAAACGATGATCGCAACGATGCCAATCTGAAACAACAAGCCGAGATAGCCCATGATCAGCCCCGCGATCGCCATGCCGCGACCCGCCATCGGCAACTCTGATTCGCGAATGCGACGCAGTGCCATATGCCCACAAATGACCGCCGGAAGAGCGCCGAGGGCGTTGACGTAACACATCAAGATGCCCAAAATCCCACAAACCAAGCTAGCAATCGCCAAACCGCTCTGCGGCACGATTCCCATCTGCCACGCCTGTAGCTGCGGCGCCACCATGGGAACCGGCGGAACAGGCATCGAAGAAGACGCGGGTGTTGAAAAAGTCATCGGCGAAACCGCAGTGGGGACATCGGCGACGACTGGTTTTTCCCAAAGCTCCGCGACCGCAGAGGCAGGTGCCCAATCGCCCATGCCCTGCCGCCAAACGAGACTCTCTCGACTCAACTGACCGCTCTGCAGCAAAACGCGCAGTTCATCCAACTTCGTAGGCCCATTTTGAGTGCCGGCCAGACTATAAAACCACTCATCTTTCATCATCTGCCCAAATCATGCACATTTGCCGCGCAGGATCAACCGCAATCGCTCAAGCCCACATCGCTTGCAAGGCCAAATTCAGGCCGTAAAGCAAGACTGCGTAGCAACCGATCGCCATCACCCGGTCGGTGGTCGAGAGCTTGGGCCGTGCGACACTTTCGGACCGAGGAAACACCAAGAAAGCGTAGAGCATGCCCGCCACGAGACCACCGGCATGTGCCGCGTTGTCGATGAATTTTACCCCGATCAATCCAATCAGCGCAGTGCCGATCAACGCTGCCATCAGTCGACGTCGCGAAGTCCTCGGCACCAAGCGTGCGTGTCGGGTTTCGAACACCAACAAGAAACCCAACAAGCCCATCAAACCGCCCGAAGCGCCCAAGGACGCCCCCTGTCGCATTAGCACCGAGCACTCGCCACCAAGCCAAGCAGAAAACAGAAAAACCATCGCCACATGGGGCCAGCGAGCGAGCGCTTCGACGCGACGCCCGAGATACATCAGACCAAGGGCATTCATCATGAAATGCAACAAATTCCCATGCAGCAAAGGCGCCGTAAGCAGACGCCAGCGCTCTTCGCCACCGCGAATCAGAGCTGCGGCAAAAGGATTGCCCGAGAGCACTTGTCCCGCTCCCGCCACCGCAATGATGCCCATCAGCAGCTTCGTCGCAAAAATTTTCTGCCACGAAAGCCAAGCCTCGAAGCATGCCATATCAGCCGCATCTTGCCGATTCTCTGCGGTCCACGAACGCACCTCACGCCAGCGCTTTTTCGCCTCGTACCAGGGCATCAAAAAGAACATCAGCAACAACAAAAAACCCATTGCTGGAGCCGAAAGATCCATCAGATCGTGCCACAATAAGGGCAAAGAAAACATGCCGCGATAACGCACCAACTCCCAGCTCGTGTAGAGCATGAAGGCCATGAAAAGCAGCCAGCCCAAGCGCAACTGACCTTGTTGTCGCTTCAGCTGGCGAGCCGACGACTCTTTGCGCGACTCCAGCCACGCATCAGCTAGCTCCGGCACGGCCTCTGGCACTTGCATGTAGTGATGCTCGGGCGTCCAAACCAACTGCACCATTTCCTCGGAATCCCGACGCAGCACTTCCTGCAGGTCCGTCAAATGATCGACAATCACCGGACCCTGGGCGCGGTCAAGATAGCCCCAGCTATCGGGAGGTGCTTGCGGAAACAAATCAGGCCGCGCCCATGCAGGCCGGCCCATTTGCAGAGAAAAACTCATGACTCAAAGAGAGCGTCAGGGTTGAGCCTTCTTGTCTTCCTTTTTCGGTGCCTCTTCTTTCGCAGGCTCAGGAGCTTTTTCTTCCGCAGCTTTTTCTTCCGCAGGCTTAGCGGGTTCTGCTGCTTTCGCTGGCTCGGTCGCCACGACGGGAGAGGTTTCTTTGATTTCTTCGCTCAGGCTTTTTTCCGGCGCGGCAGCTTGCTCTTCTGCAGCGGGCTTCTCGACAACCGTCAAGGAAGTTCCGCGGTTCTTCTTCTGGATCAAAACCGCCAGTGCCAAGGTCAACACAAAGAACAGCACCGACAAGTACACCGTGCCGCGCTGCAACACGTTGGTCGTGCGAGCTCCGAAAAGTTGGTCGGTCGTGTTGGCACCAAAGGCCGCACCTAAGCCCTCTTGCTTGGGACGTTGCATCAGCACCAAGAACACCATCAAGAAGCACACAAACACATAGATCACGATCAATGCCGTGATGCTAACATTCAAAAAATTGATTCCAAGAACACTCATGGGCGCGAGACTATGGCGACCCATCCGAGTCTTGTAAAGGGAAGTTTTCAAGAATCTCCTGTGTTTTTTGCCCCCTTGACATAGCAGAAATTTTAGACAAATTACCGCGCTGTGTCGCTAAGCGATACGTTGAACCCTTGAAGAAAAACACTCGCATCTGTTGTTATGATCGAAGTTGAAAATCTCACCAAACACTTTGGGCCCAAATACGCGGTCAATGATCTCTCTTTCACGGTCAAACCCGGCGAAGTGCTCGGTTTCCTTGGACCCAACGGCGCCGGGAAGTCGACCACGATGCGCATGATCACCGGCTTTATCACGCCCAGCTCGGGCGATGCGAAGGTCTGTGGTCACTCGATCATTGATCAACCATTCCTCGCGAAGGATAAAATCGGCTACCTCCCCGAGTCTGCGCCGCTCTACAATGACATGACGGTCGTCGGTTTCCTGAAATTCTGCGCCGATGTCCGCAATCTGACCGGGCTGGCGAAAAAAGAGGCAGTCGAACGCGCCATCGACACCTGCTTTCTGAGCTCGGTCGCTCATCAGTCGATCGATACGCTTTCCAAGGGCTACCGTCATCGCACTTGCCTCGCGCAGGCGCTGTTGCACGACCCCGAGGTCTTGATTCTCGATGAGCCCACCGACGGTCTCGATCCGAATCAAAAGCACGAGGTGCGACAGCTCATCAAACGCCTGGGGGCAACCAAGAGCATTCTCTTTTCGACTCATATTCTCGAAGAAGTCGATGCTTCTTGCACCCGCGCCGTAATTGTCGATCGCGGCAAGATCGTGGCCGATGGCACGCCGGAAGAGCTCAAGAAACAAAGCTCGACAGGCTCGTTGCATGATCTTTTCCGCCAACTCACCACCCTCGATACCGCCCACGCTTCGGCTTAATTCATTGCTCTACGACTTATGAAACACATCTGGACGATTCTCAAACGCGAGCTGGTTTCTTATTTTACCCAACCGACCGCATACGCGATCATTTTGATCTTTTTGCTCATCTCGCTGACCTTCAACTTCACCTTCGGCTCCTTCATCCTCGCCGGTGATGCGAATTTGGAGTGGTCGTTTTTGTTCTGGCATCCATGGCTTTACATGCTACTCGCCCCCGCCGTCGGTATGCGACTGTGGTCGGACGAGCAGCGCAATGGCACGCTCGAACTCCTCGGCACTTTTCCGATTCCACCGTGGTCGACGATCCTTGGCAAGTATCTCGCAGCAGCCTTGGTCTGGCTCATTGCCTTGGTGCTGACTTTCCCCATCATCATTACAGTCAATTATCTCGGTGAGCCCGACAACGGCCGCATTTTTTCCGGGTATCTCGGATCGTATCTCACCTGCTGCGTGTTCCTTGCCATCACCATGCTGGTCAGCGCCTGCACCCGAGACCAAGTCGTCTGTCTGATCGTTTCCGTCGCCATCTGCACCCTGATGGTGCTCTGTGGCTACGAAGCTTTCATCCGCGAACTCGCACGCTTTCGTTTTGATTTCCTCGTCGAGGCCCTCACCGCTCTCGGAGTCTGGGATCACTTCCGCTCTCTCACGCGCGGACTATTCCGCTACCAAGATATGGTGTGGTTTTTCTCTATCATCTTCACCTGCCTTTTCGGCACCTCGGCCATCCTTTCTGCCAAACGCGCATAACTCTCTCACCTCATCACTCACATGCATCACAAAACCACTCATCCCGTCGTTCGCGCCGCACTCGGCATTGCGGCGCTCGTGCTGATTGCCTTTTTGTCGAACTGGCTGATCTCACTGACTTCCTTCGGCACGAAGGGCGCCGATTTCACGGAAGACCGCGTTCACACGCTCTCGCCAGGCACGCAGAGCATTCTAGGAAAGCTCGATGCCAATGTCACAATCCGCTACTATGCGTCGCGAAAAAACGATGCGATTCCTCGTGAAACGAAGCTGTTCATTCGTCGTATCGACGACATCCTCCGCGAGTACGTCAACCTCTCCGGCGGTAAGCTGCGCGTGGAAAATCTCGATCCTCAGCCCGATACCGATGCCGAGGACTCGGCGAATCTCGATGGCATCCAAACGCAAAACATCAATCAATACGAAAATGTTTCGTTAGGATTAGCCATTTCCTGCTTGGACCAGAGCACCCGCATCAACATCGACCCCTTTGACACGACAGCGCTCGATGAACAGGAAACGATGTTTGAATACAATCTCTCTCGCGCCATCGGCGAAGTAACTGCGGTGAAAAAACCCATCATCGGAGTCATGAGCGCGCTCAATCTCAAGCCTGCGCCAGCGATGATGCCCGGTCAAGGCGGCAGCCCCGGTTGGGTGATTTTGCAGCAATTGCAGCAAACCTACGAAGTGCGTGATCTCGAACTCACCAGCGCAGAAATCCCTAACGACATCAAAGTATTGCTACTGATTCACCCAGCAGGCATCACACCGCAAACGGAATTTGCGATTGATCAATTCATCCTCCGCGGCGGCACGGTGGTGGCTTGTGTCGATGCCTATTCTTTCGAAGCAGCCGCTTCTGCAGGCGGCAATCCGATGTTCGGTGGCGGCGCTGGAACTCCGGTTTCTTCGACGCTTCCTTCGCTGTTTTCGGCATGGAAAATTCAGTTTGAAAATACTCAAACGCTCGCCGATGCCAAATACCGCACGGTGCTGCAAGGAAATCGCATCGGCTACGCCATTCTCAGCTTGCCCAAAGAAGCCATGCCGGATCGCAACGATGTGATCACGAAGAATCTCAATGACCTGTTTTTTGTTCTCCCCGGCGCTTTCACTCAGCAAGGAGGCAACGGACTTGGTTCATCGACTTTGGTCAAATCATCGACCCAAGCAGGACTCGTCGATGCGATGGAAGCCTCGCAATTTTCCAATCGTCTGAGCATTAGCAATCGTCGCTCGTATGATCTGGTCACGCGCCTCAGCGGACGTTTTAATACGGCTTTCCCCGATGGCAAACCTGGCGAACCGAAAGCCCCGGAAGCTGATAAGGAAAAGGCGGAGAAAGCCCCGAATCAACCTACGTGGCTGAAAGAAGGACAAGCCGATGCAAATGTCTTTTTGATCGCTGATACCGATGCCTTTTCGAACCAAGGTGCCTATCGCATTCAAAACCTTGGCGGCATGCAAGCAGCCATGCCTTACAATGGCAACTCGGTCTTGCTGCTGAATATCATCGACCAAGCAGCCTCATCGTCGGACCTCATCGGCGCACGCAGTCGCGCTTCGATCCGACGACCTTTCACCTTGATCCGAGAAATGGAAGCCGCTGCCGAAAGCGTCACGCAGGATAAGCAAGTGGAACTGCAATCGAAACTCAAAGCCGCGCAAGATCGACTTGCCGCGATTGCGTCCGACCGCAATAAGAGTCGCGATGTCCGCCTCAGCCCTGAGATGGAGGCGGAGGAGAAAAAATTCCGCGCCGAAGTCACGGAAACGAACCGTCAAATCCGCGATCTCTACAAAGGGCTGAAGCGCGAGAAGGATGCTCTCAGCGCACGCATCATCGCACTCAATCTCATCGTCGTTCCCGGTCTCGTGCTCAGCACTGGCATCGGTGTCGCAATCACTCGACGCCGCAAATCCCGTGCTCGTTAAACCCCATTTTGTTTGATCAACCCTTCTCACGCATTGTCTTATGTCGAAACAAACTGTCCTTACACTCTGGAGTCTGGTCGTGATTCTCACCATCAGCGTGCTCTCTCTGAAATGGCGTCAAGGGGATTCAGGAGAACCCCAGACCGAACGTCGACGCGGCCAAACGCTGCTCGAATCGTTCGCCGTCACAGATGTCGCCAAAATCACCCTGAAAGGAGCAAAAGAAAGCACGACCCTACAACGCACGGAAAAAGGTTGGCAAGTGGTAGAGCGAGGCGGCTATGACGCCAATTTCAACCAGATCAACAACCTCTTGCGCACGCTCGAAATGGTAAAGGTCAACCAAGCCATCGAAGCCGGCCCTACCTACGGTGCTCGCTTTGGCATGGACCCACAAGCAACGAGCGAAAGCGAACGGGGTGTGAAAATCACCTTCCGCAAGGCCGACGACACGATCGTTGCCACAGTGCTGTTGGGCAAGGATTCCTCAGGCGGCGGTCGCTTTGTACGCAATGCCGAAGACACAACGGGCATCTACGTCACCAGCGAAAGCTTTCCCGCTGCCTCACCGCAAGCGAAGTCGTGGTTGGAGGAAGACTTTATCGACATTCAGAAAATCCAGTCTGTCGCCGTCAGCACGCCCGGCAATCCGAAAAAAATCGAATGGCGTGTCGCACGCGCCAACGAGAATGCCGACTTCGGACTCGACGGCGCGAAGAAAGAGGAGACCATCGATTCCACTGCCAATTCCACGCTCAAAACCTTGCTGGCTTCGGCGCGATTCCAAGATGTTTCGATGAAGAACCTCAAGGAGGTGTTAGAAGACAAACAAAGCCGCGTCGTGACCATTACCACGACCGAAGGCTTTACCTATGAACTGACCATCCTGCCCAAGCCCGCGACGGCAGTGCCTCAAGCACTCGCACAGCCCGGCGATGCTCCACCGCCTGCGGAAGAAAATTGCTACGTCGCCCTGCAAGTCAGCGCCAAGCTCCCGACTGAGCGCGTCAAAGCCAAAGACGAAACTCCCGATGCCGCCAAAGCTGCTGAGGAAGAATTCCAAACCAAGCTTAAAACGCTGAAGGAGAAGCTGCAAAAAGAACAAGGATTCCAAGGCAAAGTCTTTGAGATCGCCCAGTACTCCCTGGAAACTCTTCTCAAACCTCGCAAGGATCTGATCCAGGCCCCCACCAACCAAGCCACAAGCCCTCCCGTCGGTCCTTGAGCAAAAATCGTCGATTCTCTCCCATCAGGCCTGAGTTCTTACTCAGGCCTTTTTTTGTTTTCCCCCACCCCGTGACAGGACGTTGCGCCGCATGAATCGCCTGTTTCAAAAAAGCAGCAATTATGTCATCAATTTCCCTTTTGCTTCGATGGGTCGTTATGTATTACTCCGATAACCCAAATTACCCCAAATAACCCATGAACATACGCACTGTAGGTACCACCGTGTACCGAATCATCAGCATGCTTGGCTTCGGCTTTTCCGCCTATGCCTTAGACCTCCCCGTCGTGGTTGACCCAACTACCCCACTCACCGGCACTTATGCCGCAGAATGGAACACGGCAGGGAATTTCGAAAACTGGACGACCAGTCAGGTCACTGCAGCTTCCGTTGCCGGAGGAAATTTCACAGGAACAACCAGTGGCACAACGCCTCAGATCCTCTGCTCGAATTTCCCTGGACCTGATCTCGACCTCGGTTTCAATGATTACTTGGAACTCCGCATCCAAGTTCCTGCCACGCATACGGGAGATATCAAAATTTCCTATGGCACCACCGCAAGGACAGGCTTCAGCACAGCTCGTGTTTTGGTGATTCCCGATGCGTTGGTCCCCACCGATGGTGCATTTCACACCTATCGAATCGACGTAGGTCCCGAACCTTGGTGGCGAGCCAACCTTCGCGATCTCCGCATCGAACCATCCGCCACCTCCGGTCAGACCTTTGCCATCGACTACCTCCGCGTCGGCGACCTGCCGGGCGATGTCTACCTCGCCAACGCCGAATGGAATAGCGATTATGAGATGTCTTCCAAGCATTTCCGATTTCTATGGAGTGCCGCCCGTGCCGCGCAGGGAGTCAATGCCGCAACAGCCCGCGGCGCACTGCGCAATGCAGAAGAAGCCTGGCAAGTCTATGTCAAAGTCATGGGCTACCGCGAACCCGCCGAATCCACCAGCAGCCCTAACGGCAATAAATACAAGGTCAATTTTCTTTGCATCTATGACGGTTACTGGATGAGCAGCACCGGCGGTGGATTCGGTTACATGAACATCGAGCCCAGTGGCCTCCAAGTCGATCCCCCCTCGTGGATCATCCCCCACGAGCTCATGCACGTCTTTCAACATCACAACGCTCAAACATTGAAGCACTCGCTGTGCGCGATGGACATTTCATGATTTCCTCTGGTCGCAACTATTACCTGACCTGGCCATTTCTTTACTATATCGATGATAACCCCGACAATCTACCCGATCTTGCCGATGGCATGATCAAGCGTCTATGGCAAGAAGGACAACCGGGAGAGTTTTGGGCAGCTACTCTCGATCGACTCACCCCCATCACTTCACTCAAGGATCTCTCGGGCTATTATGCTCGCCGTTGTGCCACTTGGGATTTTTCAAACCAATCGGCCATGACGGCTGAACTCAATGCACAGGATCCCACCCGCACGGCGCGTCATACGATCACCGACTTGATCCAGCGGCCCGACGCCCCCACTTGGTGGCGCGTTGCACCGAATAAAGCACCCGCTCAAGGCGCTTATGCGATTCATGAACTGATCCCCGCCGGCACCGGCGCAGGTCGTGTGGTGACGGTCAATCTTCAGGGTTTGTCCGACTCCGCCCGCGGTGCGGATTGGCGCGCGTCTTTTGTCGCCGTCAGCGATACAGGCGTCGAACGCTACACTCCCCTCTGGAATCATGGCAGTAGCTCGATCACCCTTGCAGCGAATGAAAACAAGCTCTATCTCTCGGTCGCAGGCACGCCCGATTGGTATGCCAATGGAGGCTACGATGAAGCAGCAGAACCCTTCCGCTCCCATCCCTCGCGCTCGCGGTTTCACTACCAAGTCCAAGTCACTGGAGCCACACCTCGTGAACGCAATAACGGCGCTAGCACGGGACTGATTCAGCATTCGAATGGCGGCGGCTATCGCTCTGTCGCCGTGCCAACCAGCGTCTACATCGGCCCCAACGCTCGTGTGACGGGCGGCTCGGTCAGTGGCAACGCTCGAATCGAAGATTTCGCTGTCGTTTCTGGTGGCACGGTCAATGGCAATGCCGTGATCAGTGGCCACGCTTGGGTACGAGGCGGAACCGTAACTGATTTCGCCCGCATTCGCGACTGGGCGATCATCGATAGCGGAACAATCTCCGGAAATGCTCGCGTGCTGGAACACGCAACTGTCGAAGGCAACATCCAAGAGCTCGCTGTAGCCAAGGGCAGTGCATGGCACCAAAATGGCGGCACGCTCAGCGGAAATGCCATCGTCGATGGAGATTACATGGGCAATAAATCGTTCTCTAACGGAATCGCTTTCGGGCATATGCCTTTTGTCGGCATTCCCGACAATTTCATCACCGCGACACCCACTGGTCACTTTGTGTCCTATGATTTCAGCAACGCTCACGAATCCCGTGTGCTCGACCGCTTCGGCGTCACCGACTCGTTCACCATGGGCTCGCCGACATGGACTTCCACCGACTGGAAGCGCAAAGGTTTTCTTTCGTTCAACGGGTCGAACCAATACATCACGCTGGATCGCAGCGTCAATGACATGCGCTCCTTCACCTTCGCCGCTTGGATCAAGCCTGCTTCTGCAACTGCCAATCAAGCTGTGCTCTGGCTGGGTGAATCATCGACCAAACGACTCTTCTTCACCCCTAACGACGGCAGCGGTCTCGCGAAGTTTTCCATCATCAATGGTGGAGCAGAACAAACGCTAACCAGCTCCGCTCTGCCCGTTGGCGTGTGGTCGCACGTGGCCATCACTCTGAATGGCACAACTGGCACCTTGCTGATCAATGGCAACATCGCTGCCAGTAGTTCGGTGAGCATTACCGCCGATCAGATCCTCGCGCCGAATACGACAACAGGCCGCCAACACAATTATCTTGCGCGCGCTGAAGGCAGTCTGATGCCGATGTTTCAAGGCTCGCTCGACGACGTGCAATTTTTCTCCAGCGCCCTCACGCCAGCGCAATTGGCTGCGACCACAGTGCCGTTGGCTGGAGACTTGATGCTTTCCGATAACTTCGAATCCCCCAGCTATGGAGCGAGCACTTTCAATTCCACTCTCTCAGCGGATCAACAAGGTCTACTCGCACCCACCACTTATCGCGTGGCCGGACACAATGCGGACTACAAGATTCAACATGGAAATGGCGGCCAAATGCTGATGGCTGGTTGGTTCGGAGGAGAAAATCTCGACCTCTATGCCAGCTTGAACCAGAACTTTGCCGAACAAGCCAATGGACTCAACAAGCCTTTGAAGATCGAATTCGATCTGAGAATGACCGATTCATCGAACAGCAGCAACTGGGCCGCCCTCGCCATTGGCAACGCGCAGAACCTCTTTGTCAATCAAAGCGGCAATAAGTTCAGCAGCCTCTTCCGCCACAATGGCGGCACCCAGCAGTTTGCGTCCGGTAGCGATATCAGCAATGGTAGCACTTGGAATGCTGCGGGATCGACCATCACCGTGATTCTTTCAGATACCACGGGCGGCGCTTCTCCTTTCAATGGAAATGGTTCGATCGCCAAAATGTTCATCAACGGCTCGCTCGTAGGCACTTATCCACTCGCCCAATTGAGCGCCGCTGATGGATTCTTTTCGTTGGAAGGATTTGGAGTGTTCTGCTACTTCGACAATCTTTCCATCTCTGTTGTCAGAAGCTCAAACCTCGCTGTCACCTACGAAGGCAATGGCAATACGGGCGGCTTTGTGCCCGTCGATCCAACAAGCCCTTATGCCGAAAACGCAACGGTAACGGTGCTCGGCAATACGGGATCACTCGTCAAAACAGGTTCTTCTTTCTCTCACTGGAATACCGCCGCGAACGGCAGCGGAGTTTCTTATCAGGCTGGAGATGCTTTTTTCATTACCGCTCCCACGACACTCTATGCGCAATGGACAGTCGGCCCCAATTTTTTCTGGGACAACAGTGCAACAACAAACACTTGGAGTACGAATGATGCCAATTGGAACGGTGTCTCGTGGGTGAATTCTTCTTCCCATCATGCATGGTTTCAATCGACCGGTGGTTCGATTTCCCTCGCCGCAGGACTGACCGCGGGGAATCTCAATATCGGCAGCAACTCAACGAATTTCCCTGCCGTCACTTTTTCAGGAGGCAGCCTAAACTTGGCGAATCTCATCGTTCAAGGCAATGGCAACAACAATGGAAATTATGCAGCCAATCCTACTGCATCGATCTCTTCGACTGTTGTAGTAAGTGGCGATACAATGATTGGCCGCTCTAATCTCACGATTGCAGGTGGCTCATATCGTACCAATCGCTTTATCTCAAATTCAGCCAGTGCCGATTGGGCGAATCTCACGATTTCTGACGGAGTCGTCACTGCCACGAATGGCATTGATGGCAGTGTCAATACGGGAGCAACCTTTGCACTGAACCTCAATGGCGGAACTCTCTATACACCATCGATCAAAGTCGCTGATCGCGAAGCAGGAGTTTCCAATAACGCGTGGCTCACCTTCAATGGTACTACGGTCAAAGCCACTGCGGACCAAGCCAGTTTCATCACTCTCTACGGGGGCAATCAGAACGCCTACATTTCCAATGGTGGTGCGATCATCAATACTTTCGATGATACCACAGCCCGGAATATCACGATTGGCGTCAACCTGAGAGATACGACTGGACACAATGGTTCCTTAACCAAACAAGGATTCGGCACGCTCACGCTATCAGCCTCAAACTCTTACACCGGCAGCACCACTGTGAGTCAAGGCGTGCTCTCGGTCACGGGGAGCATTCTATCGACTTCCTCGATCTCGATTGCCAGTGGCGCAGAACTGAGATCCAGTGGGACACTGCAAACCTCGGGCAATGTGATCAACTCGGGAACTCTCGTCTTTACTGGGGCGGCAGTCTTCTCCGCGGGAGGCACCATCACCAACTACGGCACGATCGTCAACAGCTCGCCCTCTTTGGTTTTGCCCGCGAACATCATCAACTTGGGAAGCATTGTAACCCTTCCCACCTCGCCAACAGGGCTTACCGCAACAGCCAATGGCTCGTCCGCAGTGCTTTCTTGGAGCGCAGTTGCCGGAGCTACCAGCTACCGCGTCAAGCAGTCAACCTCAGTCAATGGTCCTTTCGCAGTGGTGGGTTCTCCGACATCGAACTCCTTCACAGTGAATGGTCTTGCCGTTGGGACCTATTCTTTTGTTGTCAGCGCTGTGAACGCAGCGGGCGAAAGCACCAATAGCAGCGTTGCCTCATGCACCATCGGCGCTTTGCCTGCACCGTGGGTCACGGCCGACATCGGCGCAGTGGGTCTGGCTGGTAGTGCTTCTGCGCTGAATGGCATTTTCACCGTTCGGGGTTCGGGCACTGGAGTCTATGCCAGCACTGATCAGTTCCGCATGG
>RDYF01000053.1 GCA_004293285.1 Verrucomicrobiota bacterium | reverse complement strand
CTTGATTTCAAAGTTAGTCTCGTCTAAAATTTTGCGTGAAGGTGAATTTTTTGCAACCATGAACACGTGGCGTTATGGCAAGTGGCTGTTGATGATGGCTTTGAGCGGATGGCTCGTGGCCTGTGGGGGTGATGGCTCATCGCGTCGGGATGAGGGGCGGTTGGTGGTGGTGACGACTTTTACGATGATTGCCGATATGGCGCGTGAGGTTGGGGGTGATGTGGCGGTGGTGGAGTCCTTGATCAAGCCGGGTGCCGAAATTCATGGCTACGAACCTACCCCAAAGGATGTCGTGCGGGCGCAGCGCGCGGATTTGATTTTATCCAATGGCATGAACTTGGAGGCTTGGTTTGCGCCGTTTTTTGCTCGGTTGAAAGGCGTGCCGCATGTGGTGGTTAGTGAGGGCGTGGAGCCGATTTCCATCGATGGCGGCCCGTATCAGGGCAAGCCGAATCCGCATGCGTGGATGTCGCCGACCTTGGCACTGCGCTATGTCGACAACATTTGCGCTGCGATGTCGAAAGCAGATCCGGCGCATGCGGCGATCTATCGGGCCAATGCGGATGCGTATCAGAAAAAAATTCGCGCGGTGGATGAGCGGTTAAAGTCGAGCATCGCGCGCATTCCCGCGGAGCGTCGATGCCTGGTGACGAGTGAGGGGGCCTTTGTGTATTTTTGTCGGGATTACGGCATGAAGCCGTTGTTTTTATGGCCCACCAATGCCGATTCCCAGGGCACGCCGCAGCAAGTGCAGGCGGTGATCGATGCCGTGCGGCAACGTCGGGTGCCGGTGGTGTTTTCGGAAAGCACGGTGAGTGACAAGCCCATTCGAGAAGTAGCGCGCGAGACCGGAGCTCGCTATGCGGGCGTGCTATTTGTCGATTCACTGAGTGCGGCCGATGGGCCCGTGCCGTCGTATCTGAAATTGCTCGAGCACAATGTCGAGACCATTGTCGCGGGTTTTTTGGCAGCGGAAATTTCGGCAAGAGAGATCGAAACAAAGCCATGAGCGAGCAGAGCAACAACGAGCGGGTGAGTCTGGTGGTCGAAGACATAGCGGTGCGTTACGGCAATGGTCACGCTGCTTTAGAGGGGGTGAGTTTTTCGTTAGAAGGTGGAACCATTTGCGCCTTAGTGGGAGTGAATGGCAGTGGCAAATCGACCTTATTCAAAAGCATCATGGGCTTCGTGCGGCCGAGTCGGGGTCGGGTTCGTGTGAAGGGGCTTTCCGTGCGCGAGGCCTTGCGAAAGCAGATCATCGCCTACGTGCCGCAGGCCGAAGAAGTCGATTGGAACTTCCCTGTCAGCGTGTGGGATGTGGCGATGATGGGTCGCTACGGGACGATGAATTTTCTGCGCATTCCGCGGGCGGAAGACAAGCGAGTGGTGGACCAAAGCCTGCGTCGGGTGGGGATGTGGGAGTATCGTGATCGGCAGATTGGCGAGCTTTCCGGTGGCCAAAAAAAACGCGTGTTCCTAGCGCGGGCGCTGGCGCAAGGTGCGCGATTGATTTTGTTAGACGAGCCCTTCACGGGGGTCGATGTCACCACAGAAGAAGCGATCATTGCGCTACTGCGCGAGTTGCGAGAAGAAGGCTGCGTGGTTTTGGTATCGACCCACAACCTCGGTTCCGTGCCGGAATTTTGTGATCGTGTGGTGTTATTGCATCGGAAAGTGATCGCGTATGGGCCGACCGAAGAAATTTTCACGGAATCCAATTTGCTCGCGGCCTTTGGCGGACAATTGCGGCATTTCCATTTCGAGCAATCGACAATCCAGTCGCACGATGGTCGGTCGGTCAAAGTCTTAACCGACGACGAGCGACCCTTGGTGTTTGGCAAAGATGGGCACCTTGAATACAAAAATCGCGAGGGGCGCGAGGAACTATTGCAGAAGCGCAAGCAAGAGCCATGATGGAGCAGTGGATGGTGCCATTTCAGTATGAATACCTCGTCAAAGCGATGGTGGTATGCGCCTTCGTGGGGGCGGTGTGCGGAGCGCTTTCTGCGATGGTGACCTTAAAAGGCTGGTCCTTACTCGGCGATGCGCTATCGCACGCGGTCGTGCCGGGTGTGGTGCTAGCGCACTTGCTGAGTTGGCCCTTAGCTGTGGGCTCTTTGATTTCCGGCGTGCTCGCTGCGGGGGCGATGACGTGGGTCAAAGCGCATTCGCGCTTGCGAGAAGATGCGGTGATGGGCGTGGTGTTCACGACATTTTTTGCGATCGGTTTATTGGGCATCTCGCTCTATCCCTCGCAGCTCGATTTGAAGAGCATTGTTTTTGGCAACGTGCTAGCGATCGCGCCTAAGGATCTGTGGCAAGTCATCGGTATGGGTGGTTTTGTCGCTCTCGTGCTACTGCTCAAATGGCGTGACATGATGTTATTTTGTTTCGACGAGCAACAGGCACGTGTGCAGGGCTTGAACGTGCGACTGCTGCATGCGGTCTTTTTATTGCTGCTCAGTGCGATGGCCGTGGCGGCGCTGATGACCGTAGGAGCTTTATTGGTGGTGGCCATGCTCATCACACCAGGCGCGACGGCTTACCTTTTAACCAATCGTTTTTCACGCATGATGATTCTATCCGCCGTATTCGGTGGCGTGACCTCGGCGTTGGGGGCCTATGCTAGTTACTTCGTCGATGGCAGTACGGGAGCATGCATCGTGTCCTTGCAGGCGCTGTTATTCTTGCTGTGTTTGTGGTGGGCTCCGCAGCATGGTTGGTTCGCGCAGCGGCGTCGGGAAAAGGAGGTGGCATCATGAGCATGTTCGAGGCCTGGCAATACGAGTTCATGCGCGATGCCCTATGGATGGGTTCCTTGATTGCGGCGATGTGTGCGGTGCTATCGTGTTTTCTCGTGCTGCGCGGTTGGGCCTTGATGGGCGATGCCGTTTCACATGCGGTGTTGCCCGGCATTGTGATCGCGTATTGGTGTGGTGGGCCCTTATTTCTCGGAGCGATGGTGGCAGGATTTTTTTGTGCCGTCGGCAGTGGCTGGGTCAAGCGGGTGAGTCGGATCAAAGAAGACACCGCGATGGGGGTGGTGTTCACCGGCTTGTTTGCCATGGGCTTGGTTTTGTTTCACAAAGTGCCATCGGATTTGCATCTCGATCACATTTTATTCGGTCACATTCTTGGCATCGTCGAGAAAGACAAGCCAAGCATCGTCGTCATCTCCCTGCTGGTGATGGGATTGTTGTGGATCAAGCGTCGGGATTTGCTTTTCTTACTGTCCGTCGCGATCGTGGTCGCGCTCAAGTCCGTGGGTTTGGTCTTAGTGACAGCGATGTTGATTACTCCAGGTGCCACGGCCTTTTTATGGACTGATCGATTCGATCGGATGCTGGGGGTCGCAGTGATGACAGCGGTGCTTTCGACCTTAATCGGGTTGACCGTAAGCTTTGCGTGGGATGCTTCCAGTTCCGCTTGCATGGTTTTGTGTCAGAGTGGATTTTTTCTGTTATCGTGGTGCTTTGGTCCTAAGCATGGATTGTTGCGTGGGCGGTGAGGTGGTCACTGGTCACTGGTTTTGATTCTGTTAGGGAGTGGTGGGCGATTTTTTGGGATAACATCAGGGAGAGCCGCCGTCTCGGCGGCTTAGGCCTGTTCTTTGTTGCGATTCCGATTCTGATTCCGATTCCGATTCCGATTCCGATTCCGATTCCGATTCCGATTCCGATTCCGATTCCGATTCCGATTCCGATTCCGATTCCGATTCCGATTTGGATTTGGATTTCGATTTGGATTTCGATTTGGATTTCGATTTGGATTTCGATTTGGATTTCGATTTGGATTTCGATTTGGATTTCGATACTACTTTCCTCGTTGAGCATCCTTCTTCGCTTTAGCTGCGTAGGATAAGAAATGGATGGATGGCGGGAAGGCAATGGGGAACGTCCAACGTCGAACTTTGAACGTCCGACTTTTGAAAAATTTGATTTTGTTGAATGTTGAATGGGAGATATTGGGTGGGAGGCCTTAAGGAGAAGGGATTTGCAATCCCTTAGCGAAACAACCTCGCCGAAGGCGCTGGATGAAAGGCGTCCGATAAGCAAAGGCATGCTCGCAGCAGGGCTGCGAGCAGTCCAAGGTCTTGGCTGCTAGATTTGCTCTACGCTGTGATCGTCTTGCGGATTTCCTATGTAGGCGCTGGGAATGTGCTTGCGTGGATGAAATTTCCTGTGAAAGGTCGTGCGTTCCCTATCGTAAATACTCCACTGATGAAGCCCCACACCCCACTCCGATCTTTGTTTTTTCTGCTTGCTGCCATGGGCTGATGCCGAATTGGCAGACGGTTTGCAGCGCGTGAGTCACTCGGCGCACGGAAAATTCCAAGTGTCGAGCTGGACACGGGCCGATCAATTTGCGCGTTGGAAAGTCAGCGTTCCTGCTGCGGGCTCTTACGAAGTGTTTGCGTTGGTCAAGCGTGCCGCAGCGCAGCCCTTGGTGATGCAGCTTGAAGCCGCGGGCACTCCGTTGCGCGGGGAATGGCCGGCCAATGCTCTTTCGTGGCAGCGCGTCAAGCTTGATGGCGAGCTTGCCTTGCCCGCAGGAGAATCCACGCTCACCTTGCGTTTGGCCTCGTCGGAGCAGAAGCAAGATTTTCAGGCTGAGCTGCATGCGATCGAGCTGGTGAAACCGCAGGTGCGTGTCGATGCCGAAAAGCGGGCGCGCGCGATGCGGGCGAATCCGACGTGGTTTCAGCAAGCGCGTTACGGCATGATGGTGCACTGGACCAAGCAGTCCGTGCCCTTGCAAGGAGAGGCCAAACCCTACGAGCAAGCCGTGGCCGACTTCGATGTCGAAGCGTTTGCCGAGCAGATGAAATCGACGGGTGCTGGTTTCGTGGTATTCACTACATCGCACGCGATGCACTACTTCCCCGGGCCCTTGAAGTCGTTGGATGCGATTTTACCGGGTCGCACGGCAAAGCGCGATTTGCCTGCGGACTTGGCCAAGGCGTTGGGCAAACGCGGGATGAAATTGTTTCTCTACTACCACTTGGGAGCGCACGATGATGCGGAATACTTGCAGGCATCGGGCTTTTGGGAAACGGACACGACAAAATTTTTCGGCCATTGGCAGAGCATGATCAGCGAGATTGGGGAGAGATATGGCGATCAACTGGCGGGTTGGTGGTTCGATGATGGATCGACCAACTACTACTATCGTAGTGCACCGTGGGAGTCCTTGGCGAAGGCGGCAAAGGCGGGGTTTGCGCAGCGTATGGTGTCATTCAATGCATGGGAGCTCAACAATCCGACTTCATTTCATGATTACTGCACCGGTGAGGCGTGTTACGATCCACGTGGGATTGATGGCTTGCTGAAGCCTGAGGATCGCGGCATCTATCCGAGTGGCACTCATGCAGGTCTCCCCGCGAGTGCCTGTTTGATCGCTGATAGCAACTGGGTCCATACGGCG
>RDYF01000088.1 GCA_004293285.1 Verrucomicrobiota bacterium | reverse complement strand
TATTACGGCTACCGTTACTACCACCCCCAAACAGGCCGCTGGATCAACAGAGACCCGATTGAGGAAGAGGGTGGATTGAACCTCTATGGATTTGTGGGGAATGATGGGGTTTCGGACTGGGACTTTTTAGGGTATAATAAGAGTTCAACATTACCAGAATTGAAGTTAAAAACTGCAAATCGATGCCGAACTTTACTTATTGCTGGACATGGCTCATTGCTAAATTTTGATATTGATCAAGTCTACGGACATGGATGTAAAGTTGGTGCAATTGGCTGCTTTGCTAATTTCTACAACAGAAATAGTAACATACCTGGACTTCCTAAAAATGACAAAAAAGGTGATTCTAGTGATGAAAAATATATTAAGGATAACTTCAAAAACTCGCTTATTAAACCTGATATAAATGATTTTTTGGGATCTACAATGGTTGCGTTATACATCGACATAGCCGTAAACGCAGCCAAAAAAGATATACAAAGCGTTAATTGTCCATGCGATTGTTTGGTAATGAGTTTGGAAGTATTCTGCCGAGACAATGACACTAAAGAGAAAGATTCAGTTGCTGAAAGAGCATCCGTGCATGTGTATCAACCACTAACATCCAAGACATCAAAGTGCGGATCGGTATACACTTATAATTGCAAAAACAAATCATGGAATTAACATATGAAAATTTTTATTTTTTTACTTCATATACTTTTCACTACATTATTATCATCTTCTGAAATTCGAGTTTATCAATCTGATGTAAAATCGATTAATCTTAAGGAACCTAAACCCCTTCGATTTTCATTGGACGATAATGTTATAAGACGCTTGTCATTTCAAAAATATGAATTTTTCGATCCAACATTATTGACTTTATCGAGATCTCCATTGATATTAATTATAGAAAAAAATGATCAAGATTATGAAAAAATTTCATTGTATCGTCATGTTCAAACAGCAAATCATTCATGCTTTATAAAATACAAATTTAAAAAATCTAATGATCTGCTTATCAATATTGAACAAGATTTAACATTCGCGTTTAAGGCAAAAAAATTACCTATTCTGACTTTAATTTCACGTAATTAATGCATGGGGTGAGGTGCGTAAGTAGGGTCAGATTCGGTGATGAAATCGATGCATCGGATTGGAAAAGTTTATGATTTTTGAGTAAGCGGTCTACAGAACCCCTCGATTCATCACGGGGGGAGTGTTGTTTATGATGCGCGATTATGTCTGACATCAATCCGCTATAGCAAAGATGCAAGATGTCACTTGTTGATCGCATCCGCAGGTCTGGCATCCCTTCAGGATGCTGGATGCCGACGTGCTTTTTCCGGTGGTATCGCCCGATGGGCTCAACCACCGGCTACACGCTGCCATCCCTCTGGAATCACTACCTCTTGAGTCAGCACTCGCATGCCATTTTTTCGTTAGAAAAATCATTTAAACAACCAACCCATGCAACGCCGGCTTGCTGACTTTTTCCCAAGTTACCTGCCGCCGACAAATGGGTTTCCTTGTTGGGAGCGACATGACGTGATGTTGCAGATTGCGCAAGGCCATTTCGTAGGTGTAGGCATCTTGGCAGCCACCGATCGAGCCGGCAAATAGGGCATCGCCCACCACGCAGAATGTTTTGGATAGACCACGGATCACATAGCCAAAGGTCGGCAAGCAATGGCCGGAGAGATCGATGCATTGCACGTCCAAAGAGCCGAGCCGAATGCTTTGTCCGTAGTGCATTTGATGCTGCTTTTTGATCAAGGGCTGCAAGCCCATGAGCCCACCTACATGATCGCGATGATCGTGCGTGAGAAACAACTGCACGTCCGCCGCGCCGAGCCGTTGCAGCACGGTCGCCGCCGAATCGCGTTCGAAACCTGCATCAAACAACAGCACATGATCTTCTTCGCGAATCAACCAAGCATTCACAAAGTCGCCCTCAAAAGGCAGCGCCAAGCGTGTCACACCTTGCACGTGCGACACCTTCGGCTGATACTGCGCAAGCCCGCGCAAAGCAGGCTCGTGCAAGCCTAAGACACCAGCCGCTGCTTTGACCAGCGCTGGCTCAGCACGACCCGCGATCAGTGCAGCAATCGCCTCCGGAGCAACCTGACAACGCGCCGCTAAGCCCGCGGCATCGAGAGATCGCCCGCGCAAGGCTTTTCGCCAAACGTAAGAAATTTCATCTTCGAGCGGAGCAGAATCGGCGAGTCGGTAGGCTTGGGGTGTGGCAGTCATCGGATGGTGAACGTGCGACCTTTGCCAGAAGTCCAGGTCGCTTTCAAGCTCGCATACAAAGCTTCGAGATCGGCGAGGTCCATGACACGAAACTCCACCGTGTGCGCATGGGTGGTCGTAGGATACGTTTTTTGCACCATTTCATGCAATCGCACCCCAGCGCGGTTCGCAGAGTTATCGACCACTTCCTTGGCGCGATCGACGATACGACTCGCGGCATTCGCAGCAGTCGCCTGTGTCGCGGGCACGACATGATAAATGCGAGTCAGCGACTGGCCGCCGAGGGTATCGATCGTGACTTCCGTGCAAAGCAATCCGCCATCGAGCAAAAACTGTGATTTGCTGATCGAGCCAATGCGATCCACCGCCACCATGATTTCCCCGCCATTGACTGATTCGCATTCCCCTGCGCCAACAACAGCGAGGCACTGCCCACCAACAACCATGTGACAATCATTTTCATAACGTCGTGACCATGACAGAAATGACGCTGCTTGACCAGAAGAGAATCGGATCGCGGAAAGTGAGCAGTGACCAATGACCAATGACCAATGACCAATGACCAATGACCAATGACCAATGACCAATGACCAATGACCAATGACCAATGACCGGTGACCAATGACCGGTGACCAATGACCAATGACCAATGACCAATGACCAATGACCAGTGACCAGTGACCAGTGACCAGTGACCATGAATCATTTTTCTGATGATATTTGCTTCTTGCTAACCATTCAGCTTTCTTTACTTTCTGTGTTGTGGTTCGTTTTCGTCCGAATGTTGCAGCGCTTTTCATCCGACCCGAAGGACAGCTTCTGGTCTGTGAGCGCTCGACTTTTCCTGGATCGTGGCAATTTCCGCAAGGCGGGGTCGATCTCGGGGAAACGCTGGAACAAGCTCTTGCGCGAGAAGTGCGCGAAGAAATTGGTCTGCTGCCTGAGCACTACGAAGTCCTGCGTCAGGAATCGGGCTATCGCTATCTTTATAGAGCAGACCTATTACCTTTGTCGGCTCAAGCCCGGAGCGCCGGAGGTGAATGTGAATCAGAGCCCGCGCGAATTTTCCGCCTACCGCTGGATCGAACCGACGGAATTTGATCTCGAATGGCTGCCGCGTTTCAAACGCGACGTCTATCGCTTGGTGATGAAAGATTTTTTTGGCATCGAACTGTGATGATTTGTCCTTGCCAATCGATGCATTCGGTTGTTTATTTCGCCCGTCATGACACGTCCACAAGTTGCTTTCTGCTCCATACTTTTGATCGTTTCCGTCGTTCTCACCTTCATTTGGGGTGCCTACAACGTGCTTTCTTTGATGGGATTGGTCTAAAAGACCCGCTTTCCCGCATTTGCTTTTTTCCTGGCATGCGGTAGATTTCATCCCCGCATGTTCCGTATTGCCCTCAAAATGCTGTTTGGCGATTCCGCCAAGTATCTGATGCTCGTTTTTGGGGTGATGTTCGCGACCTTCCTGATGACGCAGCAAAGTTCGGTGTTCTGCGGACTGATGCGCTGGACCACGGCAATTCTGAAAAATGCCCCCGCACCGATCTGGGTGGTGGAAACGGAGGTCCGCCAAGTCAACCAAACCATCGCCATGCGCGATACCGATATCGGTCGCGTGCGCAGTTGTGAAGGCGTGGAATGGGCCATGCCACTCTATTCAGGAGTGCAAAATGTGCGTTTGGAAGATGGTAGTTTGACGGTTGTGCAATTGCTCGGCATCGACTCCACCACCTTTGCCGGCGCGCCGACGCGGATGATCGAGGGCCGCATCGAGGACCTGCGGCAACCGAATGCCGTCATCGTCGACGACCTCGCGCTCAAGCGACTGTCCCCCAATCCCAAGCAACCGCTCAAAATGGGCGACGTCTTTGAAATCAACGACATCGAGGCAAGAATCGTGGGGATTTGCAAAGCCATGCGATCATTCACCGGCGGACCTTTCATCTGGACCACCTACGAGCGGGCGATTGGTTACTCGCCGCCGCAGCGCAAGATGCTCTCGGCGATTTTAGTTTCTCCCAGCCAAGGGCGCAGTGCCGAGGATGTGGCAGCGGGCATCGAAGCCGCGACGGGGCTCAAAGCCTACACCAACAGCGGCTTCCGCACTTCCGAGCGCGATTTCAACACGGCGACGATGTTTTGGTATGTCAAAAACACCGGCATCCCGATCTCCTTCGGCACCACCGTGATTGTCGGCTTCATCGTCGGCGTCGCCATTTCTTGCCAAACGTTTTATCTTTTTGTGTTAGACAACCTCAAGCACTACGGCGCCTTGAAAGCCATGGGAGCCTCGAATGTGAAGCTCTGCATGATGCTGCTCACCCAAGTTTCCGTGGTGGGAATGGTCGGCTACGGCATCGGCCTCGCCCTTGCGTCGATGTTTGGTCTCGCGGCGATCAAAAACACGCAACCGCCCTTTTTTATGCCCGACGTCATCCCCTTCGCGGTGCTGGGCGTGATCATTTTCATTTGCTCCCTCGCCTCTTTCCTCGGCATTCTCCGCGTCAGTTTGCTCGATGCCGCCGTTGTCTTCCGTGGTTGATTTTTTTGTTATGTCGCTCCCACCCATCGCCGCGCAAGCGCGCCAGATCACCAAAAGCTTTGGCAATGGCAATGCCAAGGTGCAGGTACTTCACGGCATTGACCTCGATGCGTATGAGTCCGAAATCCTCATGCTGCTCGGTCCCTCCGGTTGTGGCAAGACAACCTTGATCAGCATTCTCGCCGGCACCCTCACGCCCGATGACGGCGAACTGGAAGTGCTGGGCGAACCGCTGCATCGCATGAAAAGTTCGGCCATCACTCGCTTCCGCGCCAAAAATGTCGGCTTCATTTTCCAACAATTCAATTTGATCCCCACCATCAGCTGCGAGGAAAACGTCGCGGTGCCGCTTTTGATCCAAGGCATGAGCCTTTCGAAAGCACTCCCCCACGCCCGCAAGTCGCTCGAAGAAGTGGGTCTCATCGAGCATCGAAAAAAACGCCCCAATCAGCTTTCCGGCGGCCAGCAGCAACGCGTCGCCATTGCCCGCGCTCTCGTGCACCAGCCGCGCTTGATCATTTGCGATGAACCCACCGCCGCGCTCGATGCCGAAAATGGCCAGCGCGTCATGGAGCTTTTCCGCAACTTGATGCGTCAACCGGGACGCTGTGCGATTGTCGTCACCCACGACCACCGGATTTTGCGTTACTCCGACCGCATTGCCACGATGAACGACGGACGCATTGTCGAGTCCGTCGCCACCGCCGATTTTGATTTCGATCACCACCGCTAACCATCACCACCCATGTCCATCATTCTCACCTCCTTGCGCTACCTGACCTTCGTCGTCGCCCTGCTCGGCGTCTACGGCATTTTCCGCGTGAGCCATACCATCAAATCGGCCGACTCCCCCATCCCCGCCGCGCCGCCTGAAGCACCACCAGCCCGACCTTATGATCAAATGATTGCCGCCAATGGCATCATCGAGGCCTTTGAAGAAAATGTCATCATCACCCCGCCGATGGCTGGACGGGTCACAAGCGTGCCGGTTCGCATCGGCCAAGCGGTGAAAAAAGGCGAGGTGCTGTTTGAGATCGATCAACTCGAAATCGATGCCCAAGTCGTCAATGCCGAAGCACAAGTAGAACAAGCGAAAGCCTCGATCCAAATTGCCGAAGCCCAACGTGCGGCGGCTCTATCGGTGTTTGAACGACTCAACAAGGTCGAAGACAAACGAGCCATCATCGAGCAAGAGTGGCAAACCAGCAAAGACCAGTTGCTGGTAACGGAAGCCCAATTGACATCCGCCCGCGCTCAGCTCAGCGCCGCCGAGGCCTCGCTGCGAAGCTTGGAAATTTTGCGCCGTCGACACATCATCACTGCCCCACGCGATGGCTCGGTCATCCAGCTCAACGTCCGCGAAGGCGAATGGGCGAGCACCGATGCCAAAACACCAGCCATTCTTTTCGGTCGCACCGACCGACTGCAATGTCGTGTCGACGTCGATGAACAAAATGCCGTGCGCATTCGCTCGGGGCAAAAAGCCATCGCTCACATCAAAGGCGACCGCGATCATCCCATCGAACTCAAGCTCGAATACATCGAACCCTACGTCGTGCCCAAAACCAGCCTCACCGGAGCGAGCACCGAACGCGTCGATACCCGCGTGCTGCAAGTGATTTTCTCCTTCGCCCCGCCAAAAGACTACCCCGTCTACGTCGGCCCGCAAGTGGCGCCATCGCATCCCGCAGCGCTTGCCACACCGCAGGGATGGCGATGCTTTCTTGTTCAAAATCGCTCGGCACGCCATTTTCTAACAGATCACAAACATCCCGACGCAGCGCTTCGGGAAGATCGCGTGAGAGCAGTCGCTTCAGCGTTTCCTCATCGTACTGACGCAGGGCTCGTCGTGCGATTCCCGTTGCCTCTTCGACCATCAACGACTGGATATCGCGTGCCGATTGCCGATTTTTCACGCAAATCGCGCAAGATATCGGCACCTGCGGCATCGCGATCGCCGAAGTGATAGAAGCGCAAGTCCTGCGGCAGCAGACGCAAAAACTTTCGCACCGCGGCCCCGGCGTAACTTGTTTGCACCAACAACACGCCCGGATTGCTCGCAGCTAGTTCGTGAAAGGTGTCTTCATTTTCCACAGAAAGCACGACACGCGCCGAGCTGGTCAATTGCATGTGCGGCGATAGATTGGTTTCTGCGAGACTCACGGGGCCATGCAGGGCGGAAAAATCACACCATTGCCCGTGCCATTCCCAGCGCAAAGGACCATGAAAAGTCACCAAGCGCGGCTTCGGCATGATGCCAAATGCATCGAGCGATTCCTCCCCCGTGATGGCGGCCAGAGCGGTGAGCAGGCGTGGTTCCAGCCGCTGCAGTTGCTTGGAGTCGCCACAGATGGCCGCACTCGCGTAGCGGATGAGTGCCGGTGTGTTCCAGTGCAAGACGCCACGAAGAGCTTGTTCTAGCTGTCGATTTCCCACCGCATCATCGCGTCGAAATGGCTGCACGCTCCCGCCCAGAAGTGCCTGTTCTGCGAGCTGACGCGCCCATGCCGACCACACATCTTGGAAGCGCGCGGGGACGGCATGATCGGATACTTCGAGAAAAAATTGCTGCAACTGCGCACGCTGCTCCGTTGGTGGAGCGGCGTTGATTTGCGCAAACAGCCACGCCTCTCCGCCCTCACGAGCAAGACGAATTTTTTCCGGCAATCCACTGCGCCGATGTCGATCGATGCGCAACAATCCACCAGAACCTGCTGAAGCCACGGCCAACTCTCGCTCGGCTACTTCGCGCGCATCGCCATCGTGCAAACCACAAGAGCGCAGGAATTTTTCGTAATCGATGATGAAATCACGCGTCGATTCCTTCCTCGCATGATTCGATTGCGAAAAACAGCGAGCAAGATGTTCGAGCGAGTTCATGAGCAATCTAGCGATACCAGCATCATAACCCACGGGTCAAGGGTGCATGCATGAACATCTGTCGATCTGACCGTGACGGCGGATTGAATCCGCCAAACCTAACGAAAATCATTCATTGGCTTGGCGCTTGGAAAGCGCCGCCACGTATATCGTAATCCGCATCGGAGAGCACAGGCGCTATTACTGCGAGCCTCCCTCTCGCTCTTCAATCCACTTTTTGCCTTCCGGGCTATCGCGGAACAGCACGACGGGCACGTTGCGGATGCCGATTTTGCTGCCGACTCGTTCTTCTTTGCGTGAGATGACAATCAATTCATCGCACTGTCGGAAAGCGTAGGGAATGTTGCCGCTCGACATCGAGAACATGCCCTGCAAGCCGAGTTCGCTCATCGCTTGGATGCAATTCTGAATGCGCTCACCCGAGAGCTTCGAAAAGGCCTCGTCGATGGGCACCAATGCCAGCGATGGTTCTTTGCGCCTCGTTTCATGACGATTGTAGGCGTGCAGGTAACTTGCGAGAATCGCGATGAAATACGGGCTCTGATTTTCACCGCCGCTCATCTTGCCGCTTTGCTTGTCCACACTCACCGGACGCGACTCGGGATCGCGAATGTCGGTGACTAACAGATCGTAATCAAAGTATTGCCGATAATCCAACAAACGCACCGCCTCGGGACTATTGGCATTTTTGACCAGCAACTGCAAAAACCCTTCTAACGCATCGCGCATTTCTCCGCTCATGCTATCGAAAAACAAGCTGTCTTCATGATGCAGCGCGTTGAGGTCGATCAACTCACGATAGAGCCGGAAGTCCGGATTGTTTTTCTTTTCAATCCGATAGCGGTCATTGCCAATCGGCCGCTTGAGCTGTTGATTGAGCAGAGAAATGATGTTTTCCACATTCTTCAGCGCTTGCTGCATGCGCGAGAGAAGTTGCGTGCGGAAGAGCGATTCCCAGCGCTTGCGCTCGATCGCCGATTTTTTTTCATACTCGGGAATGTTCGCGTGCTCGATGACATCCAAGCGCTTGAGATAAGCCCCCACCCCTTGCGCATCTTCCGAGAGATCATCGAACTTCGGATGGAAGGTTTTTTTGAAATCGACCATCGCCAACTTGAGGTCGCCGTGGAGACGTGTGGCATCGAGCTCGGCTTTTCCTGCTGCCGCTTTGAAATTGCTCGCAATCACATCGAGCGCAGGCGTGAAGTTTTCCGCTTCTCCCTTCCACTCACGATAGCGCGTGAGGTGGGGAGTCAGATCGATGCGCAGCTTGATACGCGAAAAGTCATCCTCGCGCCGACTTGCTTGCTCGTTGAGTTCCCGGAGCTGCTTTTCGCTTTGCTCGATTTCCTTGTGCGCGCCTTTGCGCAAAATGTTTTCGCGCTCCTTGACCCAGACGTTTTTCTGTTCGGTGATGTCCTCCAACTGATGCTGCAATTGCGTCAATTGATCCGTGGCAATCGCTTGATGCTCTGCCATTTTTCGTTCGTGATCTTCTTGCAGGCGCGGCAAGGACTCAATGCGTACGAGGTCTTGCACCACTTGTTGATGCTCGGGAATTTCCTCCGCGCGAGATTCTAACAAACGCAGAATCTGCTGCTCCAGCGGTTCAATCCGACGAATCGCAGCTTCGATATCGGACAGGCGACTGCGCTTGATTTCCAACTGCCGCCGCAGCCCTTCTTCGCCGATGAAAGGAATGCCATCGTAGGGCTTCGGACGAATCACCAAGCCACTGCGTTTGTGCAAGCCATCGGGAAGAATCGCGGAATCATGTTTCGCAAAATCAGCCGCCGTGGTAACGCGCATCATCTTGCCAAAAAGCCTGTGGATGTGCGACGTCACCGCCGGATGCTTGCAGCGGAAAATGGCAGCGAGCGATTGCTCCTGATGGTTGGTTTCGCCGCCATCATCGACATCATCACACAGCAGTTGTTGCGCGCCCGCTTTGATCAAGTCGGCCTCGGGCAGCTTGCGCAAGATGTCGAGCGCTTGGTCGTAATGCGCGGCGGGAATGAGCACGGAAAATTTTTGATCAAAGGCCACTTCTGCCGCACAGCGCCATGTTTCATCGTCCACTTCACAGAGTTCACGCAAGGCACGCGGCGCTTTTTCGTTAGGCAAAAAGGGCAATTGTTCGCGCAAGGCACTGAGCAGCGGTTGATGCACGGGAGAAATGCCTTTGCTCAGCAAATCGATCTCCGCGAGCAATTCCGATTTTTCCCGACGCAGTTGCTGCAGCTCCGCGCGCTCGGGGGCGAAGCGTTGCTCAAGCTCCCGACTGACATGCTTGGCGGCATCGGCGAGCATGCTGAGAGCACTCGCTGATTCGGCACTTTCGCAGCCTTCTAAAAAGCGCAGTGCATCCGCAAGGCAGGTGGTATCGACCATCGGATGCACGGGCGCTTTGGCCACCTTTTCCATCCAACTCCGCGCGTCTTTGATGCGCTTATTGAGGCCGCCTTCGATCTTGTTGCGAATGGTGCGCAAGCGCTCGATCTCGATTTCTAACGCATAAATTTCTTCCGTCAGTTTTTTGAACAAACGCCCCTCGGTCGATTCATTGAGCAGTGAGAGAATGTTTTCTCGTCGCAGATCGGACTCCTGGATCGATGCCTCGAGCTCGATCACGCGGCTTTCATCGGCAGCGTAATCGTCGCGCAGTTGTTGCAATCGCGTCTCGGTTTTTTCTCGCTCAGAGGAAGCATGTTTCCATGCAAATTCGGCATGGAGATAACTTGCCACATCGCGATCCCGATCCGCCGCCATCCAGGCTTGCGAGAGTTCGCGGATGCGCAAGAGTCGATCGAGCTGCGCTTTGAGATCGGCCAGTTCTTTTTCATACGACTGAAAATCGCGGAAGCTGGTGATGATGGCATCGACATCCACCGCCTCCGCGGGCAGCACGAACTGTCGACAAAAATCATCGAAGCTCTTCAAGTTGGTGAACGACATCGCACTGGGCAACAAGCGATGCAGCACTTCTTTGTTGAAGTTGAGATGACTGGGGTTCGACATATCGCGCAGATACTCACGAGTCGAAGAAAACGTGCGTCCGCCCTTGGACTCGATGAAGCGCTTGAACTCCGCCGCCGAGCTAGGGCGCATTTTTCCATCTTCCGATGGAGTCAGAAAATCCGCGCGCTCTAACGGAACAGGGCAATAAAACGGTGTGGTGGTGCCATCGTTCTCGGTGGTATTGTGATACTCGAAACGCAGTCCCCAGGTCTCGATGCGCGAGCCATCGGGCCAAGTGAACTCCGCGCCGATGTACGTCGTCACGCCTTTGTCGTGGAAGAATTGCGGCTGGCCATTTTCCTCGCGCTTGGTATCGAGCAAGCAATAGCCCTTGATGGTGCGGTCGCTTTTTCCACCAGTGGCACTGCGATTGAAATGGTGTCGGGCTTTTTCCGGGCCGACCAGCACGAGCATCAGTAGGTCCATGAGAATCGATTTCCCTGAACCCGTGACGCCCGCGAGCACGAGATTGCCTTTCACCGGCAAGGAGTCGCGGTAGCCATACCAGTTGAGAGCGTGAATTTTGGTGAGCTGAATGGCGCGGTTCATAGAGCTTCGTCTTCTTCGATGGGTGAAATGTCCTCGTCGCTCGCTTCGGCATCCCGACGGAAGGTTTGGGCCGTTTCCGACCAGTCGGCCAGATCGCGGAAGGGAATGATGCGGCGAATGCTCGGTAGCACCTCGATGCCCGATTCTTCAAATGGCTCGGCGGGTTCGAAGCGAATCAAGTGATAGCGCGCCGCCATGCGCAAGATGTCGCGCAGTTGCGCTTTCGGAATGGGCCCCTGGGCATCGGGCAGCAGCTGATCGTGGAGCAGGTCGTTCAATTCTGCGACGGAGAGAAAGGCCTGATCCAGTCCCTCATCGCGCCACCGAACGTCGCCCGCATACCACAGCGCGAGCCACACTAAGGTGGCATCTTGTTTGAGTTGCAAACGCAGCGCACTGCTGCGTGGGATCGCTTGGACTAGTCGCTCTTCATGCAGCACGGACACGTCGAGCCCAGAAAGCGCGGCGATTTCTTTGAGCCAATCGGCATACTGTCGACACCAATGATAGAGTGCCGTGCGGTTGGGATCGAGGCCATTGATGGACCCCGTGGCGAGCAAAAGCTGCAAGGCTTCCGCCAAACGATCACGCTCGGTTTCTGGCAGATGCAGGAGACCCGCGGGTGCTTCTTGCTCAAAGGGCCTTGGTTCGGGAGAAAGTTCGTTCATTTTTTGATGATGGAAAATCGTTCGACGGAGCACCCATCGAGCACGTCAATGGAGGGAATTTGGCCTTCTTCCGCCACGCGTTGGGATTCGATGCGAAAACGCGCCTCGGGCGACTCCGCATGCAGCAGCAGTGAAATCAAATCGGTAAAACCTGATTCGCCTGAAACACTCAGCTCGTGACTTTCAATCCGCGCGCCTTTGCCGCCAGGGAGTGATTGCAGGAAAAGATTGGCGCGGTGCACGGAAAGCGACTCGCGCAAGGATTTTTCCATGTCGCGCAATCCTGCCATGCGGTCGAACTCACTGATGTCGTCTTCGAAGGCCTCTTGCTCCATCGGCGTGCGACGCAGCGGCGGTGTCTTGAGCGATTCGAGCCCGTTCGGAATTTTCGCCGAGGGCAAGAGCATGGTCGGAAAACTCGGCGTGCTATGCGCCAGTTGCGACAATTTTTTTCCCGCGGCGAGCTGATTGACTTGTTCAAAAAACGACTTCAGTTCTTCGCGTCGCTCGCCACTGACATCTTGCAAGTAGCGGAAACGCGCCAGCGATCGACGCGTGAAATCGGCGGTTCTTTTGTCGATCTCATCGGCCATCGGCAACACCCGATCGAGCAACTCCATCAACTCATCGAGCGCCTGGGAGACTCGCCCATGGGCCGCAGCCGCAGTCATCTCGGGATTGCGCCGCAAGACGGCTTCTTGCATTGCACTCATCGCCGCATGCTCGCCCAGTCGATCGCTAATGCGCCGCACGGCCTCGGGCAATCGCAGCGGCAGCCGCGCTCTGACCAGCGATGCGTAGCAGGAGTTGCTCATCTGCTCGCTGTAATCATCAAACACCACTGCCAAGTTGCCTTGGAGCGACTCCTCTTCCATTTGCCGACGCGTGAAGCGCTGCATGGATTTTTGCATCGCCCGCAGCTCGTTCAAGCCCTCGCGCACCATGGCGAGACAGTTCTCGACCGTCTCCCAGGGTCGCTCGGTGAGTTCGATTTCATTGCCCAAGAGCGCGCAAACACCCGTCAATTTATCGGTAAACACCGCCGCATCCGGCCACGCGATTTTCCTCAGCGCCGTCAGCAAGGTGGCACCGTGCGCATCAAAAATCAGCTTCCTCCGCCAATCCCGACGCGGCGGCTCTTCGAGCCATCGGCATTTGATGAGGTAGTCCAAAATCAACCGCGCCCGCTGTCGGACATCGTCCGCCGCAAGCTCGACACCCTCCTCCCCCGCCTCGGCCTCGAGTTCCAGCCCTGGATGCTGATCGAGCGTTTCGACAATGATCGCCATCGCCTCCTCCCGCGCCACCCCGTCCGGTCGATCTGCCGTCACGCGTTCGAGATCATCGAGCACATCCACATAAAACGCCGCATTTTTCCCACTCAGCACCCGGAAAAATCCCGTGCCACGCGTTTCGCGAAAGAGTGCTGTCGAAAAATGATCCGTCATCGTACCGTCGTGCCCACAATGCTACCGCAGCCCCACGAAGATGGAAGAAGGAAATGGCAAATCACTGCGTTCTCAGCGGATCTTTCGCTCGCACGCTGCAAATTCATTTAGATTCCTTGATTTTCACAAAGCTCAACATGTGCTACAAAACAGATGTTCGAGATACTAGATATTGTGCCAATCTTTCTTGCTGGGTTGCCTTTTGCGGTTGGCTTGGTAACATGCCTTGCGCGACCCGCGGCGGTCGTAGAACTCGACTTCTCTGACGTATGTATCTCAAATCTCTCGAAATTCACGGCTTCAAGTCTTTTGCTGACAAGACCATTTTTGAATTCGCCACGGGTGTGACGGGGATTGTCGGCCCCAATGGCTGCGGCAAATCGAATGTCGTCGATGCCATCCGCTGGGTTCTCGGAGAAACTTCGGCCAAAGCGTTGCGCGGCGGTGAAATGGCGGATGTCATTTTCAACGGCACGGAAAAACGCAAGGCGCAGGGCATGGCCGAGGTCACCCTGACGATGGCGGATTGCGAGGAATCGCTGAAGGTCGATTACAATGAAGTTTCCATCACCCGCCGCGTGTTCCGCGATGGGAAATCGGAGTATCGCATCAATAACACACTTTGCCGACTCAAGGACATTCATGATCTGTTCATGGACACGGGCATCGGTCGCACGGCTTATTCGATCATGGCGCAGGGCCAGATCGACCAGATTCTTTCGTCGAAACCCGAGGAACGTCGTGCCGTTTTCGAAGAGGCCGCTGGCATCACCAAGTACAAGCGCGAGAAAAAGGAGGCCATGCGCAAGCTGGAATACACCGAGGCGAATCTCCTGCGCGTCAGCGATGTGCTCGCGGAGCAGGAGCGACGCATGAACTCGCTGCGTCGGCAGGTCGCGAAGGCACGTCGCTATCAGGCGCTGGCGATCGATGTCAAAATTCTCGACACGCATCTCAGTCACAAAAAATTTCTCGAACTCTCTGCTGAGCTCGGTGAATTGAAAACATCGATTCATTCGCTCGACGTCAAGGAAACGGAAATCGAAAGCCAAATTCCTGGCAAGGAAGAGCTCGTCGCCGAAGCGCGTGCCATCGCTCGCGGCTTTGAATCGGAGCTCGCCGAACTGCGTCAACGCCTCAACGAACACCGCAATCAACTTACCTCGGCCCAGGGTCGGGTGGCGTTTAATGCGGAGCGCAAGGCCGAGCTCGATGGCCGGATTCGCCAGAATCTCGAGGACGTGGAGGACACTCGCCAAAAGCTTACGCAGCAAGAATTCGCTTTCCAAAATTGCCATGCCGAGCTGGAAACGCTGACCAAGCGCATCATCGAGCGCGAGATGGAAGTGGAAGCGCATGAAGAGCGGACCTTGGCGGCGAAATCCCGACGCGAGGGCATCGAAGCAGCCTTGCGCGAGAGCCGCTATGAGGCGAATAAAACTCAGACCATCATCGCCTCTTCTCAGGCAAAAATCGAAAGCTCGGTGGCCCAAATGGAGGGCAATCGCGATCGTGCACGACAACTCTCCGACGAAGAGCAACGACTGCGCGTTACGCTCGAGGAACTGCGCAGTGAGGAATCGCGCGTGGTTCAGGAGCTGGAACAACACGTCGGCTCGCAAGTGGCTCTCGAAGAAGAATTTCAAAGTGCCGAACGCAGTTTCCAACACCTGCGCGGCGATCTCGATTCCACACGCATTCACGCAGCGGAAACGCACAAGCTTTTTGCCCAACGCTCGTCGCGCTTGGAAGTCGTGAGCCAATTGGTCAAGAGTGGCGAAGGCTTTGAAAAAGGCACGCGTGAGGTGCTGACGGGACTCGGCGCGCCGGATCAATTTGCCGCAGGCGTCCACGGTGTTATCGCATCGTTTCTGGAAGCCGATGCCACGTGCGCTCGCGCCATCGAGGCTGCTCTGGGTGCCAATGTGCAAGCTGTATTAGTGTCCGATGAAGCCATGGCCACGGCGGTGATTGATCGACTCACCGCGCAAAAGCTCGGCAAAGCCGCCATCATCCCGCAGTCGTTCGTCGGCAGCTCACTCGGCACGCAAATGGAAGCCGTACCAGAAGGCGCAATCGCCTGGGCGCTCGATCGGGTGAAAGTCGATGCTCGCGTCACAGCGGTCGTCGAAACATTGCTTGATCGCGTGTTGATCGTGCCCGATCTCCCCACCGCGCTGCGACTGCGCAAGGGCATGACCGATGCCACTTTTGCCACGCTCCAAGGCGAACTCATTAAGCCCGAAGGCACGATCAGCGGCGGTGCTAGTGGTGAGGCATCGAACTCATTGTTAGAACGTCAAAATGAAGTGCGCGATCTGACCGCAGAAGTCGAGCGACTCGCCCAAGAGGACGAAGCTTGCCGGGTGAAGCTCGCCGAGCTCGAAGCCGCGCTCGATCGCCAACGGGAAGCCGTGGAAGTGGCGCGCGATCGACTGCAACGTCAGAAGGTGGAAATTTCCACGCTGCAAGGCCAGCTTTCGCTCGCCAAGCGCGAAGTCGAATCGTTTGAGACGAAGTTGCAAAACGTCATCTGGGAACGCGGAGAACTCGAAAAACGCGAGCAGATCGCCGCCGATAGCCGCGCTGGTTTGGAGGAAGAATTGCAGTCCGCTCGCATTCGCTTGGAAGCGCTCGATGCCGATCAACGTCGACTGCAAACCGAGCTCGATTCGTCGCTCCGCGATGAAGCGGAACTGGCGAGCATTTTGAATGAAATGCGCACCTCACTCGCCGTCGATCGTCGCGCTAAGCAAGCCGCCGAGGAACAGCAAAAACCGATGGAACTGCGCCTCGCCGAGTTGCGTGAGCTCTCGATGCGCCGCGAAGCAGAGATCGAACAATTTACCCAGCGCATCGAAGCCGCTGTCGCAGAAAACGCCCGCCTTGCCGAGGAAATCGAAACGCATTCCGCGGAGGCAGAAGACTTGCAAACCGAGCTCAACTCCCGCAGCTCCGGACGCGAGGCGATCATGCAACGCATCGATGAAGCCGAAGCGCAACTTTCCGAAATCCGACGTCAGCACGCGCGCTTTGCCGAGCAACGCGGACGCCCGAGCAACGCGGACGCGAGGAAGTCGCCGCCACAAAGATTGAACTGCGCGTCGATAGCCTGGTGCAAACCACGCGCGAACGCCATCAAGTGGAGCTCGGTGCTTTTGAGCCCGATGCCCATGCCTTGCTGCAATGCATTGCTCAACAAAAAGCACAACAGAAAGAAGGCGCGCGCCGCATTGTGACCGAAACCGAAGAGGGCGAAGAAGAGGAGCCCGATGTCGTGGTCTACAACGAAGCCGGCAACAGCCGTGCCATTTCTCACGAAAAACCCACCGTGCTCCCCGGCGAAATGGAAGGCGAGCCTGATTGGGAATTTGTGGAGAGCATCATCGTCGATCTCAAGCGTCGACTCGACTCGATGGGTCCGGTCAATCTCGATGCCATTGAAGAGTATGAAGAGCTCGAAGAACGCTTCAACTTCATGCGCTCGGAGCACGATGACTTGGTCAATGCCAAAACCGAATTGCTCAGCATCATCGAGCGCATCAACGAAGAAACGCAGCGCCGTTTCAGCGAGACATTTGCGCAAGTGCGCGTGAACTTCAAAGAGATGTTCAAAGAGCTCTTCGGCGAAACCGGCAAGGCCGACCTGTTGCTTGTCGATGAAAATGATCCGCTGGAAAGTGGCATCGAAGTCATCGCCAAGCCGCCTGGCAAGAAACTTCAGTCGATCACCCTGCTCTCCGGTGGCGAGCGCTCGATGACGGCCGTCGCTTTGCTGTTCTCGATCTACATGATCAAGCCCAGCCCATTCTGCGTGCTCGATGAGCTCGATGCGCCGCTCGATGAATCGAACATCAATCGTTTCGTCCGCGTGCTCGATCGCTTCATCGACAACAGCCAGTTCATCATCGTCACTCACAGCAAGCGCACCATGGCGCGCGCCGATGTGATGTATGGTGTGACCATGGAAGAATTTGGTGTCTCCAAGCCCGTCGGCATGCGACTCACCAAAGCCGATGGCGAAGGCAAGCAAGAAGCGAAAACTGCTGCGCAAAAAGCGGCTTTGCGACTGGACGCATAACAACGAAGTCCCTGAAGCGCAGTGCCTTACTGCGCATGCCGGGTTTTTCCGAACTGTAGTCTTGCAATTTCTTGGCAAACTGCCCATGGTCGCGCTTATGCACCCAGAAGTTGCCAAATTGGTAGAAGCAGGTCGAATCAACGCAGCCGTAGGAGAACGCTTGTCCCAAGTTGCTCCCGGTTCCTATCTCCTCAGCAAATCGTGGGGCGCCGGTAAGGTCGTTTCTTGGAGCTTGCGCGATAAAAAAGTCATCGTCGATTTCGCCGAAAAATCTGGTCAGGAAATGGACTTGCAGTTTGTCTTGCAGAAAACGGAAACCCTGCAACCTGATGATTTCCGCGCGAAAAAAATCGAGCAAATCGAGGAACTGCGCCACCTCGCCAAAACCGATCCTGTCGAACTAGCCGCACATGTGCTGTCGAGCCATGGCAATAGCATGACGCTCGATGCCTTTGAAAAGGAACTCAACGGTCCGGTCATTCCCGCAGCCGATTTCAAGAAATGGTGGGACAGCGCGAAAAAACTCATGGCCGCGAGCAAGCGCGTGATTGTTCCGGCACGTCGCACCGACGCCATCATCCTCCGCGCTGGCGACCTTACGCCCGCACAAGCTCTCGTCGCCGACTTCGAAGCCGCGCGCGATCTGAAGTCGAAAGCCAAAACGCTGGAAGCCATTGCTGCCGAAGTGCATCTTTTTGCGGATGATCACACGACCTTACAACGTTTGTACGATGACATCGAAGCAGAGGTCAAACGCGGCACGCGGCTTCACCTCGGCAATGTGTTTGAACTGGTCCTGATCCGCGACCAAATGGCAGCGGCCTCGAAGGTCACCATCTCGGAAACAGCGACTCGTCTCTCGGAAATCATCCGCAGTGAATACTCGCGCGTCTCGGAAGCGATCGCGGGCATGAGCGCAGTGCGCCAGCGCGAGGTCTATGACGCCTTCCCACTTGCCTTTGGTGCTCAATGGGTCGAAAAACTCATGGGTGTCGTGGAAAAAGCTGGGGCTCGTGGTCTTGGCGAAATCGCGAAAATTTTCGAAGCACGCGGCGAACTCCCCGCTCTGGAAGACTACCTCCGCCGCGCCATCACCCGTCGCTCGCTCGGCCATGAAGCGCTGATGTGGATTTGCCGCGAGCGCAAGGCCAGTGGCTCACGCGTTTTCAGCGCCGATGTCGGTGCCGCGATTCTCAATCAGCTCGAGTCTGATTTCATCGCCGATGGCCCACGCAAAACGCAGCGCCTTCAAGCGATGCTCGGCGAGGACAAGGAATTGCTTGCCGATCTGGTCAGCAAGATGGATGGCAATGAAGCGAAAAATTTTGGACGTCGACTCAATGAATGCCCTGTTTTTAACGATCTCGACCGTAAGTCGCTGATGGCCCGCGTGATCAAAGCGCGTCCTGAAACGGAAACGCTGGTCAGTGGCGAGGGACAGAGCAAGGAAGAGGAATTGCTCGTTTCGTGGAGCAGCCTTGAGGCACGTCGTGCAGAACTGAATGATCTCGTGAGTGTGCGCATCCCACAAAATCGTGAGGATGTGAAAATTGCCCGTTCTTACGGCGACTTGCGCGAGAATTTTGAATATAAGTCGGCGAAGGACATGGAGAAATATCTCAATAGCCGACGCCGCGACCTGGAACGCGACATCGGACGCGCCCGTGGCACGGATTTCAAAGGCGTGGATTGTTCGATGGTGAACATCGGCACGGTTGTCACGCTGAGCAACGCGCAAGGCGGCAGCTATCAAATCACCGTGCTCGGTGCTTGGGACAGCGATCCGGAAAAACGCTGGGTTTCTTACCTATCGGAAGCCGGCGCGGCTCTGCTGGAAGCAAAGGTCGGCGATACCGTGCAATTGCGCGATCACGAGAATCAGCAGCAGATGGACTGGACCATTGCCAAGATCGAGCCCTTCGCCTCTTGATCGCGAGATTTTTCCGTGAAGGAAATCACTCGCTCTCAGGGAATCGCCTTGTCGTGCCCCCATGAGGTGCTATGTTCTGCGCCGATGCAACAAGGTTTACGGATTGGCGTAGCGCAGATCAATAGCACCATCGGAGATTTCCCGGGCAATGCCAAGCGCATCCTTGCGGCGTACCGTGCCTGCCTCGATCAAGGAGCCGATCTGGTGATCACGCCGGAACTTTCACTGGTCGGCTACCCGCCACGCGATTTAATCCAAAAGTCGCAGTTTGTGCCGAAATGCCTGCAAGCTCTTGATTATCTCAGCGAGGAAACGAAGGACGTGCCGCTGCTGGTGGGCTATGTCGATTTCTCGCATTCGGCCAAGCCTGGTCGACCGTATCGCAATGCCGCCGCGTGGTTGGAAAAAGGAAAGATCGTACGCACCTGGCACAAAACGCTGTTGCCGAATTACGATGTCTTTGATGAGCAGCGCTATTTTGCCCCGAGCGAATCCTGTGAGGTTCACGTGTGGAACGGTCATCGCATCGGCGTGACGATTTGCGAGGACATCTGGAATGAAGATTTCCTCCCCCGCCCGCTGTATGATCGCAATCCAGTGGCCGAATACGCCACGCAAGGCATTGATCTTTTGCTCAATCTCAGCGCCTCGCCCTATCACCTTGGCAAGCCTGCGCTGCGACGCAAGCTGATGATCGATGTCGCCCGACAGGTCAAAGCTCCTGTGGTCTATTGCAATGCCTGCGCCGCGCAAGAGGAGCTGATTTTTGATGGCCATTCGCTGATCGCGGCTCCCACGGGGGAAATCCAAGAGCTCACAGGCTTTGCGGAAGAAGTCGCCGTGGTCGATGTCGCGGCCCCCATCACGACCTCAACGGATGATCTCGCAGCGGCTCAGGTCTATCAAGCACTGGTCTTGGGCGTCCGCGATTACGTGCAAAAATGCGGCTTTTCCAGTGTCTGCCTCGGCCTCAGTGGCGGCATTGATAGCGCGCTCACGGCGGTGATTGCCGCCGATGCCATTGGTGCCGAAAATGTCTACGGCATCACCATGCCAAGCCCGTATTCTTCGCGAGGCAGTGTCGATGACTCTTTCGCTCTTGCGCAAGCACTGGGCATTTCTTGCCAAGAAATCCCCATCGTCCAGCCCTTTGAGGCCGTGAAGCATGCCCTGCAACCACTTTTCGCCGGAGAAAAGGAAGATGTCACGGAGGAGAACATGCAAGCTCGCCTGCGCGGACTTTACCTGATGTCGTTCTCGAACAAATTCGGCCACTTGTTGCTCACGACGGGCAATAAAAGTGAAATGGCCGTCGGCTACTGCACGATTTACGGCGACATGTGCGGCGGGCTTGCAGTCATCGGCGATCTCCCCAAAACGCTGGTCTATCAAGTGTGCGAATGGATCAATCGCGAGCGCGAGATCATCCCCTGGAATACCATCCGCAAAGCACCGAGCGCGGAACTCCGACCCGACCAAAAGGACCAAGACACGCTACCACCCTACGAAGTGCTCGATGCCATTTTGCACCTGCTGATCGAAGAGCAACAGGATCCCATCGATGTCGTTGCGCAAGGATACGAAGAATCGCTCGTCTTGTGGAATGAATGGAAGCGCCAACAAGCCGCCCCGATTCTCCGCATCACCAGCAAAGCCTTCGGCATAGGCCGCCGCATGCCCATCGTTCATCGTTTTCAGGGGTAACTCAAGTATTCAACCGAAGTTTAACCAGCATTTTTTTAAATTTAGGCGAATGCTTCGGCTCAATCAAATGGCAAATCTCATGAGCCACCACCGAATCAATGAAATCCAAACTTTGAGTTGCTAAAAGCCAGTGGAAAAGCAATTTTCCTGAAGATGTGCAACTACCCCAACGATTGCCCAGATCACGGACTTGTATCGAAGGAACTGGGATTTTTAAAATTGAAGAGTACTTTTCAAGTGTGTCAGGTAGAAATTTCTCAAGTTCTTTGCGGAGTAATGCTTTAATCAGTTTTTGCCCCATTTTTGTTTTTCCGCCCGGTGGCAAGTAGATTTGAATCTGCCTAGCGCTTACGTCTAGGCTAGCACGACGATCAACGGCGGGCAAAAAACGCAGCTGATACTGGCGGCCTAATAGACGAATTGAAGTTCCTGACTCTAGTATCGATGGATAGATCGGCTTTTGATGTCTTGCGTGATCTAGTTTTTGCACGATCCATGCACCCTTCTTAACGACGAATGGCTGAATCGTTGCCAATTTCATGCCAGACGGAACGGACACTTCGACCATTGGGCCACAGACGGTGATTCCTATCGTGTTACGCTCTTTTGATCGCGTTACCGTGTAGTTGATTTCAGTATCACCGTATTGAACAGAGTCTTTTTGAAAAATTGGCATATTAACGTTGTAAATGTACGCGCGCGAGATCCATTAGGGATGCTACAAGTGGTTCGATGGCATCGGCGGGAATGCTGTAGTCCATTCTCAGTCGTCTTTTGATTGCACGGCGCATGTCACGCATGACTTCTTCTTTTTTATCCCAGTCGATCACTGCGATTTCTTTGAGGTCCTCAAAAATGACATTTGTAAGTTTTGGGATGTCAGTTTCTGATCTCTCCCCCAGAGTAACATTAAACGGCGCATCCTGATGCAGCACTTTTTGCAAAACATGGAAAAACGGAAGTTGCTCAGGTGTGACACCCTGCTTGCCCGCTTGTTGGTTCCGTTCACGCATCTCGCGGGCCAACTCACCGAGTAGACGGAACTCCGCCACGTCATCAAGTCGGCTAGCCTTTCGTTCAGAAATGATTCTTTCCAGGCGTTCGTTGAGGCCTTCGAAGAAAACCGGATCTTCGTGAATCTTCACGCGGATCGTGTGGCGAACGGCGTGTTCCATGCGCATGGCTTTGGCACGAGGGCTTTGAAGCTTGTCAATTTCCCGCGAGAAATTCTCACCGAGGATGTCCACAGGTTTGAGTAACGGAATCACCTCTTCGCCGCGGATGTGGCGGTCCAGCAAAGTCCGCACGCGCTCGGAACAATCGGGAATCTCCAGGTCCGCTTCACAGAACGCGTTTTCGGCTTCTTTCCGAACTCTTCGATACCATCCAAGATCCGCAAGGTAATCCAAGGCTCTCGGATCGGGTAGCAGTTGCTCCAACGACTTATAGAAGTCCCGGTATCTTGCTAGGAAAATGGCACGTCGGTCGACTGGTTCGATAGCCTCAAGCCAAGGCTCGATGTTCTTCCTTGTCAATCCCGCTGGAAAACATTCGCAAAGATCGCAATGGGCTGCGCGCAGCTTTGAATAGGCTTCGTTGCCGAGGCGTTCGATCAGCACCTCGCCGGGGTCGATGTCTTCTTGAAGTCCTTGCAAGGCTTGGTCCAGAAATCCGGCAACTCCCCAGTAGTCCACCACAAGTCCCCATTCTTTATTGAGTTCCGGGCAGGGGCGATTCACACGCGCGATGGCTTGCAACAACGAATGCTCCTGCAGCGGTTTGTCCAGATACAGCACTCGCTCCACCGGCGCGTCGAAACCGGTCAGGTATTTGTCCGCCACCACCATCAAGGCGAGCTTGTCCGGCGGGTCATTGAGGAATTGCTCGATGATGGCAGCCTCATTGGAAAATTGCCGCTTCAGTTCCCAGAGCGCATCCTCCCCCTTGGGCGGATCGGAGATCAGCAATGCCACCTTTCCGGGCATCAGGCGCTCAAAGGCATGATAGTAACGCGCGGCCGCTTTCTGGGAAACTGCAGCGACCTGCCCCTTGAAACCATCCTCCATGAAGTTCTCGCGGTAATGGCGAACGATGTCGTGGGCGATCATGTCGATACGATCCTCCGCCTCGGCGATTCGGCGCATGGTCACTTCCTTCTTCTTCACTTGTTCCCGCTGCTCCTCCGTGAGGTGGGCAAGCTCAGCCTCGAAAACGGGATTGAGTCTCTTGCCCCATACGGCGAGGTCAGGCAGGCGATTTTCATAAAGGATAGGTACCGTGGCACCATCCTCCACTGATTGCGGCATCGTATAGCGATGAATGTAACTGCCAAATTTTGCCAGCGTCTTGGCGATCGGAGTACCGGTGAAGGCGATGAAACATGCGTCCGGCAGTGCTTCACGGAGACGGGCATTAAAAACACCATATTCCGTCCGGTGTGCCTCATCGATGAGCACGATCACATTGTGCGTGTCGCCCAAGGCACCTTTGATCCTGCGCGTCGATTGGGAGGTGAGGTCTTCGACGAATTTCTGAATCGTGGTGAGAATTGTTTGCCCTGCTGCGCCTTTGAGAAATTGGGAAAGGTGGCGGACGCTGGTGGCGGTGACGGGATTCTCAAATCCGCAGTTTCGGAAAGTCGTAGCGATCTGTCGGTCAAGGTCCGTGCGGTCGGTGACGATGACCAAGGTAGGGTTTTCCAGTTTGGGATCACGACGCAAGCGGAGTGCGAGCCAGAGCATCGTCAGGCTCTTGCCGCTGCCCTGAGTATGCCAGATCACTCCACCGCGCAGACGGAGCGCCCCAAGGATGGCATTTGCGGCACGTTCCGCCGCGTCACGCACAGCCTCCCATTGCTGATAACGGGCCAATTTCTTTACCAATCGACCTCCTTTGCGCTCAAAGGCAACAAAGCCCCGCAGAAAATCCAATAGCTGCTTAGGATGGCAAAGGCAGGCTATCAGCTCGTCCTGGTCTGTCGGCTCCCTTCCCAGTAAATCGCGCAGTTGTGATTGAGTGAATGGCCGCAGGCTCTTCCACGGTGCATAGTGCCGGAGCTCCGTGCCAACCGAGCCAAATCTCGCCTGATGGCGGGCAAGAGCGATACAGAAATGGACAGTCTCGAACAAGCGCGGTGCTCCTGTATCCGCCCGTTGATAGGCCAATAGATCTCCGGCGGCTTTTTCGAGCGCACGGGGATCTGCTGGATCTTTGCATTCCATCACGACCAGAGGCAAACCGTTCACATGGATCGTGACATCAAAGCGGCGTTCGCGCTGCGGTCCTTTAACGACAAACTCGTCGGTCACGAGAAACTCATTGTTCTCCGCATTTTCGAAGTCGAAAAATCGGACACTGCGCCGAAATGGCGGTTGCCCCGGAAGCGGCGCGGCTTCCTCAACGGTGACCCAACGCGATAACAAAGAATGCATGCGCTCGTTGGTTTCCAAAAGATCTGGCCCCGCCGCCTGCCTCAGCAGATTGATTGCCTGTCGCGCGGATGCCAAGGTAAGGCCAGGGTTTACACGGATAAGAGAAGTCTCAAGCCGCTTCTCCAACCACGAATCTGCTAGGCTGTCCCGCTCAACACCGAGATTCGCACCTGTGGTGGCTGCGTATTTCAAGACATCACGCAAGATGGCTATGGCTGGTTCCTGACTGTCAGTGCGTTCGGACATTTTTTTCAGTTTTTGTTTGACGTTTCTGTGTAGTGTGCGATTAGTTGCTCGTTCTTCGCCAGTGGCTTGGAACCTACAAAGGCTTACCGCTGAGCCAGCCTGGTCGAATCAGCGGTTAAATTTTTTCATGGCGGAGGCACCCATTTGGGTGCCTTTGTCAGTTTCTGGAGCGATGCGGGAGTGTCCATAAGGTAAGCTGTGACAAAATTTGCGGTGGTTTTGGATTTTAGCGAAATCACCACCACATAGTTACCCTTCACCAGAGCCACCCTGCGATTGTGATCGTATCGACGCTTCTGAGCATCCCACCCAGCGAGTTGACAGGCAGAAGGATCTTCGAGAGTCGCCTTGATCCAATCAATTCGTTCGGCCCGCACACCGGAGAATTGGTCTTTGATTCCGTTTCTCCGCGTCGATTCATAAAAACAGTGGTCAAACTGATCCCTGCGAAAGCGCACAGCGATCCCATCGTGGGTGTTGATCGGCCCCGAGCAATAGACGCGGACGAAGTGAGCCCGATAATCATTCTCGTCGCAGTAGTTGACAAGCTTCCAAGTCATGTGGATTACCAACGTCCTCCCGGTTTGATTCTGAAAACGTTGAATTTCTTTTCGGAAGATGCGGTGTGATTAATCTCACGGCCAAGCAACTTTTCTACTCTTGCTGCCAACTTCGCCTTGGCACCTAATGGCCCAACCCTGCCATTGAACTTCGAGGAAACAAGCCCGGTCAATACGTCAGCTAACTGGATCAAGACGGATTCCTCTGAGCGTACCCACTGGATACCAGAAACGTTAGCCGTGAGGTTGGACGCGTCCAAACATTGTCCAAGCGTCTGCAATCGACCCGATATCCGATCTTTTTTGAAATCGCAAAAGATACGATAATCATTAAAATCATCAATCCAGTGATGAAGCAACTGGTAGTAAAACTTATAGAATCCAAGTTCTGCATCGCTGTCGTGAAAACGAACCAGATCCACCTCACCCTTCGCCACCACGATGCAGCGGAAACGCAGCTCGAGTCCTTGCCCGAAAAACCATGAGATTAGTTCATCATAAAACGCAAGACGTGAAGGGGAAACCTTGCTCCACTTGAATTCGGGGCCGATCTTGTGGCGCTCTCGCAGCAAATGAATATCCTGCTTGAGCGTGGCTGTGCATGACTTCTCAAGCCAAACACTCCCGATCACAAGAAAACGCGCCGAATCACGCTTCGAAGCGAACACATCGCTCTGGCTTTCATCGCAATAGACATCAATGTTCATAAGTGATTCTCCTCTCCTGACGGCACGTGACTATGATTCTAGTGAACGATTGATTTTGCAACATCTTCCGCCAACTGTGACCAAATATTCGTTGGCGTGGTTGAAACCGTAGCAAAAGGAAGAATTGCTTCGAAGCGGTTAAGATTGCCCGCTTCGATGAATTCGATCAAATCCGGCATCGCTTGGGCAAGTTCCTGATACTGGCTTTCGAGAATCGTGATTTCCAGACCAAGCCTACAGAACAAACCTGCTTGTCCTGGCTCAACTCCCCACTCCTTCGCCTTGGATTTGGGTAAACGTTCGCTAGCCCAAACGGTGTTTACTTTCAGTCGAGGCAGAAGTGGTCCCTTCACGGAATGAAGAGGATAGGCCGTGAGACACAGGTCATGGTAATTGCTGCCATCCGGCCCGAGAATGAATACGCCGCGACGAAGACTTCGGTGGACTTGGCGATTCTTGTCGAGAAAAGCTTCATCAATAAGTTGGTATAATGTGGTTTGGTTAAGCAGCATGGTTTTGGTTTTATTTAGTTCTTATAGCCAGAAAATGTTCTGAATTCTCATTCCCGTGATGAATTCAGGGGGCATGGAGTCTACAGTATGAGACTCCGGGCTCATTAAACTCGCATTATGATCAAACGCATGCCGAATGGCGTGCTTCATGGATGCTCCTAGACCATTCCACCAAGAAGGCCTCAAGAAAGTGTTTTCCAGATAAGCAAACGCCATCCAACAGATAAGATCCGCTGCTCTGTGATAGTTATTGACAGCTTCGATTAACTGGCGTGGAGAGAAACTCTCCACGTCTAGGAAAGACATCACCGCGTAGGAGCCAGTAACATGAGGAAGCAAGCTGAAATGCAACGTCTCTTGTGGTGTCGAAAGATCCATGAAGTTTTGAAGTATCGTACCGTCAGGAAGGATTTCAGGAAAGAACGAACCGGCGGAGGCAATAAAAGGACCAGATTCCGATTCCAGAGTAACTACACAGTGCTGCATTCGCGCAAAATCATCAGAAATTCTGATGGATTCGAGATTATTATGATGGAGGATAGTGTCTCGCAATCCTGCTTTCATTGCTTCCTGCTGGAGAAGCGCGAAATCGGAATGAGTGTAACTTTCGGGATTTTCCAATCCGTGCATCATGGCAATAAATGATGGCTCAGGAACCATTGAGAGCTGTGCTCTTTTGCAATGAAGCTCTCGCACATGCGCACGGAATGCTTGCAGGAAAAGTTGGTCTCTGCGCGCTGAGAATTGTAAGGTATCGATGGATTCAAAAAGCCTGCCATCATGTTCGGCGCAGAATCCTGGAAACGTCGATGCTTCATTAATAACGACCGGCCCGAGCCCCATAAGGTCGTCACTTTCTTTTGCCCACCAATTTTGTCGCCACTGAAGCACACTTCCGCCTTCTCCAATTAACTTCAGATAGTTCGACTTGGAAATAGTATGGGAACGAATCGAATCGCCGTCACACAAAAGGCATCTGCCTTTGCGAAATGCATAAGTGAAATTTTTAATGCTTTCTGCATACATCCGTTTTTGCTCGGAGGATAGCATCGATTTTCTACTCGAATCGTTCATTTTATTGATCTAAGGATTGTCAATTTTCATCCAAAAAGAATCTCAAGTGGATACCTCGCTAATAAAAACACTAAGTGCTCAAAGGTTCCGCCTTTTCCTTCCTGAGATTTGATTGGTTCAAAACTGATTCGATGCTGAATTGATTCTGAAAAGTTAGAGGAATAGCGCCTCTTTAAGGCCTTGGCTTCGTCACCTTTATCGCTTCTGAACAGGACGGGATCGAAAACGAAGAGCTTGTTCAAATCCTGATTGGGCCCAAGAGCAGCTTTGAGAAAATACTGCATGTAGATGTCGGTAGCAGGCAGGCTATAGCCGCAAATGATAAGATTTTTACAAGATCTCACCGCATTCAAAGCATCCGCCCAAGTGGTACCTCCTAATGAAGCGGTAGCTTTGTTGAAAACCGGTGGAAGTATCAACGGATCATCCAGTGCAGTGATGAGCTTGTGAGCGGTTTTCTGCTTGGCAGGGCGCCCACGCTGAGGACGTGGAAAGTTCACTGAGCCATGAAGTTTGTAGATGGGTATTTCGAGAGTTTCGGAAGGATCGACTTCGTCCAAATCTTGATCTTCTATCAAGCGAGGCCCCCAAGTTTGGACAGGAATTCTGTCCTTTTCCCCCCACTTTTCCCATTGCACAATATTGATGCCGAATTCTGCTTCTGTAAATGAGCCTGCGCCATACTTTATGACAAGACGTTTCCAAGGAAGACGATTAAGATCTGAATTAAAATATGTTGATCCAGTCAAAACTCTTAGCAATGATCGCTCCAAAACAAGATCATAGTTAAAGGTGATGATCGGCGGAACCATCGATTTGTTTTTCAACGCAAAGTTGAGAAGCGAAACCCAGAAATTTTCGTAGAGTGGAACTCGTTCCTCTTTAGGATCACTGTCCAGCTTGCCATTGTGTGTAACTCCACAGGTAAGCTCTATTGTTTTTGCGATACCTTTCGTGACCGCTTCAAGACGGCTCTTTTCTTTGCGTCCTCCAGCCAGTGCATTAAATGAAAGAATGGATAGCAGATCTTCGATATTCCACATATCGAAAGATGCTCGTCCGTGATAACCATCGAGATCCTCTCTGACTCCAAGCGCATTCTCCAACACTTTCCTGTCTGAATCCGATAGCTGCTTGCCGTTACACCGACCTGTGCGAGCAATGTTCCACATCGTATCGATAAAATTCGACATCAAAGGAATACCAGCGTTGTAGCTAGCACCAGCACCCAGCAAAATTACATTATCAGACATAGCGATGTTTTAAGTAAAAAGTTTTTGGCAGATTGCCGCTTTGGTTTGACGGAGGGCGGTGACGAACGCTTCGGATTGTTCGATGTGTTGGTCGAAGGTGGAGAAGAGGCGGGCGATGCGCTTTTGTTCGGCGACGTCGGTGGGGATGGGAACGCGGATTTCGGCGAACTGGTCGTAGTAGAGGCGGAGGCGGTCGTTGGTGAGGCCTTGGGAGTAGCGATGAAAGAGGCGGATGGTTTCGGGCAGCTTGAAGAGGTAACTGGCGTAATGCGGGTCAATGCCCGAGAGAGGTTCGAGCACGACGTAGGCGGGGCTAACGAGGCCATCGTAAGGAGCTAGACCGGAGACACCCTGCCACATGCGCATCATGTTGTAGGCGATGTCGTGTTTGCGCGCCAAAAGGTGTTCTTCAGGGCTAAGCTCGGATGCCACGCGGCGGCCGTGTTCTTCACGATCCACCATGCCGTCGTGCATGGTGACTGAGAGGGTAGGAAGACCCACCTTGCCGGATTCTTTGCGCTCGGCAAACAGCTCACCAAGAGAACGGACTTTGAATTTGGATCGTGTCTTTTGAGTAGGCAGCAACAAGTGCTGCATGAGAGCGGATTTCGTTTTCGCAATTTGACTAATCTGATCCCGAGCATTTACTGAATCCAAATCAATCAAATCGAGTAATTCTGCAATTCGGTCCTGATTATCAATAGCGGATTTAGGTATTGCAAAAAAATCGAAGAAGTCTTGTGTGACGCGCTGCTGACCTGCTGAGCCGCTCATCATTGATGCTGCTCTTGTTCTGGTGTGTGGCCAGTGAGCGATTTGGAAGATGAACCGCGGATTGATTCCCTGTTTAGGACGCAGAACATGGAACTCTGTGCTTCCGTATCCGATGCCATTTATCAAATCCACAGCATGTGTTCCTTTGCCATTTTCCGCACATGGCGTAATTTTTGCGAAGAGGATGTCGTCGTCTTCAAATTGTGTAAAACCAGTTCTAACTACCCCCCATGATTCGGACTGACGGTTTCTCCACTGCCCCCATTCATCGACATCAGCCATTGGAATGAAGGAGACTTCTGCCGAAGGCGGTAAATTAGGCTTGCGTGCGCGTGGATTCACTTCGGCAAGCTCAGAAATAGCCACCCTGATCTGGTGTCCTTTTGAGGATTTCTGCAGCTTACCCTTCATACCCGAATTCCTTAAGTAGTTCGTCCATTTTGGCCTCGGCCTCGTCGCGCTTTTTTTCGAGTTGCCGGAGTTTTTTGAGTTCGGCCTTCACGTCGAGACGCGGCGGCGGGTCAACGGCATCGACATAGCGGGTAATATTCAGATTGCCCTTGTGTTCCTTGAGCACGTCCTTCACTGGGACGACAGCGGTGTGCTTCTCCAAACTGGTGCGCTTTCCTCCACCGGGAGCGGGATGACTTTGATCGAGCCATTCCACGAAAGCTGCTTCGGCAACGCTGAATTCCTGATCGCGGCGCTCAAACTCCTCCTGAATGAGCATGATGAGTTCTTTGTCGCCGCGCGCTTTGGCGGTCTGACGCTTGTGATGGCGTTTCAGTGCCTGGCTCCAAACTCCGGAGATTTCCAGTCCGGTAGGTTTCACCTTTTTCGGATCCGCCCAGGCATGGAAGATCGCGGCGATGCGTAGGATGTCCACGGGATCGAGGAAGTTTCGAGACTTGCCCTCGCGATAAAGCCCCTCAGTGGAAGCATCGATGAAGAGTATATGCCCCTTACGCTCCTTGGCTTTATTCCAATTGCAAATGACCAATGCGGCGGGAATCCCTGTGCCGAAAAATAGCTGTGCAGGCAGGCCGATCACGGCCTCAATGAGATCCTCCTTCAACAGTGAATCGCGAATTTTTGCCTCGGAACCGCCACGAAAGAGAACGCCATGAGGCAGAACCACTCCTGCCATGCCACGGCGCTCTTTGACAATTTCCACCATGTGGAGCAAAAACGCCATATCTCCCTTGGTCTTCGGTGGTATACCGCGCTCGAAGCGTTTGTAAGGATCGGACTCGGCCACATCCCCTCCCCAATCTTTGAGAGAAAATGGAGGATTGGCAATGACTCGGTCGAAGGCGTCCAAGACACCATGAGTGGTGAATTTGGGATTGCGAATGGTATCTCCTGCGCGGATATCCGCATCAGGGAAGCCATGGAGCAGCATATTGAGACGACAAATGGCCCAGGTTCCGACATTCTTTTCTTGTCCGGTCAGGGTCAGATTGCGGGGATTCCCTCCTCGTTCTTCGATGTGGCGTCCGCACTCAATAATCATACCACCTGATCCGCAAGTAGGATCATGAATGCGCATTTCTTCCTTCGGATCGAGAAGTTCCACCAGCAAGCGAACAGCTCCGAAGGGGGTATAGAACTCACCACCTTTTTTGCCGGCACTCTCAGCAAAACGCTCGATCAGGAACTCGTAGGCATTGCCCAGCACGTCAGGCTCCAACAAATCGCGATTGCCAAGAGGGATCTTGGAGAAGTGCAAAAGCAAGCGCTGCATCAGACCATCCATGGTGGCGGCATCGCCAAAGCGGCGCTCGTCATTGAACCGCACACCTGCAAGCACGCCCTGGAGGTAGCGGGAATTCTTATCCTCGATGGCGATGAGCGCCTTGTCGATGGCCTCAGCGCGATTCTCTGCCACTTTCATCAGAGAGGGCCAGCGCGACTCTACGGGCAGGTAGTAGGCGCCATCACTGTATTCATCGGGGTCCTCAGCGATCTTCTCAGCTTGTTGGATCGTTTTCCCTGCTTTTTGCCATTCTTGTAAAATTTGCTCGCGGCGTTCAAAGAACACGTCGGACAAACGCTTGAGAAAGAGAAGGGAAAGGATGTGATTTTTGAAATCTGAGGCATCGACGGCACCTCTGAGGATGTCGGCAGCGCCCCATAATTGGCGGTTCAGTTCTTCGCGTGTGAGCATGATAAGAGGAAAGTTTTAATCGATGTTACTGGGTAATTGGCGGGTTAAAAGCAATTTCGCGAGCAAGAATCATCCGTGATTCCGCAGCTGCGATGGCATTGCGGCGGGCGATTGCAGCAACTTGAAGAATTTCCACTGCTTTCATCTGCTCTTTCAAAGGAGGCACTGGCACCATCACTTCGGCCAGTGAACTTGCCGTGAGGTTGAGTTGGCCGGTAGTGGACTGGGAGCAACCAATTAGAGCGGCACGTCCTTCTGGGTAACAGAACCAAGCATGAAGAAAGCGGGGGTGAATTTTGGAGGAATCGGCTTGCACACGAATGAGATTGGCCGCAAAAAACCAAGGTTTGGACCATCCCGCAGCGAGATATCCGCATCGTAAGGTAGTGGGTGTGGCTTTCGCAGTGAGAAGAATATCCTGCGCTTGCAGGCGATATTTATCTTCTGCACTCACAAGCAACGTGGCCGGCTGAACCATGGAATCATCGGGCATCATCTCGTCGTCTCCGCGTAACGCAGAGGGGATGAAGACTAACTCCCCCTCGTCCACAGAATCACTGACCAGAAACGGGATACCCGCCTGAATACTGGCAATTTGAGAAAGTGGGCGAAGAGGAGCGTCCATGCTTTTTAGCGATCTCCGCAAGTGGGGTTGAATTGTTTGCGAATGGCTTGCTCAACTTCCATACGACCAGACTGCTGCAAGTTTGGCGTGTAATAAACAGCATAATACAACTTTCCCGTCGAATTGCGAGTCCAGCAAGGACGACGGTCGTGTCCTGCAACGCGAGTCTTCACGGTGGCCGACTCGCCGCAGTCAAGCAGGCGATATTCAGTGCCACGATGATCGAGAATCGCGTAAACTCCCGAGCGGTCTTCCAGTTTTGCCGCATCTTCATACGGCCCTTCGAATTGGTATATTCCTATGTCAATCATATTCTTTGGTGTCTCCCTTGCGACATGACACCAAGCCGAAATTTGCACGCGCAAAATTCTTGACTAATCCATCGGCAGCTCTAGCTTTCGGTTGTCACACACGGTAAGTCAAAACCGCCTTCGGGAAACTTGGCATCAGCAGCTGCTTCCTTGGGAGCGGCTGTTGTCATTTCAGAAGACAACAGCAATTTAACAAATAGTCGTCACATGTCAACAAAAAATTCGTAGGAAGTTTCAGAAAATGAAAAACAGTTTTTTTCAAACAACGTGAAAAAGCCGATTCTATATGAGTCCGAATACGTAAATGCGCAAAAACCATGTCGATACCTGTCAAAAGAAGAGCCAGAAAATATGGATCAGCCCGACTGCTCCAACATCAACAGCGGTGCCCCGGCACGCTTCGAAGAGCTCGACCCGAGAACGAAAATCGCTGCATGTTCATCGTTTTCAGGGTGAAATGGCTCCGATTTGTAACTGTTTTGCGAAAAATATAATCAAAAAAATGGAAAACACCTAGCAGAAGGAGTTGGAAATATGCATGATTGCCCAGACAGATTAACGATGAATCATTGATTTCCCATGCCTATCCCCGACTTTCAAACTTTGATGCGGCCACTTTTGGAAGCCCATGCAGACTACAATGAGCATCTCAACCGAGATTTGGTCGAACGACTCGCTGACCAATTTCAACTCACCGAAGAAGAACGCCGCGAAATGCTTCCCAGCGGCCGTGCTCGATTGTTCGACAATCGAATTGCCTGGGCCAAGTCTCACATCCTGCAAGCGGGGCTTTTGATGTCGCCGCGCAGAGCCATATCGGTCATTACGGAGCGCGGCAGGGAAGCCCTCAAGAATCATCCACAAAAGATTGACCTACGCATTCTCCAAGAATTCGAAGAATACCGCGAATTCCGAAATCGCCGGAAAAACGAGGACGATTCTTCCCATCTAGCAATCGAAGAAGACTCTGATAGTGGGCTGACTCCTGAAGAATTGCTTGAAGATGCCTATCTCAAAATAAGACGCCAAATCGAATCAGAGCTTCTCACTCAAATCAAAAGTGCACCTCCCGATTTTCTTGAGCGACTGATCGTCGATCTTGTCGTTCGCATGGGCTACGGCGGTAGCCGAAAAGATGCGGGAGAAGCGTTAGGAAGATCAGGAGATGAAGGCATCGATGGCATTATCAAGGAAGACCCTCTTGGCTTGGACATCATTTATTTGCAGGCAAAACGCTGGGAAGGAACCGTAGGTCGTCCCGAAATCCAGAAATTTGCTGGCGCATTGCAAGGACAGCGAGCCAAAAAAGGAATTTTTATCACCACATCGTCATTCACAACAGAGGCACTGGAATACGTATCCCGTATCGATACGAAGATCATTTTGATTGATGGCACGCGCCTAGCCAAATTGATGTTCGATCACGGAGTGGGCGTCACGACAGCAACCAATTATGAAGTCAAACGCATCGATTCCGACTACTTCGTTGAATCATAGATTTGATCGCGCCATTCGCGTCGCGAACCACTCCTCATCCCGAAGGGATGAAAGGCGGTAGCCGGTGGTTGAGAACGTGCCCGCGTTCGAATCACTTCGACTGCTCCAACATCAACAACAACGGTGCCTCGGCGCGGGCGCGGAGCAGGCAATCGTGCAACTTTTGCAGCGTGTTCATTTTCATGTAACGACAATCCGCACAGGCGCAACGGTCGGTCGGTCCCGCGATGAGATTTTTGTCCGGGCACTCGCGGCGGAGTCGATGCAACATGCCACTTTCCGTGACGACGATGATGTCTTTCACCGGCGCGTTTTGGCAATACGTCACCATTTTTTCGGTCGAGCAAACTTCATCGGCAAGCAAGCGCACGGCCTGGGTGCACTCGGGGTGCGCGACGACCAATGCTTCAGGATACTCTTCCTTGATCTTGCGAATCGAATCGCGGGTGAACTCGACGTGGACGTAGCAAGAGCCCTGCCACAAGTCCATCTTGCGACCGGTTTGTTCCATCACCCAAGCGCCCAGATTTTGGTCCGGCACAAAAAGAATGGGGCGGTCCTGCGGTGCTTTGTTGACAATTTTCACCGCATTGCCCGAGGTGCAAATGACATCGCAGAGCGCCTTCACATGCGCCGAGCAATTGATGTAGGCGATGACGTAGTAATTTTTCTCCGCATGGTCTTGCAGAAATTTCTCCAAGGCCGGGCCCGGGCACGATTGTTCGAGCGAGCAGCCGGCATCCTTATCGGGCAGAACTACGACTTTGCTCGGATTGACGATCTTCGCCGTCTCCGCCATGAAATGCACGCCGCAGAAGACAATCACGTCGGCCTGCGTATCTTTCGCGTGATAGGCAAGACCGAGAGAATCACCAACGTAATCGGCGACATCTTGAATGTCGCCCGTCTGGTAATTGTGCGCGAGAATGACGGCATTGCGCTCCTGCTTGAGTCGCTTGATTTCAGCGACGAGGTCGATGGCGGTGGCGGGCATGCGAGACAATAGCTTACGCGAAGCGTTTGATCAACAAAGAAGCATTATGGCCACCAAAACCGAAGCTGTTGCTCAGGGCGACATCGACTTTTGCCTCGCGAGCCACGTGGGGCACGTAGTCGAGATCGCACTCGGGATCCGCCTCATCGAGGTTGATGGTCGGCGGCACGATGTTTTCTTTCATCGCCATCAAGCAAGCCGCAATTTCCACACCACCCGCTGCACCGAGCAAGTGACCAGTCATCGACTTGGTAGAGCTGACCAGCAAACCGTTTTTCGCATGATCGCCAAAGGTGCGTTTGATCGCTTTCGTTTCGCAAACATCGCCGAGCCCCGTGGAGGTGCCGTGGGCGTTGACGTAGCTGACTTCCTCTGGATTGATCTTGCCATGACGCAGCGCCATGTCCATGCAGCGAGCCGCACCGTGACCTTCGGGATGCGGTGAGGTCATGTGGTAGGCATCGGCGCTCAAGCCGTAACCGATCAATTCGGCATAAATCGTTGCACCACGCTTTTTCGCGTGCTCGAGTTCTTCGATCATCAACACGCCCGCACCTTCGCCCATTACGAAACCGTCGCGACCGACATCGAAGGGACGCGACGCTTTTTGCGGCTCGTCATTGCGGGTGCTGAGGGCCTTCATGTTGCCAAATCCTGCCAAACCACAGGGGAGAATGCTCGCTTCGCCACCACCGCAGAGGAAGGCATCGGCATCGCCAAATTTGATGATGCGCCAAGCCTCACCGATCGAGTGATTCGAGGTCGCACAAGCCGTCACAATGGCCATGTTCGGGCCGCCAAATCCATACTCCATCGAAATGATGCCGCTGGAAATGTTCGCGATCATCATCGGGATCAGGAAAGGCGACACGCGACCAGGCCCACGCTGAATCAGCTTGGTGTGCTCTTCTTCCAGTGTTCCCAGACCGCCAATGCCGCTGCTCACCATCACGCCGACGCGATCTTTATCGACCGCTTCCACGTCCAAACCGGAATCCTGCAAGGCCATGCGCGCAGCAGCCACGGCCAACTGCACATAGCGATCGGCACGTCGACAATCTTTCGCGTTGTTGAAAAACGGTGCCGCGTCGAAATTTTTCACCTCTCCCGCAATGTGCGTGGTGTAGGCGCTGGTATCCATCGAAGCAATGCGATCAATGCCACTGCGACCAGCTTTCATCGCTTCCCAAGTGGATGCCAAATCATTTCCCATTGGGCTAATGCAGCCATTGCTCCCGACCGTTCCTACACACTCCCGCGGGCGGGCGCAAGCCCAACCCGTCACAAACTTGGCGCTTTTTTATCGAGATCTTTCGCAAGAGCGACCGCAATGCGGGCATGATTCGACCTCTTCACGACCTCGATTCTCCCAATGCGTGAGACAGAGTCGACAGGCGAATCGCGCACGCCGACCGCGCCGCTCGGAATTACGATGCGCAAATCGGGAAATCCAATCGAACAACCCCACCAGCAGCATCGCCACAATGAGCAGGAACAAACAAAATTCGTTAAAGCTCAGCTCAATCATGAACAACCTCCCAAACAATTTCGCCCGCGATCCAACCCAAGGACGTTTGGGAGGGAGGGAAGCGCAGACGTTTCAGCCAATTCTCGACCATCGCCCAAGATCGGTCGGTTTCTTTGGAGGCAGAAAGACAGGACACGACTCGACCGTCGGCATCGACTTCCACCATCAGCTTTGCTCCATCGGCCAACCGCGGTGCGCCCGCGAAACTCGGCCACTCCAGGGGAGCCACACCCGTGGGCAAGGCAGACAACCAACGAACGCGCGGTTGCCAGAACCCTTCCACTTTGACATCTGCCGCGGTGGATGTTGCATCGATCGTGGGCAGGGCGGGCAAATATGCGTCTTGTGAAAAAACCGACTTCGATTCCGGCACCCAGACATCGCGCAGTTTCTGACCAGGCTGAAACTCATCGCCCAACTCCGCAAGCAAATGGGAATCACTGTAAGCCTGCACGACTTCATCTTGCAGCGGGGCGGGAAAGGGCGTTTTCTGCGAGACTTGTTCTAGCCAGGCACGATGGGATGTGGTGTTGGGCACCAGGAGCAATTCCGCCGAGCGATTCAACGCCGGAGGTGTGAAAAAAACTCTAACGCGCACCATCGACATCATCAACGCGAACAACGGCAAAACCACCAATGCGGCAACGAGCAAGGACCAGCGCCGCCGAAACGCTCTTCGCCAGGGAAAGATCCAGCCATGCGCGGGTTTGCCTGACACTTGGTGTTGTGCTTGTTCCTCGTTCATGGTTCTACAGCATCGCCAGGTTTCCCTCGTCCGCCACCCGCCATCACCACGCGCAGGCCTTTTTTGAGACAAATCTCCGACACTTGCCGCAATTGCTCGGAGGGCACGAAACGATCGGCCATGATCACAATCGCCCGATTCGGCCCACCGGTCGATTGCAACTGCTGATCCAGTGCCGCATCCAGCTGCGCCATCTCGATGCGCTGCTTTCCGAGGTACAACCCGCGCAAACCATCTGCCGTCATCGTAATGACCGCCGCTTCCTGGTAGCGCTCCAACTGAAACAACGAAGCCGGCATCTGGATGCTCACTCCAGTTTTCTCCTCCAAACGCGGCCCTAAGGTGTAGCACATCAGCAACACCGCAAACACATTGAAGAGTGGCACTGCGTGGAGAAATCCCACTCTCTCGGGCAAGGTCGACTCGAGCTTCATGACTTGGCTTCTTGCGCTTTTTTCACCTGCAACTCGCGCTCGTGCTCGCGCAAGGCATCACAGACCATGTTCACTGTCTCGATGCCCGCACGTTCCAGACGATGCATCAATCGACGAGCTCGACCCAAGAAATACAAGTAAAACAGATACATCACGACCGAAATCACCATGCCCATGGCTGTAGTGATCAAAGATTGAAATACCCCACCCGAAAGCTCCGCAGGTCCGGCGAAGCCTCCACGCTCGTTCATTTTTTGGAAGACATCGATCAAGCCCAGAATGGTGCCCAACATGCCCATCAAGGGAGCCAGCAAGGCCACTCCTAAAATCGCACGAACGTTTCTCTCCAGGCGCGGCACCTCCAGTTGCCCCGCCTCCTGCGCAATGTCACGCAGATCCGAACGGGGCAGGTCGACCCGCAGAAGCACCGCATGCGCCACTCGCGCCACGGGCCCCGGCGCCCGTGCTGCTTCGTGTCGAGCTTCCGCAAAGGAGAGCTTTTTCACATGATTGCCCAGCCCGATCAATAAATCCGCCACGTTGACACGAGCCCGATGGAAGAAAAAGAGCCTCTCAAGGATAAAAATGCATCCCATCAGAGCCAGCACCAGCTGTATCCACACAATGGGTCCCCCCTGCTCGATCACGCCGCTAGCTTCCATCAATGCCAAATGCATGACGCTTTGTAGCGAATCTCTGTGCTGCCGTCAATCCCCACCCCCGCACGCTTGGCTCTCGCTGTTCAACGTTCGTCCGAGGTCACGTGCACTTGATCAACATAACCGCGGAAGTTTCCAATGGTGAACTGCCACGCCGTCGTGCGAGCGTAGTGCATCGGAGTCGTCATTTCCGGAAAAACCATGCCGTTGATCGTCAAGCGTGTGGTGCCCAGAGCGGTGCGGCAGATTTTGATCCGATTCCACTGATTTCTGACAAGGAAGGTCGATGCGTCGTTCTGTGAGAGCACGGTGTGAGCCCCTGCCATCACTTTGGGTGCCGCAGGCAACAACCAACGGTCTTGTGTCAAACCGAGCATGCTATCCCAGTGCTGCAGGAAATGCAGGACGGGAAAGGTGTCGACCCCATACGCCAGCCACTGAATCGGATAGATCCGCGCCTCGATGGTGATCGGATTGCAGGTGGTGCCCGGCGAAATCAACGAGTTCGGCACACTCACACTGAAACGATCTCCGAGGTTGTGGAAATAAGCCGAGGATCCCGATGGCACGCTCATCCATCCCGTGCCAATGCTGGAAGTGTCGTAGAGCACGACGCCTGATGTCGTCAAATGCAGAGCATTGGGACCAGAGTCTAAGGCATTGCCGTTGAACTGGTAGAGAGCCAAGGTCGCACTGTCCGGACGAATCTCATCCACCGCCAAGGGCGCTCTCTCGCTGCGCGAAATCAACAGCTCGTCGATGTCGGCATCGATGTTGCCCAACACGAAACTCCATGCATTCGTGCGACCCCAAGCGTTGATGCTGCTCACCGTTTTAACCGTCCGACCATTCACTCGCACGCTCGTCGTGCCATTGCTGTGACGCACCACTTGCAGATGCTGCCAAACATCGGGCGTGATGAAGCTCGACCACTCCGCCTGTGGGGTGACTTCGGTTTGACCCGAGCGAATCGATGGAAACGAGGGCGTCAACCACTTGTCCTGACGCAGCCCAAAGTTGCTATCCCAGTTCTGATTGAGGAACATGATCCCCGCAGTCGCATTGCCCCAAGCTCGATAACCGCGTGGCCGAATCCACGCTTCTACGGTCAACGGCGATGCCACAGTTCCCGGCGATACCAGCGTATCGGGAATGGTCGCCAGCAAGGCATCGCCGAAATTGGTGAAGCGCACGGCTTGCCCACGCACCACTCCCGCCGCATCCAACACTGGGACAAAGGTCGGCGAACCGGTTGAGGTCAAATGCAATTGATTCGCTCCCGCATCGAGAAAATCCCCATCGAAATGATACAGCGCCGTGGTGAAGGAATCGGGCTCAATTTCAAAACGCGCTGGCGACAATGCATCTGTCGGCACCGTAGTCCCCGGCGCAGGCGTACCTCCCCCCGTGTCACCCGTGCCACCCGTGCCACCCGTGCCACCCGTGCCACCCGTGCCACCCGTGTCGCCTGTTCCTCCGGTGCCGCCGCCACCCGTCGCAGGGGGTGGCGAGGCATTGCCGTTGTTGGGCAAACCGGTAATCCGGAAGTCATCGATGTAACCATCGAAATTCCCTATCTCTAACAACCAACTACCCGTGCCGCCGAAATCGGACGTTTTTGTACCGGTGGATACGACTTCGCCATTGATGACGAGTTCGTATTGCCCGAGAGAATCCCGACTGATCCGCACTTGGTTCCAGGTCTTGGCGATGATGTAGCGATCCCACTGCGCGGGGGAAAGCAAGCTCACTCCATCGGCTCCAACACTGGGACGAGTTGGGCTCGACCACATGTTTTGACTCAGCCCAAAGCGCAATGCCCAAGATTGCGTGAGCGCAAGCAAAGGCCGATTGTGAATGCCGTAGTTGGTCATGCGCATCGGGCAAATGCGAAATTCAAAAGCAATTGGGGTCGGGGTCGATGCCGGCGAAATCACCGAATCAGGAATCGTCGCAGTCAGCCTGTCGTTGTTGCCGTAGAATCGTACGGCCCGGTTCACCGCAGTATCGGTGGCCCACCCGGACGAATAAGGCGTAATTTCCGGATTGCCTGTAACGGTCAGGTGAAATTGGTTGGGCGTGGCATCGTTCCAACCCGTATCAAACCGATACAAAGCCACGGTCTCATCGGTGAGCGGCAAGGGATTTGCTGGGCTCTGACTTTGCACCCCAAACTCTGCACGGGCGCAAATTCTTCTGCCGTCGGGCAATACCGCCTCGGCCTCGATCCATTGACGCGATACCCGAGTCGGTGTGATCACCACGGTCGCTCCTCCGCGAAGGGGTTGATTTTCGCTCGTTTCCCAAACCACCACAGCATTGCTCAGATCAAGCCCGTTGGCCGCAGTCAAGGTGACGGTCAGTGGCTGGCCTACGATGATGTATCCCTCGTTTAACCCACTGAAGTGGATGGTCGGAGTGTGGTTGATCGGATTCCAAGCTTGCGTCCGTGCCGCAGCATGACGTGCCGCCACCGCTGCTACCGTTGCTAAGCCACGACCTTGTTGCGACACCACCAGCTCCGTAGTCACATTGAAGGTATCCGCCCAACGATCATAGAAAGGATACCGACCCACATTCGCCCAATCGCTCGGCACATTGACTGTTGCCAACTCGGACTTGTATTGACCATTCCATGCAAAGCCCGACTGCAATGAACCAATCGGGATGCCCGAAGGCGGTAGCAGTCGATCATCATTGTCGGCAAATTGATGGACAATCTCCTGCTGCGAGCGCGAACCTGTGCCGGTTAGATAGCAAAGATTCAATGGATTGGTGCCAAATTCGTAGTTGATGTTCGAAAGCACCGCTTCGAGATTGGCAGGCGATGCTTGAATCTGATCGGCCACCAACACGTCGTAAGCTCTCTCTAGCGGGAAAAACCAGCCAGCCGAATTGAAGCGTTTGCTGTTCCAGTCAAAGGCCATGCCATACGCTGACTCGTTGGTCCAATTGCGCACATCATTGCCCCGAGCGAGAATGATGGATTCCGCACGACCGAGATAGGTCGCATCCATTTCGGCAGTGGTGCGTTTTCCTACACGCGACGCAAACGCATAGGCGCGCGCTGCGCAACCGTAGCCCTCGAACAATCTCCACCAACTCCAGCGAATGGTTGCGGGAGCGAGAGGATCGTACCACTCCATCAATTTTTCCTGAAAAATCGATTCGCCCGTTGCCGCAAACATGGATGCCGCAGCCCATGCCAGTTCATCTTGATGACCAAAGACGTCGCCATAGTGCGTCAGGCGTTGGTAGCTACCAGCCAAGCCATGGGTGGCGATGGCTTGCATCAAGAAATTCCAGCCCGCCCGTGCTTGTGCCAAAAATTGCGCTGCTTCGGCAGGATACTGCGCTTGGAATCGCGGCGAGGAAGCGATGTCGGCCAAAGCCCCCACAGCCGCTGCCGTGCCAGAGGTGTTTTTGGGCCACACGACTTGTGGATCGCCATGCTGCGGCAGCACGTTGTTCTCATACTTGCGGTTTTTGGGATAAACGATGAAGAAAAAGCCTCCGTCGTCGTCTTGCAGTTTGGCCAAGAAGCGCGCCTCGTGCAGCGCGATCTGCAGCACGTCGCTCTTGCCATCACCGCTCTCCGGAATGCCCATGTTGTCGAGCTCTCCCACTCCCGGGAAGGCATCGGCAGCGAAAGCTAAGGAGTGAATCAAATGCGCCGAATTGATGGTGTATTTGCTGTAATCTCCCGCATCGTGATGACCGCCAGAAACGTCGAGTGCGCCCTGCTTGACGATGGGATACAACTGGGTCTCAACGGAAATCAGCCGAGGAGCGCTACCGGTCCAACCAGAATTCGCCGCAGCGATCATGTCCCAGGTGTCTTTGAATTCTAGCGCCGCCGTGGGAACCTGCGCCGGTGCCGTATGACACGCCGCATGGCCATGCCGAGAATAGGGCAGACCAAAGGAAAATCCACAACGCTGATTGAGCAAACCCGTGGCATAAGCTCGCACGAAATACAGGGAATTTTCCACCCCGATGGTAAAGGGCATGGAGCGTCCCATGCCAGGCACTTGCAATTGATAACGCCCCGCAACGTCCAGCGCAGAAAAGTCTGCCAAAAACACCTGACGATAGGGAAGCGGAGTCAGGGAAAATCCCGAGTCCAAGCTGGGCGTAAGATTCCCCGTAAAGACCACCGCACCAGAATGGGCATCGACAACCTGAAAAGTCGTGGCTGTGATCGGCATCTCGCCCGATGTCCCTAAAAAATACCCCACCTTGGCTTGCTTGGGCATCTGGGTCAGATAGCCCCCGTGATTGATGTGAATCGCTGGACTGCGACGCTCAGGCGACAAGGTCGCTTGATAGGTTCTGGTCATCTCGGGCTCCCAGTTGATGGCTTGCAATTGCACTGTGGTCCCCTGCTCGACCGGCGATGCTAAGCGAATGATCAAGCGCTGATCAATACGCACATCGCGAACCCCCGTGCGCGCTACTAGGACCCGACGCCGAAAACCTTCCGCGGTCGCAGCAATCGGTTGACCATCGATGCTCACACTCCAAGAAGCCGGATCAGGAGCCACGAATTCTCCCGCATTCGCGAAATTCCAACTCACGGGCATCACATCCACCGCTTTGGTGTTGATATGCGCCACCTCTAACAAATCAGGTGCCAAAAACCGCATCCCTCCCATCCCGATCTCCGGGTGGCTTCCCTGAATCCCCTCGATCCGATCAAATTGGTTTTCGACCAACTGCGCATGGCTCGCCGTGGCGAATCCTGCCATGCAACCCAGAAGCAAGAAACCGCGTTTCAGCTCCAAACGACGGAGGCTGCGACCTAACGACAAACGAACGAATAGGCTTTTCCGATTCATTCTATAGAAATTGTAAATTCTATCAAGAATGGCAATGCAAAAATTACAAAAGCAAAAAAATTTCATCACGACTGCGAAAAAACATCGATTTCCTGCCATTTTCCCGCTCCCCTCTGACTTCCCGATTGACAGCAGCGCGTTGCACTCTTTGATTAGGAAATCTTATGCACCGCTTCTTTTTGCTCGTTGTCGCCACTCTGGCCGGAGCTCTCCACGCCGCCGACCTGCCGCAACCCGTCCCTGCCCCTTCGGCTCAGGAAATGTATCGCTCGGTGGTGCGCATCGAGGTCGCCACACAAACGCCCAATTACGCCACACCTTGGAATGCGGGTCGCTTCAGCGGTGGCATTGGCACGGGATTTTTGATCGGTCCCAATCAGTTTCTCACCAATGCTCACGTCGTCTCGAATGGCCAACGCTTTCTGATTACCATCTATGGCTCGCCGGAGAAACATCCAGCGAAAGTGGAATACATCGCCCACGATTGCGATCTCGCCCTGCTCTCGGTCGAAGATTTTTCGCCTTTTGAAAAGCTGCCAATTTTTTCGATCGGGCAAGCCGTGCCTGCCTTGGAATCGCAAGTCCGCGTCATCGGCTACCCCATCGGCGGGGAACGACTCTCGGTCACGCGCGGTGTCGTTTCTCGCATCGATTTCCAACCTTACTCGCATTCACGCGCCGATTCTCACCTCGTGGTGCAGATCGATGCCGCCATCAATCCCGGCAACTCGGGCGGACCTGTGCTGCAAAACGACTCGGTCATCGGCGTGGCTTTTCAAGGCCTCACGGAAGCAGACAATACGGGCTACATCATCCCTACTCCGGTGATTCAACGCTTTCTCAAGGACATCCGCGATGGACGCTATGATCACTATGTCGACCTCGGCATTGCCGAATTCCCGCTGATCAATCCCGCGATGCGCGCCGCTCTTTCTTTGCCGAACAAAAACATCGGCGTGCTGGTCACCAATGTCACCCCTACCGGCAGTTGCGATGGCGTGGTCAAGGAGGGCGATGTCTTGATCGCCATCGATGACCATCCGATCGATGCCGCAGGCGCGATTTTGATCGAAGGCGAAAAGGTCAATATGCACGAAGTGGTCGAACGCAAATTCGCCGGCGACCCCGTGAAGCTCGGCCTCATCCGCGAGGGCAAGGAAAGGGAGGTCACCGCCACTCTCAAAACTCTGCCGCCCGCGAAAATGTACGCCATCCGTTATGAAGAAAAACCGCGCTATGTTGTTTGCGCAGGATTGTTGTTCCAACCACTCGATACCAACCTTTTTGCCACCGCCTCGTTCCGCGATGTGAATGTGCGACGCCTCTATTCGGACTATGTCAGCAAAGGACTTTTCCAAGAATTCGAGGACGTTGTGATCCTGACAGACATCCTCGCCGATGAGTTGAATAGCACTCTCCCCTCTCTCAAAGGGAAAATTGTCAAAACCATCAATGGCACGAAAGTCACATCTCTCGCCCAAGCTCACGACTTGCTCTATCCCGAAAAATCGCCGGAATACCTCGTCATCGAATTGCTCGGCGTCGAGCGACCACTGGTCCTCCCCTACGCGGAAATCCCCGCCGCGAATGAGCGGGTGTCGAAAAATTATCAAATCAAACGCCTAAGCAATCTGAAGGCCCAGTAAATCCCCTTATCGATTTTTCCTTATGAAAAAATGTTTTCTGTTGTTCGCGCTCTCTCTCATCGGCTGTCAACCCAAAGCTGTCACACCTGCCACCCCGACCTCTGAGGTGAAGGAAATCAGCGAGTCCATGGTGCGGGTCAATTCGACTCTGCAAAGTTGGAACATCGCGCAACCGTGGGAAAAAAATCCCGCTCGACAGCGTCGATCCCTTGCCGCCATTGTCGAACAAAATCAAGTCATCACCACCGCCGAAATGGTCGCGGATGCAACGCTGATTGAGGTCGAATCGACCGATGGAGCGAAGCGTGCACGCGCGACTGTGGCATGTGTCGATTACGAAGCGAACCTCGCCCTGTTGAAGATCGATGACGCAAAAGAAAGCGCCGACTTTTTCTTGGGGAAAACACCACTCGCCATGGCCAATAATCCCGCATTGGGCGATACGGTCGATGTCATTCAAGTCGAAGAAAATGGACACAGCTTGTTCACTAGCGGACAGATTCGCTCAGCAGATGTGCGCTCGACCTTTCTTCCCGGCCAATCGTTCCTAACCTTCCGCGTCAAGGCGTCGATGCAGTCGTCGGCCTCATCGTATAGCCTCCCTGTCTTGCACGCAGGAAAACTCGCAGGCATTTTGAGCTCCTATGACTCGAAAGATCAAATCAGTGATGTCATTGCCACGCCGCTCATCTCCCGATTTTTGATGGAATCACAAAAACCCCAGTACCAAGGCTTTCCCAATTTGGGGGTAAACATCCAATCCACCGATGATCCTCACTTTCGCAAATATCTGCATTTGTCTGAGGAAGTCGGCGGCATTTTTGTGAGCAAGGTCCGCAAAGGATCAGCAGCCGATGAAGCGAAGGTGCTGCCGCGCGATGTCATTTTGGCCATCGATGATTTCCCCATCGACCGACGCGGTTACTACCAAGACCCGCTCTACGGCCGACTTCCTTGGATGCAACTCGTGCGTGGCAACCGCTCCGCAGGAGAGGTCATCTCTCTTACCATTTGGCGCGAAGGCAAAGAACTTTCTCTGCCGGTCACTCTCTCCCGACAGGAAGAAGACAGTCGTTTGGTGCCCAATTACCAATTCGGCAAAGCACCGCGTTTCCTCATCAAAGGCGGCATGATTTTCCAAGAAATCACTCGTCCGCTGTTAGAAGCTTTTGGCGATGAATGGGAATCGCGCGCGCCGCTTTCTTACCTGCACGTTCTCTCTGAGCCCGAGCTTTATGAAAAAGACCATGATCGCATGATCTGCCTCAGCGGCGTGATTCCCACGCAAGCGACCGTCGGCTACGAAGGCCTGCGCCACATGATCGTTAGTAAGGTGAATGGCAAATCCGTAAGGAACATGCGCGAACTCATTCAAGCATTGAAACAAGCTCCACTGGGCCAACGCTCGCATCGCATCGAGTTCATGGATGAATCGATCGCCATTTATCTCGATGACGCCGTCTCTGATCAAATTGATGCCCAACTGCTGCAACGCGGCCTTCAACAACTCCACCGCGCCGACTGATCAAAAGACGTTCATCATTCCACAAGTTCTAAAAACACCGCACTCATCGCTGGGATACTGGACACGAACATGCCTTGCTCAGACAATTCTTCTGCCGATGTCACCCCATGGCTCGCGTCGGTGAATCGATCGATCATTTCATAGCTCTGCGCCCAAGGCATTTCACCGAAAGCCTCACGCGGGACGCACACTCGCACGTCGGACATCGATTGGTGCGGATGAAAGTTCACTAGGCACAAAAATTTCTGCCCCGATGCCGGATCTCTCCGCAAAAAGGCGTAGAGCCAGTGACCACTCACCGTTTCACCGTCGAGCCGACCAAAATGCGGCTGATCTCGATTGGCGTAGTTCAAGCCATACAACTCTCCGCGTTCGAAGGCTGGTTCGGCCATCAAATGAAGCAACCGACCATACCAATCGCGCAATGCGCGCGGCGCACCGGTGACTTTGCGATCATCATAGGTTTTTCCTGCAATCCATTCACGCATCGAAGGCAGAGAAGCATAGTCGAAAATCGTCGTGCGCGCATTGTCGCCCGCAAAACCACTCGCACCAAGGGCTTGTTCGCCGAACTCTTGACCGTGGTAGATCATGATGGGACCGCGACCAAGCGCAAATAAGGTCGCACAAACTGGCCGCCCCACTGCCATGCCGTGCCCACCCCACTCACGCGGATGCGCCAGACGCACTTCATCGTGATTCTCCCCGTAACGCAAGGAACGATGAAAGCGCTCGCCAGTGAAAAGGAAATGGTCGATGTCGTTGCACCACTTGCCTTCATCGTAAAGCGCCATCAACAGGTCATACATCGGATCATCGTATACGGCATCGAATCCCGATTCTAACAAAGCGTCCATGATGTGCTGCTCACTCAGCTTGGCTGGATCGTTGTCGTAGGCCTCGGCCATCCAATAGGTGAACGGTTTTCTTTTCCTCGATCGCTGAATCATCCAGCGCCAAAATTCTAACGGAATCATATGCGCCATGTCGGCTCGAAAGCCATCAACTCCTAGGTCTTGCCAGTAGGCGATGATTTCATCCATGATGCGCCACGTTTTCGGCACCTCAGAGTGACTCGCCTGTGGGCCGGGCAAATGGCTGGTATCGCGACCTTGGGTGAAATCATGGCCGTAGTTCAGTTTTACCGTCTCATACCAATCGTTCACGCTAGGCTGCCAATGGACCACGTTGTTGCCACTCACCCGACCCAGCCACTCTTCGTAATGACACGAACCATCTTGACTCGCTAAGGGCAAACGCAAGGGCGGCCCACCTCCAGGATGATCGCCTTGCAAGTAGTAAAAATGATTGTCGCGTAAGAAAAAATGACGCGGATCGTCGCCCAAGCCGAATGTCGACTCGGGCTTGACGTCGGAACTGTAACTGCGCGCCACATGATTGGGCACAAAATCGATCAACACGCGCAAACCGAAGTCGTGACAACGCTGCAGTAACGCCACAAATTCTTCTAACCGATTTTCCGGATTCTCGGCGTAGTCGGGACAGACGTCGAAGTAATCTCGGATCGCATACGGGCTGCCCGCACGACCTTTCACCAGGCACGCTTGGTCGGCAGGCCGATGCGGATAAGCGGTGGTTGAAGCATGCTCCAGCACGCCCGTCAGCCACAGATGAGTAAAACCCATCGCCTTCAAGGAGCGCAAAGCCGCTGCGTTGATGTCGACGAATTTGCCGCAGCCATTTTCTTCCCTACTACCGCCAGGCCGACCACTCTGACACTCGTTGCCGAAGGTGCGCACGAGCAATTGGTAAATCCGAGGGCGGGCTTCGTGCGAGGCGTTCATGTCGATGCGGCGGAGTTAGTCTTTGGACGACTTCGGATCAAAAGCATCACGCAAGCCGTCTCCGAGAAAGTTCAATGACAATAAGGTCAGCGAAAAAAACAAACTAGGGAAAAATAACAACCACGCATTCGTCAGCATCATGTCGGACCCTTCTTTGATCAACACGCCCCAAGAACTATTCGGCGGTTTGAGCCCGAGCCCGAGAAAGGATAGCACTGCTTCAAACAACATCACGCCCGGAATCGTCAGTGTGGTGTAGACAATGATGGGACCCACACAGTTGGGCAAAATGTGCCGAAACAAAATCACGCGATGCGAAAGACCCAAAGAACGCGCTGCTTCGACAAATTCCAGCTTTTTCACGCTCTGCACCTGCGCTCTCACAATCCGCGAAATGGTCAGCCATGACAAGGCACCAATCGCCAAAAACAAGGGCACCATGGTCACGAGCGGCTCGACAGCGGTGCGCACTTCGTTGATTTTTTCGGTCGTGGCATGGTCGGAGGTGAGTGCTTCCACCAACCACTCGGACCACTGCGAGGTCATCCGCTCTAGCACTTTTCCTAACAAAATGACCACCACCAAGAAGGGCAGACCATAGAGCACGTCGACAACGCGCATCATGGTCGCATCGACTCGTTCGCGCGCATAGCCCGCGATGGCACCATAGCTGACACCGATGCATACCGCAACAAAGGTCGTCAGCATGGCTACGGCGATGGAAATCCGACCACCGTAAAAGACCCGCGAGAACAGATCCCGACCCAAGTGATCGGTGCCAAACCAATGCTGCGTCGAGGGTGCCAAATTTTTATGGACCAAGCTCTGCGCATTCGGATCAGCAAGCCACGGGGTGAAGGGTAAGACGATGCATAAAAACGCGATCGTCATCAAACAAAAGAACCCTGCCACCGCCGCACGGTTTTTGCGCAAACGCATGATCGCATCTTTGCGCAGGGAATTGCCTTGTTGGAGTTCGATCGAGGTCTTCATGAGGATAGCGTGCGTGCTCTCGGATTCAACCACAGGATGAGGAGGTCGGACACGATGTTGCCTAACACCACCAATCCTCCATACAACAGGGCAATGCCCATGATCACATTGACGTCGTTGGTTTCGATCGCCTTAACGAAATGCCGACCGAGACCGGGAACTTGGAAGACCGACTCGATCACCAGCGAACCAGAAATGATGCCCGCAAAAGCAGGCCCGATGTAGGCCGCAGCAGGCACCAAACCACCGCGCAAACAATGCTTGATCAAGATCCGATGCATCGGCACGCCCTTGGCATGCGCGGTGCGGACGAAGTCTTGCGAAAGGGTGTCGAGCATGCCAGCACGCGTCAATCGCGCCAGATATGCCGCATAGACGAGACCCAATGTCACCATCGGTAGAACCCACGTACTCGGGTCGGCCCCATTCCAGCCCATCACTGGAAACCATTGCCAGGATCGACCCATGGTCTCGGCCAGAATCGGACCGATCACGAAGGAGGGTAAGCACAACCCCAGCATCGCGACGGCCATGACACCAAAGTCGACGGCGCTATTCTTTTTCCACGCGGAAATCACCCCCGCCGGAACTCCGATGAGACTCGCAAGCATCATCGAGACCAAACCTAACTGAAAGGAAACGGGAAAGGACTGCGCAATCACATCGTTGACAGGACGACCCGATAGCCGAATCGATAAACCCAAGTCGCCACGCACTACGCCGCTTAAACGACGCAGATACTGTTGATGCACGGGCAAATGATAGCCATCTTGCTCCATCATCTTCTGTTTCACATGCTCGGGGATCGCTTTCTCGCTTTGATACGGCCCACCAGGCAAAAGCCGACATAAGAAAAACGACAAGGTAAAGAGCGCGAGCAATACCAGCCCACCTTGCAGCAATCGATGGAAGAGGTATTGAATCATGGCTCGACCTTGGTGGGTTCTAAACGAACTTGAGAGAACGGATGATTATCTAACAATAAAGGATGCCATCCTTTTGCTGAGGGATGATGAAGGTAATTGCGCGCTTGCCACGCAAAGGGCAAAATGGGCATTTGCTCCATGAGCAAGGCTTCGGCTTTTTCGAAAATTTCCAACCGCTTGCTGGGATCGGTTTGTTGAGCGGCTTTCTGCAGCATGGCTTCGTAGGACTTGCTGAACCAACCGGTGTTGTTGTTGCCGTTGCCTTTGGTCCACATCATCAAGAATGTCGTCGGATCAAGGTAGTCGCCAATCCAGCCCGCCAGCGCCATGTCGAAGTCGAGCTTTTGCTGTGCCTCGATGTAGGACGCTTGATCCATCATGCGCACATCGACGAGGATGTTGAGATGTTTTTTCCACATCTCTTGGATCGCCTCGACTGTTGAACGCGTGCCGCCGGAGCCCATCAAAATCGCATAACGCGGAAACCCTTTGCCACCCGGATAGCCCGCTTCGGCCAACAACTGACGCGCTTTCGCGGGATCGAAGCGCAAGACCTGTGCGGGCGAGTAGTCGCCCATCTTCGGCGTGTAGGAGGTGCAGGCTTCGAATCCTTGCATCACAGTGGCGCATAGCTCATCACGATCGAAGGCGAGCGATAGCGCCTGACGCACTTTGGCTTGGTCCAGTCCCGGCCGCGTGCAGTTGAATCGCATGAAGCGCGTCCCTACGTAGGGCTCTTGACGCAAATACTGCGGATACTCGCGCGACATCTTTTCCACCAAGTCGGGCGGGATTTGATAGGTCGTGTGCAACTGCCCTGCCAAGAAGGCGCGCGTCTCGGTGTAAAAGTTTTCGATGGGCAAAAATTTCACGCCTTCGAGCTGAACTTCGCTCGCATTCCAGTAGCGCGGATTTTTTTTGACCAAAATGTGATCGTTCCATTTCCACCGCTCGAGCACAAAGGCCCCGTTGCCAACAATGTTTCCTGGCTCGCTCCACGCGGTGAAACGCTGCGCCATCTTGCCATGCCGCAACACCACATGCTTGGGCACCGGAAACCAAGTGTAGTGCCGCGTCACACCCGGTAAGTACGGCACGGGCTCGCGCAAGGTGATTTGCAAGGTGAAGGGATCGATGACTTTCACCCCCACTTGCGAGAAGTCGGTGATTTCACCGCGATTGTAAGCCTCAGCATTTTTGATGAAATACAGCATTTCCACATACGGAGCCGCCATGTCCGGATGCAGCATGCGATGATACGCAAAGGCAAAATCTTCAGCGGTCACGGGTGCACCGTCGGACCACAGCGCTCCTGGCATGGCGGTGTCGCTCTGAGCATCGTCGCCGACTAGGCCCTCGAACAAGGTGCCGATGACTTTGCTCTCGATCACTCCAGTGACCAAATGCTGATCGAGCGACTTCGGGTCACCGCCGTTGCCGACGATCAAGATTTTTTCCCGATTGCCCCGCTCGACTTGCGTCTCTTTTTGGCAAGCCAAGATGAGCAGGGAAAGAATCGCAATTCCCATGTAGCGCACCAATATCATCGATGAGCCAATCATGCGCCTCCACGACGAATCACGCAAGCGCCGATGACCTGATGCCACAAATTTTCCGCGCTGCTTTGTCATCGCATCACAACCATTTTTCAAACACCTTCGAATGACGACCACTCTGCTCGAGCAATCGACGCCGATCTTCAGGCAAGGACTCAGGCCCCATTTCTTGGTAGCCCAGCCGATCGCGGAAAAAGACCACCGCCCGATTGGTTAAAGCGAACACCCGCGCGATGCCTTTTTGCCGTGCCATTTCTTCCGCATGCTGCACCAAGTCCGCTCCGTAGCCCCGCCCCTCGTGCGCTTGCTTGACATACAAACACGCCACTTCCGCACATTGCTGCGCGGGGTAATGATGCAGTGCGACACAGCCGACGACGTTGTCGTCGATCAACATCACGCGGTAGTCTTCGATCCGACTTTCGATTTCTTCGTAATTGCGGGGCACCAAAAAACTCCGACGCACCGACCGCCCAATCATGCCGAGCAATTCGGGAATGTCTTCTGTCGAGAGCTCGCGAATCACCCGATAGCTGTCGGCGTGCACCATGGTGCCCACACCTTCGTTGGAAAAAAGCTCATCGACCAATACCCCCTGCTGCAAGCCATCGAGCACATGCACCCGCGGCACCCCTTGCTCGCAGGCCCGTGCGGCGAGACGCAGCAAAGCCTCGCCCTCCACTTGTCGATGCCCCTGAATCAAGTCTTCCACCTCCGCTGCCCGCACGGCATGAACCGGAGCACCATCGACCAGCACGCCTTTTTCGAGCAAAGCAATCAATTTCACCGCACCCAGAGCAATCACCTGCTTCACCACTACCTCGTCGAGCGCTTGGTAACCCGTGGCATTGATCACCGGCACCTGACCTCGACCTAAAATGTCGCGCACCTCCTGCGGCAATCGCTCGCTATCGACCCGCTCTTTCGCCATCGCTACTTTGATTTCGCACTCAAGGCTCCAATCATACAGGTCCTTCACATCACCCCCCAGCACGCCGATCACCAGTTTCACGCCGACATCTTCGAGCGCAGCAAGATCCAACAAGCACTCGGCAACCGCCGCTTCAGGCAATTGCCCAGCTTCGATCATCACCACAAAGAGACGCCCTCGGAATAAAGGGACATACTGCAACACGGCTCGCACATCATTTTGCACAAGCACCTACTGTCACACCCAGTCGCCCACCCAGTCGCCCACCGCAAGCATGGAATCATTAAGCCACCAGAGAAATGCAACAACAGATGAAAGGCCCAAAACGGCAGCAGCAAAGAGATCTACCTCGCGCCGTGCATGGAGTACCTATCACCGAACTCTTACCCCCCATTCTCCCAGACAGAGATCAAAATCTCCTCGCCTTGACATGGGGACAGACAAACTATTGAAAATCCCCTTGCCATTTGGCTTGATTGGGGTAGATTGGGGGTGTGAGACGTTCTCGGTGGTTGGCTCCTTGGAAGGATTCGTTGGTGAAACCTGCGGTTTACCACTGCGTGTCGCGTGTGGTGGATCGGCGATTTGTCTTTGGCGATGCGGAGCGG
>RDYF01000237.1 GCA_004293285.1 Verrucomicrobiota bacterium | reverse complement strand
ACGGCGTTTCTTCTGGTAAAAGGAAACATAGCCCACAGGAAATCAGGGAAGAAATCGTGACCTAGGTAAGGAGAGCACGGAGGTGATGGAGAACGTCAACAAATGCTAGGCAAGCCATCTTCAGCGCCAACGGCGCGATTACATACCAGACCGGGGTGAAGCCCCGGGTAGCGGCGTCCCCATGGATTCGAGGGCTGAAGGCCCGAACCATGATTACCGTATATAAAAAAGTTCAAGCCCTACCTCGCCACTCGCCATTACGCTTGGAACGCATGGCTTTGGGAGGTGCCTCCTCTCAAGCAGGTGCGCCCACCACTTCCCCCGGCAGACTGCCGTCATCGGCTTTTTTCTCTGGGGATGCCGATTTAGCGGCTTCTTTTTTCGCGAGTTCATCGGGAATCGGCGGGGGCTTCGGCGCGGGTGGCGGGTCTTTCATCTCTCCGTGCTCGACAAGATCTTTTATTCGAGCAGTGCCATGGCGATCAACTCAACCTTGTCCTTGCCTTCGATCAGCAGACGCTCGGCTTTCGCGTAGGCGTCGTCGATGAGCTTTTTGATTTCGGCATCGATCGCCTGCGCCGTGGCTTCGGAGTAATCGCGGCTCTTGCCGAACTCGCGTCCGAGGAACGAACTGCCCTGCGTCTCGCTGTAGCCAATCATCCCCAGCTTGTCGCTCATGCCCCATTCGCACACCATTTGGCGAGCGAGATGAGTAGCTTGACGGATGTCGCCCGAGGCCCCGTTGGAAACATCGTGGCTGTGGAATTGCTCGGCAATGCGACCACCCATGGTCATCACAAGGCTGTCGAGCGCTTCTTTTTTCTGCGTCGAATACTTATCTCCGTCCGGCAGATACATCGTCGCACCGAGATAAGGACCTCGCGGAATGATGGTGACCTTATGCAGCGGGTGGCAGTTTTCGAGGACTACGTTGAGATAAGCGTGCCCCGCTTCGTGCCAAGCCGTGCCGATTTTTTCCTTATCGCTCATCGCCAAGCTGCGGCGCTCACGACCCCAGCGAACCTTGTCGCGCGCTTCCTCCAATTCATCGATGGTGACCGCAGAAAGATTGCGTCGAGCCGCAAGCAGTGC
>RDYF01000170.1 GCA_004293285.1 Verrucomicrobiota bacterium | reverse complement strand
CGCGAACTCTTCGTCGAGGAGCCCATCATCGCCATCGACCAAGAAGGTGGTCGGGTAAGTCGCACCAAGGACATTGCCCCCATCCTCCCCTCGGCAGTCGATTTGGCGGCATCCGCTAACCCAACATGGATCGCGGAAGCGGGAGCCCTGACCGCCGACCTATTGCGTCTATTAGGTTGCAACTTGAATTTTGCCCCTGTGCTCGACATTGATCATTTTCCCTCTGCCCAGAACGCTCTGCGCGAACGCTGTTGGGGCCAAGATCCGCAACGCATCATCGACCATGCAGGTCAATGGAATCGCTGGCTCCGCAAACGAAATGTCGCCTCATGTGCGAAGCATTTTCCTTCGTGCGGTTTGACGACGAGCGACCCTCATTACGATCTCCCGGTCAGTTCTGTCAGTCGCGAGGAGTTGTTGGCGCGCGACATCATCCCCTACACCGCCTTGATGCCCGAGCTGGATGCCATCATGACCAGCCACGTGCGTTTTCCCAAGTTGGACGATCAACATCCTGCTTCCATGTCACCTAAGATCATCCGTGGATTTTTGCGACAACAACTTGGCTTTGATCATCATCTTGTGCTCACCGACGACCTCGACATGGCTGCCATTCATCAAGCCTACGGTCGCGGCCAAGATGTCAAACAAGCGATTCTTGCCGGCAATGACATTGCTCTCATCTGCCATCAAATGCACACCACCGACCAAGCCATCGCTGCGTTGCAAGAATTGGACGGAGAAGTCGTCGAGGAAGCACTTGCGCGCATCGCTCGCTTCCGCAAAAAACTCCATGGCCCCTTGCTTTGGTCGGAATCCAAATGGCAACAAACCTGTCAAGCCATCGACCAACTGCGCGCGCAAGTGCCCGCCGTCACGACCTCAACGAGCCACTCCCCTGTGGCGAATTACTGAGACGCGCCGATCGATCACAGCGGCAACTCGTAGCCGCGGCCCGAAATGCCATCAAACCAGCGAATATAAGCCGCGTTTACCGTGGCGTATCCACCAGCCGTAGGATAATCGCCAGTAAAATACCAATCACCGCATGGCCCTTTGATCGAAGCATGCAAATTTTCGATCGTTTGGAACAGAATTTCCACCTCTCCCTGCCAGTTCATGCCTTCAGGAAAAACCATGCGACTGATCTCCGCAGAAATTTCCTCTTGAGTGAAATCGGCATACACACGCTTCACGGCATTTTTCATTTCGGCAGCAGGCTTGCGCAGTTCTGCACGACAATCCTCAGCCACTTGATCCAGCAAATGCTGACGTCCTGCGCGACGATGCATCGCCACAGCGGCTTGGAAGGCGATGAACTTGCCCATTTCCGACATGTCGATGCCATAGCAATCGGGGTAGCGGATTTGCGGCGCTGTGGAGCAAACCACAATCTTCTTCGGATTGGTGCGCGCCAAGATTTTGAGAATCGATTTCTTCAAGGTCGTGCCGCGGACAATCGAGTCATCAATCACCACCAAATGTAGACGTGAGAAACCAACTGCTCGCGACCTTTTTCCTGAGTGATGAAGGTGCGCATCTTGATGTCCTTGTGTGCGATTTTTTCGCCGCAAGGCCAGTTTTTCAAAATCAACGAGTCCACCTTCTCCGGCGTCAATGAACCATCGGCCAGGCCCGATAAAATCTCCGCTCGCACCTGCTGCCGACGATACATCCGCAAACCATCCATCATGCCGTAATAGGCCGTCTCAGCAGTGTTCGGAATGAAAGAAAAAACCGTGTTATCGAAGGAGTCTCCAATGCTCTGCACGATAAATAAATCTTCTCAAACGAACAAGGCGTGTATTGATCAGACTCCGCAAATTTTGTCTCGCGGATCGAACCATCCGCCTTGATGACGATCAGAGCTCCGGGATCGACCACGGTGACATCCTCAGCTTTGGCTTCAAACACCGTCATCAAAGGCACGCGCTCGGAGGCGAAAGCGATGACTTCGTCGTTGAGCAACATGTGGCAAGGACGAATGCCGTGCGGATCGCGCATGACAAACATGTCACCGTTGCCGACCACTCCGACGATGGCGTAACCGCCGTCCCATGCTTGCGCGCTGATCTGAACAATGTTTTCGACATCGAGCAGTTCTGAAATCTTCTGAGGAATGGTAGCACCATCCACGCCCTGATCGCGCAGTTGATGATAAAGCTCCGTGTGAGCTTCATCGAGATGAAAACCAATTTCCTCCAAAACGGTCTGTGTGTCCGTGCCAAAAATCGGATGCTGTCCGCGGTCAATCAATTTGCGATTGAGCTCGCCGGTGTTGGTCATGTTGAAATTGCCCATCACCATCAACGTGCGCGTCGGCCAATTGCTGCGACGCAAGTACGGATGGCAGGAGCCTGAGTCAAATTCGCCCGACGTGCCGTAGCGCAAATGGCCGATCAAAATCTCGCCGCCAAAATCAAAATTCTCCTTCACGCTCTCAGGATTCTGCGGATTCAGTCGTTCCTTGCGCGCCAATTTGTTGAACGACTTCATTTCCGTGCGGAAAAGACTGGCAAGCGAATCTTTTTCGGCATCACGACGTCGGAAAATGTAGGGCGAGCCCAGTGGCATGTTCAACTTTGCACAGCCAATGCCCACGCCGTCATGCCCACGATTGTGCTGTTTCTCCATCAGCAAGAACAACTTTTGGAAACCCCAAAGACAGGTTCCGTAACGATCGTAGTAGTAGGCAAGGGGCTTGCGAAGTCGCACAGCAGCAATGCCGCATTCGTGGGTCAAGAAATCACTCATGGGATCATAGGGTTAGGAAGCTTCTCGAATCACTCGCCGGCGACCTTGACATGCACCCCTTCGCCTTCGCGCATGGTGCCAATGACAAAACCTCCCGGACCCGCAAGACAGGCTTTTTGGGCATCTTCCGGAGAAACAATCGCTACCCAGCCAACACCCATGTTGAGCGTGTGGAATCGATCTTCGGAGTCGATGAATTGATACAATTTGTCGATGCCTGGCAGATCCCAGCGAGGAATGGTCAGATCGGCCCCCAAGCCTTGGAACAAACGCTCCAAGTTCTCAGGCAAACCACCGCCCGTGATGTGCGCCATCGCACGAGGGCGAATGCCCGCCGCTTTGAGACCACGAGTCACATCATGATAGAGTCGCGTCGGCTTCAACCAGTGCTGCAATTCTTCTTCCGTGGCGACTTCGGGATGCTCGCGCAAAACCCGACGCACCAAGCTCCAGCCATTCGCATGAATGCTGTCAGACGCATATCCCACCAACACGTCACCCACAGCAACCGTAGTGGGATCGATCAAATCCGATTTTTCCGCGCAACCGATGCAAAATCCCGAAAGTTCCACCACGCCCTCGGGCACGATGCCTGGCATTTCTGCCGTTTCGCCCCCTGCCAAAATGCAACCGCAGCTTTCGAGATAATCCGCCATGCCCGCGATCAGACGTTCAATTTTATGACCATCCAGTGCAGGAATGCCGATGTAATCCAAGAACATCAATGGATCACCGCCCGTGGTGAGGATGTCGTTGACATTCATTGCCACCAAATCCTTGCCCGCGGTTTCATACATTTCCCGCTCAAGCAACAAATCGACTTTGGTACCGACACCATCGCAGCCCGTCATGATAACGGGAGCCTGATAACTGCTGAGATCATAACATGCGGCAAACAGGCCGAAAGCCCCGAGCAGTTGACGCTCTTTTTGCGTGCGTTTGACGTGGCTTTTGATGTCTCCGACAATCGCCGCGGCTTTCCGCGTGTCGACTCCTGCTTGTTGATAAGTCAATTTTCCCGACATTGCATTCACTGCCTCACGGCTGACCTCTTGTGACAGCTTGCCACCTCATAGTCACGCGAAAAAACGATTGGGGACGGGATTTCTCGTTCCGCATCGACACATCGTCCCCCACAAAAAAAATCCCCGCCGGCCAAGCCAGCAGGGATGAGAAAAAAATTTGTTGATTCGATCAATGTTCGCGGCAAAATGCCTCAAAACGATCCAATCCTTCGGCCAAAATTTCGAGCGAGGTGCAGTAGCTCAAGCGAATGCCGTCATCGCAACCAAAAGCAATGCCAGGAACGGCCGCCACTTTGTAGCGCGAAAGCAGTTTGTCGCAGAGATTCATCGATTTCAGACCTAGCTTGGAGGTGTTCACGAAGAAGTAAAACGCACCTTGTGGCTCTACCACCTTGATGTTCGGGATTTGGCTCAAGCGACCAAACATGAACTGACGGCGAACGTCGTATTCCCCAACCATTTCCTCAACAAACGATTGATCGCCGGTGAGTGCTGCAAGTGCTCCGTATTGTGCGAAAGAGCAAGCGTTCGATACCGTGTGATTTTGAATTTTTTCGATCGCTTCTGCCAATGCTTTGGGAGCTGCGGTGTAACCCAAGCGCCAGCCGGTCATCGAGTAACCTTTGGAAAATCCATTTACTGTGATGGTGATGTTGTACAGCTCCTCACTCAAGGAAGCGATCGACACATGCTTGGCATCGCCGTAGACCAGTTTTTCGTAAATTTCGTCCGACAAAATGGTAATGTCTTCGGACAAAGCGATTTCGCCCAGAGCGAGTAGCTCGTCTCGGGTGTAAATGGCGCCCGTCGGATTGCCAGGAGAATTGATGATCACCATCTTCGTGCGAGGCGTCATCGCATCTTCGAATTGCTCCGGAGTCATCTTCCAACCTGTCGCCTCGGTGGTTTCGACAATCACGGGAATGCCGCCGGCCATTTTCACCATGTCGGGGTAGCTCACCCAGTAAGGAGCGGGAATGACGACTTCGTCGCCTTCTTCCACGACCGCCAAGATCGCCATGTAGCAGGCCATTTTGGCGCCACCGGTGACGCAGATGTCTTTCGCGTCGTAGCTGAGTTGGTTGTCGGCCAGAAGTTTTTTCGACAACGCCTCACGCAACTCAGGAATGCCTGCCGCAGCCGTGTATTTGGTAAAACCAGCCATCAAAGCGGCCGCACCCGCCTGCTTGACATGCTCGGGCGTATCCATGTCCGGCTCACCGCCAGCAAGACCATACACCTCTTCGCCACGAGCTTTCATCGCTTTGGCTTGGTTGGTGATGGCAAGAGTGAGAGAAGGCGAATGCTGTCCATGGCTGAGCTTGTTGAAACGTTCTAGGGCACCCATCTCGACTTATTACGAGGAAGACGGAGGAGTGCGGAGCACCTTTTGCCCATTCCCACCAGCCAAGGCAAGCGCAATACCTCTCCACTCCCATTTTTTTCTCGATCGTCGCTTCGCGCTGTCTCACCGCGCATCAAAGTTGCGCCGGGGGTTGACTCAGCGCGCTCCCGTTTCTATGGTGCTTTGTTCATGAGAGCACTCACACGATTCACTTTCTGCTTTTTCTTGGTCTCTAGCGTGCTCGCTCAGACCCCGCTAGATCAGGCAAAAGATGCCACTCCACCGACGGAACGACCTGCCACCGCCCCGCAAAGCCCTGAGGCTCAGCGGGAAAATGAAAAAATCAAGGCACTTCAAGCCTTGGCGGCTTCGATCGCGACGCAAGAAGCGGAAAGAAATGCCCAGCGCGAACTGCTGAAAAAAGCCACAAGCGATGACCAACGCCGCGAACTTCAGGCGGAGATCGAGCGCATGAGCGATAAGCTCCGCGAAACAAAAGCCACGTTTGCTTCGACGGCCACCGGCATCAATGGGAGCGACGCACCTGCATCCTCGCCGACGCCCCTGAACCTCCAGGAGGAGCTGAAAAATATCTTTCAACCTGCCTTGCGCGAGCTGCGCGAGGTCACCGCACAGCCCCGCGAAATCGAGGCTCTGAAAACGGTGCTGTTGGACTGGACCTCACGCCAGAAAGTCGCTCAGTCAGCACTCGCCCAGATCGACCTATTACTTCAGGAAAAGCCAACGGAGGAGGTCAAGAAGGAGCTGGAAAACACCCGCAAAAGCTGGCTAAAACGTCTCTCGGAAGCAGAGAGCTCGATCACCAATGCCGCCGTGCAGCTGGATCAACGCCGGCGTGACGCTCCCTCGGTGCTATCGTTGATCACGGGCATGATCTCTCACTTTTGGCGCAATCGCGGCCTCAGCCTGTTGCTGGCACTCGCCGCTTTTATCGGTTCCTACATCGCCCTCCAGCGCGGCTACCGCTGGTTCCGCAAACACAGCCCGATTCACAAGAAATACCAAGACGGCCTCACCTCGCGCATTGTCGATATCACGGTCTCTGCTCTCATTCTCCTGATCGCACTCTTTGCCATTTTGCTGGTGTTTTACATCCGCAATGACTGGCTGCTGCTGACCATGGCCTCGATTCTCATCCTCGGTCTGGCCTGGGCTTCTCGCACCGCCTTGCCTCCGTATTTTGAACAAATTCGGCTGTTTCTGAACCTCGGCACCGTGCGCGAGGGCGAACGCATCATCTACGGCGGACTCCCGTGGCGCGTCGATTCTCTCGGCTTTTTCTGTGTCCTCAGCAATCCGGAACTGAATGGTGCCTCACTACGCATCCCCGCCAAAACGCTGTTGTCGAGCTTTTCTCGCCCTTCTCTACCCAAGGAACCATGGTTCCCCAGCCGCATCGATGACTGGGTTATTCTCGAGGACGGGTTTATGGGAAAGGTCGTCCAACAAACGCCCGAACAAGTCGTCCTGGTGAAGCTGGGCGGCAGTTATAAAACCTATTCCACTTCGTCCTATCTCAGCAAAAATCCGGAAAATATCACGCATCAGTTTTCGATCGCCTCCACTTTTGGCCTCGATTACCAATACCAATCGATTGCGACCACAGAAGTCCCCGCCATCATCCAACAAAAAGTCTACGCGCTGCTCATCGAGCAGTTTTCGAAAGACGACATCCTC
>RDYF01000169.1 GCA_004293285.1 Verrucomicrobiota bacterium | reverse complement strand
GTCGCGTATCTTTTCACCAATGTGGAAACGAATTTGCATTCGGCGAATCGTGCCATCATGCAGCAATATGCCGCATTGGTGACGGATCCCGAACTGCGTCAGACGTTCATGGATCTGATTCTCTCGGAGTTCGAACGCACGCTTCAACAACTCTCGGATTTGTTTGATGGCGGCATGGATGTGCGACGTCCCCGGATGATCAAAACGCTAACGATTCGCGATGAGCCACTCGCCGTGCTGCATCAACAACAAGTCGCTCTGCTCGGTGAATGGCGCGAGAAGGTTCACGCCGATGACCATGCCGCCGCCGATCAATTGCTGCCGAAGCTGCTGCTTTCGATCAATGCAATTGCCTCCGGACTCCGCACTACGGGTTGAGGCGAACCATCACAGGTCGAGCCACTTACCAGGATTCAGATTCCCTCGCTTGTCCATTGCTTGCTTGATCGCACGCTGGAGTTGCAGGGAATCTTCGCCCAGCGCTTGACGGATCCAGGGCTTTTTCGCCAAGCCCACGCCATGCTCGCCGGTAATCGCTCCACCGTTTTGAAGCACCCAGGAAAACAGCAGGTCGAGCGCCTCATCGCCGCGTTGACGATTTTCTGGCAAATGGTAATCGGCCACCATCAAGTTGGTGTGAATGTTGCCATCTCCCGCATGACCAAAACAGGCCACGGCAATGCCGGTCTGCGCTTGCAACTGTCGCGCAAACTCCACCAAGGCCACGAGCTTGGAACGTGGCACGACAATGTCTTCGTTGAGTTTGGTCAGTCCTGTGTCGCGCAGCGAGTAGGAAAACTCCCGACGAATTTTCCAAAATTGCTCGCAGGAGGCATCGTCGAGCGCTTCCTCCACATGCGTCGCGCCCATGCGCAGGAGCAAGGTCCGCAATTCATCGATCTCCGCTTGCACCGCCACAGGCGAGCCATCGGTCTCGACCAACAAATGCGCCTTGCCCGGCGGCAACTTGGCATCGCCCAAACGCTTGCGCGCTGCTTCGAGCGTAAAGGTATCGGTGATTTCTAAAGCCGATGGCAAATGCCCCTGACGGAAAATTTCCTGCACCGTCGCAGCAGCATCGGTGAACTCGGGAAAAATCGCCGCGAGCATGGCACGCGAGCGCGGCTTGGGGATAAGCCGCAAGGTGGCTTGCGTGACGATGCCCAGCATCCCTTCGGAACCGGTGAAGAGTCCCACCAAGTCAAAGCCGGTTTTGTTTTTGTGAACTCGTCCGCCACAGTGAATGACCCGACCATCGGACAACACCACTTCCAAGCCGAGCACGTAGTTTCGCGTTACTCCATATTTCAAACAACGCGGACCACCCGCATTGGTGGCGATGTTGCCACCGATGGAGCAATCTTTCAGTGAGGCCGGATCGGGCGGGTAATCCCAGCCTAAGGCGCGCGCGGCTTCTTGCAGTTCCACCGTGATCACACCAGGCTCAACTACTGCCACGCCGTCTTCGGGGTTGAGTTCGACGATTCGATTCATCCGAATCAAGGAAAGTACGATGCCGCCAAAGCTCGGCACGCAACCACCGACATACCCGTAGCCCGCCCCGCGTGTAGTCACGGGAATGCGATTCGCGTGAGCATAGCGCATGACCTGCACCACGTCATCGGTCGACTCCGCAAATACCACGACCTCGGGCAGGGACTTGGCATACCACTTGTCTATCGCGTGACTTTCCCGCACTTCCTCGCCATCGCAAACTTTGCCCCCGCCAATCAAGGCGAAGAGATCGCGCGCCAGGGCACTTTTCGGTTCGGGAAAAGAAAACTGCGCCGCCACGGGTGCAGGAGTTTCGCTCACTGGGGTAAAAGCCATGACGCAGCATGTCGCAGGCTCGCCTCTCGGTCAAATCTCAAGCGCATGCCGACTTGCGTTTTTTCGCCATTGCTCGTAAGGTGCGGCATGAGCGATTTTGAAGAAAATGTCCGCCAAGCGCTGAGCAATCCGCAAAATCAGGGAGAAATGCCCGATGCCGATCGCGTCGGCACAGTCGGCTCGCCCGATTGCGGCGACATGCTTCGGATGTGGCTGAAGTTCACCGAAAAGGACGGCAAGAAGGTCATCGATCGCGCTAGTTTTCAAAGCTTCGGCTGCCAAACCGCCATTGCCGTGGCGTCGATGGCGACAGAATTGCTGAAAGGAAAAACCATCGAAGAAGCTCGCTCTCTTTCCGCCCAAGACCTCACCGGCGATCTCGGTGCGCTGCCGCCGATGAAAATTCACTGCGGTCAACTTGTCGAGGGTGCCCTGCGCAGTGCGCTCGATGGCACTTCCACACCAGCTCCGGAAAAGGTCGACACTCTCTCAGACCAACTCGCGCCTCCATCGGGTCAGGTGAAAATCCAATTCCTCTAACGAAAAAGCCCCCACCTGTGAAGGTGAGGGCTGGGTCATGGGAAAAAGAGTGGATCAATAGCGGTAGTGCTCCGGCTTGAACGGACCATCCGCCGAGACGCCGATGTAGTCCGCTTGGTCGGTGGTGAGCTTGGTCAGCTTCGCGCCGATTTTTTCCAAGTGCAGTCGTGCGACTTCTTCATCGAGATGCTTCGGCAACACCCGCACTTCGCCTGGCTGATAGACCTCGCGGTTTTTCCACAAGTCGATTTGTGCCAACGTTTGGTTGGTGAAGCTGTTCGACATCACGAAGCTCGGATGTCCCGTGGCGCAACCGAGGTTGACCAAGCGACCTTCGGCAAGCATGTAGATGCTATTGCCCGCGGGGAAGGTGTATTTGTCGACCTGCGGCTTGATGTTGAGTTTTTTCACACCCGCCGCTTTGTCGAGCTTGTCGATCTGAATCTCGTTGTCGAAGTGACCAATGTTGCAAACGATGGCTTGGTCTTTCATCTTCTCCATGTGCTCAAGACGGATGATATCTTTGTTGCCCGTGGTGGTGACGTAAATGTCGCCCCAGCCTAGGGTGTCTTCGACGGTCAACACGCGGAAACCTTCCATCGCCGCTTGCAAGGCGCAAATGGGATCGACCTCGGTCACGACGACCTGTGCTCCTTGACCGCGCAGCGCTTGGGCACAGCCCTTGCCGACATCGCCATAGCCGCAGACAACGCCGACTTTACCAGAAATCATCACGTCCGTCGCACGCTTGATGCCATCGACAAGCGATTCGCGGCAGCCGTAAAGGTTGTCGAATTTCGACTTCGTCACCGAGTCATTGACATTGATCGCAGGCACCAAAAGCGTTCCCGCTTTCGCCATTTGATAAAGACGATGCACGCCCGTAGTGGTCTCTTCAGAAACGCCTTTCCACTCTTTGACGATCTCGTGGAAAACGTTCGGTTTCTCACTGTGAATTTGCTCTCTTCATGACTGCCCGATGGCGTATTCACCCAATCCGAACCATTTTCGAGTTCGTAGCCTTTGTGAATCAGCAAAGTGGCATCGCCACCATCATCGACGATCAACTGCGGCCCGAGACCTTGGGGATTGAGGAGAGCTTTCCACGTGCACCACCAATACTCTTCCAAAGTCTCGCCCTTCCAAGCGAAAACCGGAATGCCCGCTGCCGCAATCGCCGCCGCCGCATGATCTTGAGTGGAGAAAATGTTGCAACTCACCCAGCGCACTTCGGCGCCGAGATCAACGAGTGTTTCAATCAACACCGCCGTTTGGATCGTCATGTGCAATGAGCCCATGATGCGCACGCCTTTC
>RDYF01000168.1 GCA_004293285.1 Verrucomicrobiota bacterium | reverse complement strand
GAAGCTTATCCCAATCGACTGATCTTGGATGTCCAGGGCATCGGCTATGAAGTGCTTGTGCCCGTCAGCACCTTTGACAAACTCCACCCCACCGAGGGCTCTACGATCGAGCTGCGCACCTACCTCCAAGTCCGCGAAACGGCTCATACGCTTTACGGATTTGCCACGGAGGAGGAACGCGATGTTTTTCTGCTACTCATCGATCGCGTCAGTGGCATCGGACCCAGCACGGCGATGTCGGTTTTGAGTGGCATGCCCGTCACGCGATTCAAAGAGGCCGTGGTCAAGGGCGATGTCGCCGAACTTTCGCGCATCAAGGGGCTCGGCAAAAAAACCGCCGAACGAATTGTTCTGGAGCTGAAAGATAAAGTCGGAGTGACCGAAACCTGGGAACAAGCTGCCGGCGGCAATCTCAGTCGCAGCGCCGCCGATGCGGAACTGGCGCTGATTGCTCTCGGCTACAAACAGGTCGACGCCCGCAAGGCGGTGAAAAAAGTTCTCGAAGAAAATGCCGATGCGACGGTGGAAGAACTCATCCGTGGCGCCCTGCGCTTGATGTCATGATGTCACTACACCCCCAATTATCGCTCGAACAAATCGACGCCGCGCTGCCGCAGCAAGGCCTCTTTGCCGCAGGATCGTGGCGCTGGTCGCCTGTGCCCTTGCAGTTACCCCGACGCACCCTTCGCGAGCTCGAAGGCCTCGGCCACGTCTTGGCCCAATTCCAACGCGCGAGCGATGCGATCTATCGTCGTAGCGCCAGGGGCAAACTTCCCTCATGGATCGCCGAGAGCCTCGACCGTGGCAAGCCGGATTGGCTGATTGCCGCCCAGCGCCGCAGCGACCGCGCCGACGCCTTTCCCCGCATCATCCGACCCGACTTATTGCTCACGGCAAATGGCTTTGCCCTGACCGAGATCGATAGCGTGCCGGGCGGAATCGGCATCACCGCGTGGTTGTCGCAACAATACGAAAAAGCCGGCTGCAGCGTGCTCGGCGGCGCGCGCGGGATGATCGACGGCTTTTCCTCGCTGCTGCCCGCAGGGGGTGCGGTGATGCTTGCGGAAGAAGCGGCGGATTATCGTCCCGAAATGGAGTGGCTCCTGCGCCAGCTCGATGGCGAACGCAGCATCGAACGCGCGGAATCGCTGCGCGCCGATGACCTGCGCCCGCTGTATCGATTTTTCGAATGCTTTGACTGGCAAAACATCCCCGCGCTGCCCGACTACGCTGCGGGGAATGGCCTACTTGAAGCACCGCTCAAACCTCATCTTGAAGAAAAACTCTGGCTCGCCCTCTACCACATGCCTGGACTCCGCGCGCTGTGGAAAAAAGAGCTGCGCGCCGCGCACGACGAGCGATTGCAACAACTCATCCCGCAAGGTTGGTTCTTGCGCGATGTCGAACTTCCCGCCGATGCCATTTTGCCGGGACTCAATGTTCCCTCATGGCAAGAGGTCGGGCAATTCAGCCAAAAAGAACGACAACTGGTGATCAAAATTTCCGGCTTCGATCCCACGGCCTGGGGCTCGCGGGGCGTTTTTATCGGCCACGACATGCCTGCACAAGAATGGCAAGAGTGCCTGCAACGCGCTCTCGCGGATCGGCAACGCACTTGGATCATGCAGCGCTTTTGCGAAACACTCGTCGTCGAACATCCGATCTATCAGCCCGATGGCTCGATCGCGATGGAGCAAGGCCGCGTGCGCTTGTGCCCATACTATTTCACCGACGATTCCGGCTTCACCCGACTCCACGGCTGCTTAGCGACCATCGTGCCGATCGACAAAAAGAAAATCCACGGCATGAGCGATGGCGTGCTCACTGTGGTCTCCACGCATCCGACGGATCATTCGTAGGGCTCTGACTTTTTCTCCATCTTCTCATGCGTCTGATTCTTTGGTTCGCTGGTTCTTCGCTCTTAGTCCTCCTCATCTGGATGATTTGGGGTGAAAACTGGGCCCACTGGAGCGACGTCGCCGCGGCCAGTGATCAACTCCGTCGCTACGGCGATGCGGCAGGTGTGGTCGGCATGCTACTGCTCATCCTCGACCTCATTTTCCCCGTGCCCGGCACGGTGGTGATGTCGGCTCTGGGCTACCTCTACGGCACGCTGGCCGGAGCCGGCTTTGCGCTCGTAGGCTCCACTGCGGCAGGACTCTGCGGTTATGGCATCGGTCGACTCCTCCCCGAGCGTTTTTCGCTTCGCTTCCTCGGCGAAAAAGACTTCGTGCGCGGTCGTGCACTATTCGCCACCGGCGGCGGTTGGATGGTCGCCCTTTCACGCGCCCTGCCCATCCTGCCGGAATCGCTCGCGGTCTCGGCAGGACTCCTGCGCATGCCTTTGCGAAAATTTTTCGTAGCCCTGCTCTGCGGCAATGTGCCGATGTCGCTGGTCTTTTCCTGGATCGGCGCCACGGGGCATGATCGCCCCGGTCAAACGATGCTGCTCAGCTTGCTCCTGCCCGCCCTTCTATGGTCGAGCGCTTCGATCTGGCATCGACGCATTTCCGCGCGCACCAAGGAATCTAGCTCTGATCTTTGACGGTTGCTTTTTGTGACAAAATCGTCACAATCGCCCTGTCGTTCGTCGAGTTTCCCCATGAGACTTTACCACGTGAACGATTTGGCAGCGATGAATCTCCTTGAACAACCGCGCTCTGTTGCAACTCCTGCGTCCCACTCTTCCGCCATTTCGGTCGAGGGGCTGGATTTCTATTACGGCAACGCTCACATTCTCAAGAACATCGATTTGGAAATACCCGAAAACCAAGTCACGGCTTTCATCGGACCTTCGGGATGCGGCAAATCCACCCTGCTGCGCTGTCTGAATCGCATGAACGATGAAATCCCTTCGTCGCGCGTCGCGAGTGGTCGCATCCTGCTGCGCGGTCAAGACATTCATGGACCGCGGGTCGATGTCGTAAAGCTGCGTCATGAGGTCGGCATGGTGTTTCAGAAATCCAATGTTTTTCCCCGTAGCATTTTCGACAATGTCGCTTATGGCTTGCGAGTCCGCGGTGAACGCAATCCGAAAATCATTGCGCAACGCGTCGAGGAATCCCTGCGCCAAGCGGCGCTGTGGGATGAAGTGAAAGATCGCTTGCACGAATCCGGATTCGGCCTGTCGGGAGGTCAACAACAGCGTCTTTGCATCGCTCGCACCATTGCGGTCAAACCGAACATCATTCTCATGGATGAACCGTGCAGCGCGCTCGATCCCATCGCCACTCTGAAGGTCGAAGAATTGATCTGGGATCTGCGCAGCCAGTTTACCTTCATCGTTGTCACGCACAGCATGCAGCAAGCATCGCGCATCTCCGATCGCACAGCCTTTTTCTACATGGGCGAAGTGATTGAATACGATGACACCCGCAAAATGTTCACCAATCCCCGAGAAAAACGCACAGAAGAATACATCAGCGGACGCTTTGGTTAAAGAAAGGAATTTTTATGATGAACGGACCCCACATTTTTCGCGACTTCGATAACG
>RDYF01000167.1 GCA_004293285.1 Verrucomicrobiota bacterium | reverse complement strand
GATCGCGCGGGCCAAAAGCGTCTTTCCAGTGCCGGGAGCGCCGACCATCAGAACCCCTTTCGGGATGCTGCCACCAAGCTTCTGGAACTTGCGTGGATCGCGAAGGAACTCGACAATTTCCTGGAGTTCCTCTTTCGCTTCCTGAATGCCGGCGACATCCTTGAACGTGACCTTATTTTTATCCATCGTCAGCAATCGAGCCTTACTGCGCCCGAAATTCATCGCACCACGACCGGCGGATTTCATTTGTTGACGGAAAAAGAAAATCAGCACGCCAATGATCAAAATGATGGGCAGCAGGCTCATCATCATGTTGCCAAAGGTATTGCTCACACTCGTGCGTTTTGCACCAGCGGCAAGCAGCTCAGCCAGCTCTTCCTTTTGCATGAGAGTGTCCACTTTCACCTCAAAACGCGTCAGCGACTTCGGGTCCAGCACCGCAGGGGCAGGAGCTGCAGGATACCACTCCCGCGCCCCTTCGAGCACGGCGGACTGATCTTTGGCAATCACCACGCGCAGCGGATTTTGCAAATCATTCACCAGCACTTCATCGGCAGCAAGCGCCTTGCGAAAGGCCTGGAAAGTCAGAACCTCGCCATTCGCAGGCAAGGCCGGCAAGGTCTCGGCGCGCGAAATTTTCAAGTCGCTGCCCAACACTCGGTTTAGCACATCTTGATTCAACACAATGTCGACAGGCACCTGGAACAGAGAACGTTGTTTCGTCGCATTCAGATCGCGAGCAGGGGCTGGCTGAATCCAGCCGCTGACACTGGCGATATAAAGACTATCGCGCGTCACGACTTCAAAGGGCCGCTTGGCATCGTTGGTCACCACCAAACCTTGATCATAGGCTTTGCGGAACTCGCTGAAACTCATCTGCTTGGTCTTTCCACCAAAGGAATCCGTATTAAAATACGCAAAGCTCAGCACCAACAACGCCAAGCCCAGCAGGCCAAACAGCCTCCAGTTGACGCCAGTTGGCTCAGGGTTGGGGGATTTCGACTCGCGAGACGGTTGCGGGGACGGCGATGAATCAGACATAACAGAAAAACGGAAAGCGAGGAGCACCAGAAAAGCGTGTCTCCCCTGTGCTTTTAGCCTACGCTAGGATCAGGAAAAGGAAAATGTTTTTTGCAAAATTTTGCGAAAACCCGCAGGCATGCAACGACATGCAGAGCTGCGAAATTTCCTCATGCAACGCATTTTCCTGCGGCTTAAAGCGCGCGCACCATTGCCACCGCCATCGCGGCAATGCCTTCCCGACGTCCGACAAAGCCCATGGTTTCATTGGTGGTTGCCTTGATCCCGACACGCGCTGGCGGAAGTCCCAGGGCTGCGCCAATTGCCGCACGCATGGCATCCCGATGCGGCAAAACCTTCGGGGCCTCGGCGATGATCGTGGCATCGATGTTCACCAAGGCAAAGCCCAGCTCCTTCGCGCGATCGCGCGCTTTTTCCAAAATCCGCAGCGAACAAATGTCCTTGCAGGCGGGATCACCGGGCGGGAAAAAATGGCCAATGTCTGGCTCGCCCAGCGCTCCCAAAACGGCATCGGCAATCGCATGGGAAAGGACATCGGCATCGGAGTGACCCTCCAGACCATGCGTGTGAGGGATTTCGACACCCCCCAAAATCAGCGGTCGTCCTTCTGCGAAACGGTGCACATCATAACCAATGCCAATCATAGAGCGACAAAGTAATCAGCCTCGCGACCGAAAGCAATCTCGATTCTGAGAAGGAGAAAAAGACACGCATTTTCTAGTCGGCATTTTGCTCGTTTTTTCGTAACTACTAGCTCGCCCATGAAAGACTACCCTTCATCCTTCCAGATTCGCACGTTATGGAACGCTGCCACTGGTGTTTCGATTCTGATCCTCGGACTGTTGATGGTCGGGCTCATCTGGCTGTTGGGGAAAATTTTCGGCTACTTGCAGCCCGTGCTCATTCCTGTCATCGTCGCGGGAATCGTCGCCTACGTCATCGATCCGTTGGTGCGTCGATTCGAGCGCTGGAAGTTTTCGCGCCTCAAATCGGTCGTCATCGTCTACGCCATGATGCTGCTCGGGGCCTTGTTGCTGACGCTGGCGATTTTGCCCGGTGCCAATCAGGCGCGCTTGATGGTAGCGCAAAAGCTCAGCAGCACGGCGAAATTACCAAATTCCGAAAAAGAAGAAAACGAATCCTTGGCGCGGCAAATCGCGAGTTTTTTGCGGCAGCAGCAAAAAGAGCAGCAAGGCAAACCACTTGGCTGGTTGTTGACGCAAACGGACGACGCTGGAAAAGCGCGAGCTGAGCCCATTCCGAACAACTCAAAAGAATCGCTGGATTTTTTCTGGGAAACGCGCGCGGGCCGCATGCTTTACGACTACAAAGGACAAATTTGGCAGTGGACGACCGTCGGAACATCGAAAGTCATGGCCATTCTCGGCTTCTCTCTCGGACTGGTGATGGTGCCGATTTATCTGTTTTTCTTTCTCAAGGATTCTTCGAGCATTCAACAACACTGGCACGACTACGTGCCGCTTAAGGCTTCGCGTTTCAAAAGCGAACTGGTCGATACGCTCCAAGAAATCAACGGCTATCTCATCTCGTTCTTTCGCGGACAGGTGCTGGTGGCGTTTATCGACGGCATTTTGGTCGGAATCGCCCTGACTTTCTACGGCCTGCCTTATGGTTTTTTGATTGGCGTGTTCATGGCCATTCTCGGCGTGATTCCTTACGTCGGCAACATCTTGTGTTTGATCCCGGCTTGCATCATCGGCTGGTTCCACGCCAAGGCCGGCGCTCTTTGGGGGCTGGATCCGATGTCTTACACGATCGGCGTGGTGCTGATTTTTGTCGTGGTGCAACAAATCAACTCGCTCGTCACGGCGCCGAAAATCGTCGGCGACTCGGTCGGACTGCATCCCATGACGGTGATTTTTTCGATGCTATTCTGGACGGTGATCCTCGGTGGCTTTGTCGGAGCATTGCTCGCCGTGCCGCTGACAGCTGCTGTGAAAGTGTTGTTCCGACGCTTCATTTGGGAGCGACAAATCAAAGAGCAAGAGGGGATTTCCGAGACAGCAGAGAGCGAAATCGTTGCCAGCTGAGCAATTTCTTTTCATGGCACGTTTGCCGCTGGACAGCTCCATGGTCCCCGATTAGGCTTTGCCCGCCATGGCAACATTTCGTGTTCTTGTTTCTGATCCCATTTCTGAAAAAGGTGTCGAAGCTCTCGCTTCTGCTCCCGAAATCCAAGTCGATGTCAACACCGGCCTCAAACCCGAGGAGTTGCTGAAGATCATCGGTGATTATCACGGTCTCGTCGTCCGCTCTCAAACGAAGGTGACTAAGGAAGTTTTCGCCGCTGCGAAGAACCTTAAGGCCATCGGTCGTCATCGATCGCCAAGCCGCCACCGATCACGGCGTGGTGGTGATGAATACCCCCAGCGGCAATACCATTTCCACCGCCGAGCACGCTTTCACGCTGATGCTATCGCTGGCACGCAATATCCCCCAAGCACACGCCACGGTGATCGCCGGCAAGTGGGATCGCAAGTCGTTCGAAGGCTGCGAAATCCACGGCAAACGCCTCGCCATTCTGGGCATGGGCCGCATTGGCACGGAGTTTGCGAAACGCGCACAAGCCTTTGGCATGCACGTGATCGCCTATGATCCTCTCACTGGAGCCGATGTCGTCACGCTGCACATCCCGCTGAACGATGACACCAAGCACATCATCAACGCCCCACGTCTCGCGCTGATGAATAAAGGCGCTCTCGTCATCAACTGCGCCCGCGGTGGTCTGGTAGATGAAGCAGCCATCAAGGACTCGCTCGATGCCGGACATCTCGCTGGCGTGGCGCTCGACGTCTATGAAGTCGAGCCTCCACCCGCCGACTTCCCGCTTTTCTCGGCGAAGAAAACGGTCTTCACTCCTCACCTCGGCGCTTCGACCGCAGAGGCGCAGGAAAATGTCGGCATTGAGGTCGCTCACCAGGTGCGCGATTTCCTCGTCACGGGCGAAATCCGCAATGCGGTGAACATGCCGAATCTCGATGCCAAAACCATCGCTGAAGTGGGCAAGTACATGGAACTCGCCACGGCTCTGGGCAAACTCGCCGCGAAAATCGGCCCCAGCCAAGCCGATGCCATCCGCGTGTC
>RDYF01000166.1 GCA_004293285.1 Verrucomicrobiota bacterium | reverse complement strand
CCCAAGAGTTCAAATATCGCTTCTCCACAAAACCATTGGAAAACACGACCGGACTGTATTACTACGGCTACCGTTACTACCACCCCCAAACAGGCCGCTGGATCAACCGTGATCCGATTGAGGAAGAGGGTGGATTGAATCTGTATGGTTTTGTGGGGAATGATGGGGTAAATCGATTGGATCTTATGGGTTTGGAAACATATCCCGAATTGATACCAGACCCGAAATTACCGCGCGGCATGACCCCTATTGGTTTAAATGGAATTCCAAATATTGAAAAATGCAGCATATACATTTTTTTAACCCATCGTCATGACATCGAAATGGGAAATCTTGTTGAAGGTGTTTTTGACAAAATAAAAAATGCAGATTTTTTATCTAAATTTAAAACACCATGTTCAAGAGTATCGTTTTTGTCGTGTTACACAGAACTGACAAATCAGAGTGTGAGAAATTATTTGCAGCGTACTCAGCAATCCTTTCTCGGAAATATTTTTCTTCCTTTAGTAGTTGATAACCGAATGTTTACTGTTCACTCAGATCCCGACTACGAAGGAGATACAGGAAAAAATATGCTATTACAAGCAAGGGAACAGGCCAGCAATGAAGCATCTGAGTTATGTAAATGTAAATTCGGATGCAAGTCCGTGAATATTTATATTTATATTTATGGATTACATTGGTTGCACAAGCAAGAAATTGCACCCGATAAAGCAGCGCCAATCCAAGCTATACATTTAGGAGCTGAGAAATGGAAAAAATATTTTGAGCCAATTAATATTCCATGTGAGAACGGTTCTACACGCGTTAAGTATTAACTTGATTTTATGATTAATTAATCATATATTATAAAATGAATAAAATACGATTACATATCCTTTGTGTTATTTCATTATTTGTGATTGCGATATTTTTTATCTTAATAAGTTCACGCACTTGCGAAGTATACCATAAAAAATCAGAATTTACATCTAACTTCCCATTTTATGAAACAAAAAATTTAAAAATATGTAAAATCGTTGATCAATTACTTGACGTTAAAGAGAAAATTCCACCTGGTGGTGGCTATTTTGGTTCACATTCTAGGTGGGCTAAATTAATTGTTCATATGCCTTACAAAGAAAAAAACAAATACGATGTAGATATTTACTATTCTTATAATAAGGATGGCACGACAAAACTAGACTCATGCAATATATTTCTTGTGAATTGCAGCAACGGTGTGACTTATCAAACTGATAAAGGATGGTATTTTAGTGACGATCTAATTCGTGATCTTTGTTATCAAATTGCAATTGAAAAATCTCTTCCCATGCCAGTTTTTGTTAGCGAAAGACCAACTCCATCGCCGTTTACTTTGTCGTATCATTCTACTAACGATACTCACTTATTCAAGCATGTTAAAAGTTTTTTTTGAGGTCTTCAACGCATAAAAGCGTTATCACAAATGCTAATGAGGTCGCACGATTGATTGTAAAAGGAAGTGATCCAACTTCGATGAGTGATTTTTTACATTCGAATTCGCTACCTACGTATCAAATAATTTTATTCAATAAACCTGGATATTTTCAAATTAATGAATTTTCTGATTCTGGTATTGAGTTTACTAAAAAAATAATTAGTAAGGATTGCTACGACTGTATAATGTATTATGAATTAGCCTCTTCCGCAAAATCTGTGGGTAAAACACCAGATCACGAGTAGACATCAATGGGGCCAGATGCGAATGGCACGGTACGACATGGGTAAGCGTAGTCCCAACCGCCATCTGATGATTCTCGCGTAGCCCCATCACAATCGTCATAGTTTGCCGGTTATGACCGCTATGAACGAATCCATCATGAAAACCGACCGCCTCGGTCGCCTTCGCTACGCCCCCGAACAAAAAGCCGCCGTCATCGAAGCCTATCATGCCAGCGGCATGAGCGCGCCCCGCTTCGCGGGGTCAGCAACTGTCTTTTTAACATTTTTTCAGAATTGCGTCATTTCCTTGGGTTTTAGAGTGGCTAAATGCTGCTTCATCAATGCATTGAGGTGGATTAGCGTAAGCGGTCAACAGAACCCGTCGGTTCATCGCGGGGGACGCTCCAACTGGCCAATCATTGGGTGACATTCTTTCTGGCGCAACGACCGTCACCAACCGCTTTTTTCGGTTCCTCCCTCTGGGCTTTACAATTGGGGAGCTCTGTGGCAAGCGTGCGGGGCGATGTCAGAGTTACCCAAAGGATACGAACCGAAAGACGTGGAAGCCAAGTGGTATGACGCTTGGATCGAAAACCGTTGTTTTGAGGCCAACCCTCGTTCGGAGAAACCGGGATACTCGATTGTCATTCCGCCCCCCAACGTGACCGGCATTTTGCATTTGGGGCACGTGCTCAACAATTCGCTGCAAGACATTTTGGCTCGTCGGGCTCGCCAGAAAGGCTTTGAAGTGCTGTGGTTGCCCGGCACCGACCATGCGGGCATTGCGACGCAGACGAAAGTGGAACAACTGATTCGCAAGGAAGAAGGGAAATCCCGTCGGGATCTCGGTCGCGAAGAATTTCTCAAACGCGTCTGGGCGTGGAAAGAACAGTACGGCGACATCATCATCGGTCAGCTCAAGCGCTTGGGCTGCTCCTGCGATTGGAGTCGTGAGCGCTTCACCATGGATGCCGACTACACCACGGCGGTGCAGGATGTGTTCGTGAAATTGTTCGAAAAAGGCCTGATTTATCGTGGCCTGCGGATGGTCAATTGGTGCCCTGTTTCGCTGACGGCACTGAGCGATGAAGAGGTGATCCCGAAACAACAAAACGGCAAGTTTTACACCATGCGCTACGAAGTGGTGGAAGAGCCAGGGCGTTTCCTCGAAATTTCCACGACCCGTCCTGAGACCATCATGGGCGACACGGCTGTCGCGGTTCATCCGCAAGACGAGCGGCATCAGGATTTGATTGGCAAGCGTGTGTGGCGTCCCTTTCCGCGCGTGCCGATTCCGATCATCGCTGATGAAGCGGTCGATAAGGAATTTGGCACGGGTGCTTTGAAAGTCACGCCCGCGCATGCGATGGTCGCATCAACTGCCCCGAGTGCCCGGAGTTCGATGGCTTGGATCGTTTTCAAGCGCGCAAATTGGCAGCGAAAAAGCTCGCTGAGATCGGTGCCTTGGTGAAAGAGGAGGACTACAGCAACAACGTTGGATTCAGCGAACGAGCCGATGTGCCTATCGAGCCACGCCTTTCTTTGCAATGGTTCCTGCGCTACCCATCGGTCGAGCGCACGGCGGCGGCAGTGGAAAACGGCGAAATCGTGTTTCGTCCGGAGCGCTGGAAAAAGACCTTCGCGCATTGGATGGAAAATTTGCAAGACTGGTGCATCAGCCGTCAGCTTTGGTGGGGTCATCGGATTCCTGTTTGGTATCGCAAAGAGCAAGCCGACGCGCTGCAAAAAGCCGAAACGCTCGATCTGACACATCGGGCCAGCGGCCAAATCTACGTCGGCACCGTGCCTCCGGGTGACCCGGAAAACTGGGTGCAGGACGAGGACAGCATGGATACCTGGTTTAGCTCATGGCTGTGGCCCTTTGCGACCATGGATGAAGAGACGCGAAGCAAGTTTTATCCGACCAACGATCTCGTCACTGGACCAGACATCATCTTTTTCTGGGTCGCACGCATGATCATGGCGGGCTACGAGTTCATGGACGAATTGCCCTTCCGTCACGTGTTTTTCACCTCGATCATCCGCGACATGCAGGGTCGGAAAATGAGCAAGCAACTCGGCAACTCGCCTGAGCACATGGCACCGATTGGCAGCGACGTGCGTTTCGATGAATCGCAAGTCGAGGAAGGACGCAATTTTGCCAACAAGATCTACAACGCCTGTCGTTTCCGTCAAATGGCAAGCACGGGAGGTATGCAGCCTCTTCCCGCGCTGGAGTCGTTGCGGCCGTATCATATCGACATCATGGCGAAGCTCGATGCGCTCACCGTGCAGTTGGAGGAGTCCTATGGTGAATATCGATTCGGCGAAATCGCGCAGAAAATGCACGAGTTCCTCTGGAGTGAGTTCTGCGACTGGTTCTTGGAGTCGGTCAAAGGCGACCTTCGTCAAACCGCATCCGAAGCCGATCGCAATCGCACTTTGGCGGTGTTCGATGCCGTAATGAGCCGCTTCTTGCAATTGCTGCATCCGTACATGCCACACGTCACCGAAGAGCTTTCGGCACGCATGGGCTATGTGCCGCAGGGCGAATTTTTGATGAATCAAACCTTGCCCAGCCAAGCGCTGCTGGCGGGCATCGAGGCGCAACAGGCACAACAAAAAGTCGCCGCGATCTATGAATCGACGGGGCGCATGAGAAATCTCAAATTCGAATACAACGTCGCCACGCGTCGGGATGTGATCTTCGTCATCAAGCCCGCCGTTTCCTGGCTCGCCGAGGAAATCGATGTCCTCGCGTTGTTGGCGGGGGCGGCAGAAATTCGGCTCGATGCTGGCTACGAAGCACCGCGTGGCACGCCCGTGGCCATCACCGAGTTGGGCGAAATTTTCCTGCCGCTCGAAGGCTTGATCGACGTCGAAGCCGAAAAGCAGCGACTGACGAAAGAGATCGAGAAATTGAGCAAAGAAGTGAGCAAGTGCGAGGCCAAGCTCAGCAACGCCAGTTTCGTCGATCGAGCACCTGCGGAGGTGGTGGAGCAAGAGAAAGCGCGATTGGCCGAGTGGCGCGGCAAGCTAGTGCAGTTGACCGAAATGCGCGACTCCTACCAGTGAGTCGCCATCGATCCCGCACTCCCGAAAAACCCTGGTTCGCCAGGGTTTTTCAGACTTCCGATGCGACCGAGTCGAGATGCTCCCAAGCCAGCGCTTGCGGCGCTTGGTGGGCAGGAATGAGCTCATAGCGTCGCAAGAAGCTTTCCATTTCCCGCAGACACAAGTCATAGTGCACGAGGTCGGCATTGAAATTGAAAAAGCGATGATCCGCTCCTTTGTAGCTGATGAGCAGCGCCTTATTGCCCTTGAAACGCAGCCATCGGCACAGCGATTTCACGGCGCTGATGGGAGTGATGCGATCGCTTTGACCGTGCAAAAAAAGCATGGGCGGCAGCTTGCGACGGGTCATGCGCAGCGGGCTGAGAGCTTTGGCTTGCTGTGGGCTGGGGAAACGACGTGCCTGATCAGTTTTCGGTCCGGTATCGACCAATGCGCTCAGCAAAATCAGAGCCGCAGGTCGGGGATCGATGCCATCCACGGAGCGCGGGTGTTTTTCCATAGCGGCATGCAATGCCAAAAAGGCACCTCCAGCGGCACCGACGAGCACGATCTTTTGGGGATCGAAGTGCCATTCATCCGCCCGCTGCTTGAGAGCGATGATCAAGTCCTGCGCGTCTTCCAAAGCATCCAAGGGGGTCGACGACGGATGACGCGAGCTCACGCGCGTTTCCGCGGCGACGCAAAGGCATCCGCGCTCGGCAAAATGCACACATTGAGTCGCAAAATGGGTCACTGCCGACAGGTCCCAAAAGCCGCCGTGAAAGAACACCAGCATGGGCGGTCGTTCTTCCGAGCGAGGCGTGGGAGGGAAAAAAACATGGGCTTGCAGCGGACCTGTGGGGGATTCTTTGTAACAAAAAGCCGTTGTTTCTTTAAGCAATTCGCGGTCGCGATGAATGCCGAAGTTCGGTAATGGGGTTTGCATGAAGGAAAAGAAGATATTACCAAGCACCACCAAGGGCCTTGATCAGTTGAGTCGTCAGCGCCAACCGTTGCGCGCGCAGGGAGGTGACGAGACGCTCACTTTGTAGCAGAGTTCTCTCGGCTTCGACTACTTCTAAATAATTGGTTAGACCGGCATCGTAGCGTTGCTTCGACAACTTGAGGGTCTGTTTCGCCGCATCGGCGGCCTTTTGCTGAGCTTCCTCTTGTTTTTCGAGAAACGACAGGCCGGTGAGGCTGTCTTCGGTTTCTCGCATCGCGATCAAGCCAGCTTGTTGATAGTCGAGAGAAGCAGTTTGATGTCGAGCCACGGCGGCATCGTAATCCGCGCGAATTCGCACTTGGCCGATGAGTGGGTAAGTGAGCGAACTGCCGAGCGACCAAGCCACGGCGTCGCCATCAAACAAATCGCCGAGCTGAGTCGCTTGAGTTCCCGTTCCCGCACGCAAACGCAGGCTCGGGAAAAAGGCTGCTTTCGCCACGCCGATCTGAGCGTTCGCCGCAGCGACGTTGCGCTCGGCTGCGTAGAGATCGGGTCGACGCAAGAGCAGGTCCGACGGCACCCCAGCGGGGATCTTGGGCGGATTAGGCAGTTCAGCTTGTTCGGGAATCTGGAGTGTGCCAGCTGGACGACCTGTCAAAACAGCGAGAGCATTGACCAGCTCAGCGCGTTTTTTTTGGATGCCGATCAGCTCCGACTCCACCGCCGCCAGCTCGGTTTTCGCACGCGAGGTATCGAGCTCATTGGCCGTGCCAGCCCGGAAGCGGGCTTCGTTGAGGGCAAGCGATTCGCGGCGCAGAGCCATGCTTTTTTCGACCTGCGCTTTTTCGGCATCGAGCGCACGCAAGGACCAATACGTCAGCGCGGTATCGGCGGTCAGTGAGAGCTTCGTCGCGACCACAGTGGCTTCCGCACTTGCGGCTTGGGCGTCGGCACTTTCGACACTGCGTCGCACCCGACCCCAGAGATCGACTTCATAGGAGAGATCGATGGGAAGCTGGAAGATATCCAAGCGATTCTGGGCAATGCCGCCAAAAAAGTTCACAGTGGTGCGTTGCAAATCGCCGTTGAAGTCGAGAGTCGGCAGCATCGCCGTGCGGGTCGATCGACTCAATGCGCGCGATTCCTTGAGACGCGAGGCGGCCGCTTGGATCGACAAATTTTGCGCTGCGGTGGTGGCGGCGAGATCATTCAGCGTGCGATCGCCATAGACCTTCCACCAAGTGCTGTGGGTATAGACTTGGGGAGGGCTCGTGCGTTTCCAAGAGACACCCTTTTGCGAATACTGAGCGGGGAGATCGAGTTGAGGAGCTTGATGGTCGGGACCCAGCTTCACGCAGCTCAGGCTGAGGAGGCAGCAGCAGGCAACCAGTGGGGAAAAAAAGTGCACACCCACAGTATGATGTCAGATTCATTTCGTGCAAGCGGAAGAATCGAGGAAATCCGATCGATGAAATCGCGCACCCGAACGGCGGTTTGGCGGAATTGGTAGACGCGCTCGACTCAAAATCGAGTACTTACGTGTGTGGGTTCGAGTCCCACAGCCGCTACTTTCACAGGATCACCCACTCTTCCCGAGTGGGTTTTTCTTTGACCAGATGCGTCGCTCCATCGGTGCAAGGCTTGTCATTTCCGAGCTACAGATCGAGCTTCGCGATCATGGGCTTCGGCATGCTTGGATGAAAATAGCTTTTTTTTCGTGCATGAAACGTGCGGGGCTCTGCGTAGTATGAGACATGAACCGATTCATTGTGTGGTTGATGGTGCGAGGAATGGTAATTTGGGCATTGCTGTCTCCTGGGCAGGCAGAACCAGTCCGATTCGGCTTTCCTCTGGAAAAAGTGGACCAGTGGCACGGGCATCAGCGCCATGTGTTTGAGGTGGCGGGAAAAACGGCTTGGGTAGTGGTGCCAGATCGGCCGCGGGAGGGTCGACACTGGACTTGGGTCACGGAGTTTCCCGATGCATTTCTCGAGCGCACGGGAGTGCCGACCTTGCTCAAGGAGCACGGGGTGTATCACGCGCATGTCAGCGATTTCAATCGGCTAGGCTGTGCCGAGCAATTGCAAGTGATGTCGGCCTTCTACGAGTTGATGGTGCAAAAAGGGTTTGCCAAAAAGCCGGTGTTGATCGGGCTCTCACGCGGCGGCTTCATGGCCTATCGCTGGGCAGTAGCGCATCCTCAAAACATTGCGGGGATCTACGGCGATGCACCGGTATGCGACCTGAAAAGCTGGCCCGCAGGTCAGGGGCAGGGGAAGGGCAGTCCGTCTGATTGGCAACAGGCGAAAAAGCTTTATGGTTGGACGAGCGACGAGCAAGTCAATGCCTTTCAGGAAAATCCGGTCGACGACAAGCCCTTGGCGATTCTGGCCAAGCATCGCATCCCTCTCTATCACGTTGTAGGTCGAAGCGACGATGTGGTGCCGGTGGCAGAAAACTCTGCGATTGTGGAGCGCAAGTATCGACAACTGGGCGGTAGCATCACGGTGATCGCGCATGAGGCTGGCCATCATCCTCACGGATTGGACGATCCTGCGCCAACCGTAAACTTCATCGTCCAAGCTCTGCAGCAGGCGAATCGATGACACGCGCATTTCATCGGAATCGTGTTTTTTTCTGGTTTGCGCTTGTTTCCCTCGTGGGCCTCTGGCTAGAGTCGTGCTTGTTATGGCGGTGCCTCAAAATGTAATTGCTTTGGTCTACGATTACGATCAGACCCTCAGCCCACGCTACATGCAGGATGATGTGTTGTTTCCGCAATTCGGCATCGACCCGGTGCAGTTTTGGAAAAAATGCAACGCGCTGGTGACGGAGCAAAAGTGGGATGGAGAATTGGCCTACATGAAGTGCTTGCTCGACTACCTCGGCATGGACCATGTGACCAATGCGCGACTCACGGAACTGGGCCAAGGGTTGTCGTTTTTCCCAGGTTTGCCCGATATTTTTGTCGATCTGCCGCGCCAATGCCTGACGCCCGAACATGAAATGGCGGGGATTAAGATTGAGCACTACATCGTTTCCTCTGGTCTGAAAGCCTTGCTCGATGGCTCGCGTTTGCAACCGCATGTGAAGGCGATTTTTGGTTGCGAGTTTGGCGAAGATGCGGAGGGTCGCATCAGCTTCCCCAAGCGGACGATTTCGCACACGACCAAGACGCAATTTTTGTTCCGCATCAACAAAGGCATGTTGCGTTACGATCAGGATGTCAACGATCACATGCCGTCCGAGTTGCGACCCATTCCCTTTGAAAACATGGTCTACGTCGGCGATGGACCGACCGATGTGCCTTGCTTCACCGTGCTCAATCGCAATGGTGGTCAGGCGATTGCAGTCTACAATCCCGAAGACCAAAGCGGGAAAAGTTTCCGCAAGTGCTACCAGCTCTGTGCGCATGCGGGTCGGGTGAAACACATTGCGCCTGCGGATTATCGTCGGGGTAGTCATTTGTGGTTGCTATTGAGCGAAATGGTGCGTGAAATTGCGGACCGCATGCTGCGCCAGCGACTGGAGGAAAGTGAAAACGGTCGTGTCGCAGCACCCACCTTTTGATCGATTGAATTTTCCCGCATGTCTTCGCAACAGCATTTTCATTTTATTGGCATCTGTGGCACCGCCATGGGGGCCGTAGCCGCCGGCATGAAAGCCCAGGGCTATGTCGTCACGGGCAGTGATGCGAACGTCTATCCGCCGATGTCGACTTTTTTGGAATCGCAGGGCATCCGTCTCTACGAGGGCTATCGCGCGGAAAATATACCCGCCGAGGCGCAGGTCATTGTCATCGGCAATGCGATCAGTCGCGGCAATGAAGAAGCGGAAGCGGCGCTGGAGCGCAAGTTGCTCTATGTTTCCTTGCCGGAGGTATTGAAAGAACACTTCTTGCGCGGCAAGCGCAATTTTGTCGTCAGTGGCACGCATGGCAAAACGACGACCTCGTCGATGCTGGCGTGGCTGCTCAAATCGGCGGGAGTGGACCCTTCTTACATGATCGGTGGATTGCCGAAGAATCTTGGTGGTGGGGCGGTGTTCACCGACTCCGACATCACGGTGCTGGAAGGCGATGAATACGATACCGCTTTCTTCGACAAGCGATCGAAATTTTTGCACTACTTGCCGGAGTGCGTGGTCATCAACAACATCGAGTTCGATCACGCCGACATCTATCAAAACGTCGAAGAGATCAAGCTGAGCTTCCGTCGATTGCTCAACATTGTGCCGCGCAATGGAGTGGCCTTGGTCAATGGCGACGATGCGCATGTGCGTGACGTGGCGGCGCTCGCGCCTTGTCCGGTCAAGAGCGTGGGTTTTGGCGAGCACTGCGATGTGGTGATCGAGCAAGTTCATTACCATCCGCAAGGAGCATCGTTTGTGATGCAAGGCGAAAGCTACGAAGTGCCAATGGTGGGTGAGTTCAACGTGCGCAATGCGGCGATGGCAGTAAACGCCGCGCGATTTGCGGGTTTAACGCCCGAGCAAGCCCGTGCGGGGCTGTTGCAGTTCGAAGGCGTGGCGCGTCGACAAGAGTGGAAAGGCGAGGCGCGCGGTGTGACGGTGGTCGACGACTTTGCGCATCATCCCTACCAAGGTGCGAGATTGTGGGTGATTTTCGAACCACGTTCGAACACGACCAAGCGCAAAGTGTTCCAAACCGAGCTCGCACAGGCCTTGGCGCAAGCGGATCTGGCCGTTGTTTCGGCGATTGCCGATTTGCACAAAGTGCCTGTCGAAGAAAGACTGGACCCCGATCAGCTCTCTCGCGACATCGCGGAGTTTGGCGGTCAATCGTGGTATTTAGAGGGTGTGGAGCAAATTGTAGAGCTCGTTGCCTCGAAAGCCGAGTCTGGCGACGTTATTGCCGTTTTGAGCAATGGGGGATTTGGCGGGATACACCAGAAATTGCTTGATCGTTTGCGATCGACCGAGAACTAAAGGGACGATGATTCTCGGGAAGGTTCACGAGAGTCTTCCCATATCCGCTCTCGGGCATCGTTCGTATGGAGCAAGATGCTCAGACTGCCGAGAGCTTCAATCCAGCTTGCGTTTGGGGCCGGCGGGCGCTGGTGGAGCGGCTCCGGGTTTTTTCGCAGGTGGGGCTTCGAGGCGATTTACTTCGAAATCCAGTCTTCCGATCAGCGAAGTGCTAACGTCAATTTCCCAGCCGCAAGCGATGTTCATCTTATCGGCGATTTCGCGCGCTTTGATGTAAGTCGCAAAGCCATTCGGATGCACTTTGAAAATCAGAACATTGCGTGAGGATTGTCGGACGCGGGCGCAGATGTTGTGGAACCTCCCACGCTCCTGCTGCATGTCTGCCAGAGTGGCATCGCCTTTTTTCGGGTCAAAGGAGAGGCGGTAGTACATGTTAGTGTAAGGCTTGTGGTATGGAACAGCGATGGTTTGATTGCGAACTCGGAGATTTTTTTGTTGGAAGAGACTGACGACCTTATCTTGATCATAAATTTTCTTGTCAGCCTTCTTCGGGATTTTGCGGACACTATGAATCAGGTTGCGCTCATTGCTCTTGAACTCCGCCATGATGAGATTTTTGGCTTCCGTCATATCGACAAAATGCGCTTGGTCGCCGACGATGAAGCAGTAGAGAATTTCCGCAGTTTCGGGGATATCGCGACTGTTGGGGATGCGCACAACTGTTGCTTCGGGCGCTTTCGGGATGGGCGTTTGATCGAGCAA
>RDYF01000165.1 GCA_004293285.1 Verrucomicrobiota bacterium | reverse complement strand
TCATCGTCGCCAGCGAGTTCTCGCGCGACGCGATGATGGAAGGCGGCCCGAACTCGAATGCAGGCGACCAAGCAACGGTGAAAGGCGATACCTTGGAAACGATGTCGCACTACGGCCTGCATCGTCACTTCACCCAAGGATCGAGCGTTCTGATGTTTGGTGGCGGAGTGAAAAAAGGACACTTGCACGGAGCCACAGCGGATGAGCGACCACTGATCGCCGTGAAAGATCCCGTCACCATTCCCGACCTCCACGCAACGATTTTCACCGCCATGGGCATGAGTCCGAAAACGGTGTTCGATGTCGAACAACGCCCCTTCATCGCAGAGCCAAGTAAAAGATATGACTCAAAAGCCCACGGAGCTCGCGGACTACTGCGATATCTTCGGTGTCGCGCCCGACATCAGTTTTTTGAAAATGGATTGATGACGCGGACGCTGTCGTAGTTTTGTCCGGGGTTGAGGTCTTCCGAGAGGAGTTCGGTGCAACCTGCGGAGGCGGCAGCTGCGAGGATGGCGGCATCCCAGTAGGAAGTTTGGTAGCGTTTCTTGATGTCGAGGGCATCCTGCATGACCTGCACGGTGAGCGGAACGATGCGGTGGCGCAGCCAGTATTGGATCAGCGCGGTAGCCTCTTGGTGGGTCAGTGGATCAGTGCGGGTGGGCCGCGTGGCTTGGACATAGAATTCCTGAAGCACCTGAACCGAGAGCGTGAGGTTTGGGTCGTTCAGGATCGCTTTCGCCTTCTTGGTTTTCTCCGCCTCACCGGGTTGAGTGGATATCGCGTAGAGGAGAATGTTGGTATCGACGAAGGTCATCAGCAGCGGCTCTCGTAGAGGTCTTCGCGGGAGAGGTTTTCGCTGCACGAGAAGCCGGGGTGACGGCTGGCGATTTCCGCGAGCAAGGTGTCCAGTTCAGGGGTTGGCATTTCATTGGGTATCTCCGTGGCTGCGAGAGTCTGAAGGTATTGCTTCACGAGGGAGGAAACAGACGCATCGCGCCTAGCGGCAGCAATGCGGGCCTTCCGATAAGTTTCCTCATCGATGGAGAGGGTGATGTTTTTCATGTTTTTATGTGTATCACAGTTTCACAGTAACACAAGAAATGATCAATGAGGAAGGAGGAATTTTGAGAATTTTGGCTTATTTTGGCAAAATAGGTAAAACATGGTGTGCTTATTATGGGGAATTTGGGTAGAGGATTAGGAGAACTTCATCATACATCCTTATTTCCTCAATGGCTTGGCATCCAATCACTGAGATGTCCGATGAAGATCTTGGTGTGGTCGCGGAGGAAAATGTCTGGCTATCGCAGAACATGATGGGGGCGATTTACGACGTCGATGTCCGTACGATCAACTACCACCTGAAGAAGATCTTCAGCGACAACGAATCGCAGGAGGATTCCGTGATCCGAACATATCGGATCACTGCCGCGGATGGCAAAGCCTACGACACCTAGCTCTACCAGTTGGCGGCGATCAGCATAGTGTTGCTTTGGGCGTCGAGCTACAGTTTTTTCCCGAGCGTGATCTCCTTGCATGAGAAACCGTTCCAAAAAAATTGACAAAAAGTGTGGCTCTCCATATGTTCGAAATATGCTAACGAAAGATTGGTTGGCGACATCTTACTTGCGTCAACAAGCGTGAGATACACGAACTTCACCGTATCATGAAAAGTCCATTCATCCACTTCGCACTGTGTGCGCTCCTTTCTCTCACAAATGTTTCAGGCGCTGAAGAGCTATCGCGCCAGGAAATGCAGAAGCAGCTTTTGCTGGAATTGAAAAAAGACATCGCCAATCGTTTGGTGAAGAACAATAAGGGTGAGCAAATTTTAGCGAGTGGCATCACGGATGTCGTTGCGAAAATGGGCCCTAATCCAGTCAGCGAATATCAGATCTATGAGTTTGACTCGCACAACTGCAGCATGGTTTATCCTGAAAGCACTAGGGCGCTGATAAAAAAATTTCGGGCCTTATTGATCAAAGAAATCGACACGGAAAAAGAGAAATTTCACAAGGAGTTCAAGGATACGACACGCGGGCTTCTGATTCGAGCTTTGTCTGCTGATCAAGTCGAGGAAGTCGCGAAGGTGAATAAGGAGTGGCCTGGCTTTCTTGCTGATATCAAAACGCGTGATCGATTTCAACAAATGCAATCGATTCCCTCTAATCCGGGTTTTTATGAGTTGAAAAGACTGTTCGAATGCCTGGTGGAGTTTCAAGTCGCGAGGAATGAGCAATCTTGGTATCGCGTAGGCAAAGCTATCGAGGAATTGGAAAAAGACCAGATCCACACTAAAACCTATTTGTCGGAGGAGGAATACAATGGATACTTGGATAAAATGCGCAAGGTGGTCGGCTATCTTTCTCTAGAGGAATTTGATCAATTTTATCAAGACAGTCTGAATCAACTATTGGATGATGCCAACCAAGATCGGATTGGGGAAATATTGGCAAACCTGAGAAAGCAGCGATCGTTACTTGATCACGGCAATTCCAATCGTGATCAGCGTTGTGGGCAGTTGGCATCCTTGGCCGAAGCGATGATGCGGGCGATTGATTCGGTGAGAGAAGGGGCGAAACCTCGGATATCAATCGAGTCGTGGACGCGATCCGATGGCGCCCCACCCACAGCGGAGTCGAAGGAGAAATTGCTCGCTGCATTGGGACGCTACCGAGTCAAAGTAAAAGAAGACGATGGCAAGGTGACGGAAGCACGTCTGTATTACCCAGCTTATGAGCTGCGGCGATCAGCCAAGGCGATTCTTGACGAGTTGCTCGATGATGCGAATCAAGATCGACTGGATGAAATTATTGAGAAGCTCAAGCCGCTGCAGAGTTTCGCTGATTCGTCATCGGAGTTTTACGGAGTGAACCAAAATCTTCGTCAGATAGAATCCTTAGCGCAAAGCTTGAGACAGATGGTAAAGAATGTGAAGAGAGGTTCAGTGGCGCGCGTGAATGTCGATGAATTATTGCAATATCAATCCGAGCGCAATCAATTGTTAGACCAAAAGAAATTCGTAGCCATTTTGAAAGCTTACAAGGTCAAGGTGCTTGATAAAAATGGCAAGATCAAAGAAGAGTTTCTCTACCAAGAAGCGAGCGATGTCATTGCACGGATCAATCAACTGTCTGACATCGAGGAGCAGTTGCCAGCATTGACCCAGGTGAGTCAGTCGTCGTATGATAGCGAAATAGGAAACCTTCCGCAAGCAGCGGCAACGTTGGCCAAGTTATCAGAGATTCATCAAAATTTGGAAAGCGGGGCATCATTTACCCTGACACATCACTCGCATTACGACGGCAGGCTTAGTGGTTTTGGGGTGAAAGAGAGTTCGATCATGGGGGGCAAAATTGATCAGTTGCGAAATGAAGCAGAGCGCGCGATTTTGGCACGATGCTTTCCAGAGGAGAAATTCGATGCAACTGGCGAACTCGATCAACAGGTCGCTGCTATACTAAAGAAATGGATCGAAGAGAAAAGCTATCAAAAGGTCATTTTGCTAGGTCGTTTGGTGACGTATTTTGAGCCCAAAAAATCCTTATTTCCTCTTCAAGAGATGTTCGCTATGCAGCATTATCTCGATGGCGTGAGGCAGATGGAAGAGTTGCGCGAACCGCGACTTGCTACAGGGCATTTTCAACAGGCAGCGGCATTACGATCCTCGATCATCCCAGTCGCAGACTTGAGCCAGCGTTTGCACCAGCTAAAAAAGGAAAATCCTGCCGAGTATGAACAAGGAACCAGCGATGCACTGAAACAAGAAAAAGCGATCGATGCAGCGATGTCGCCTCAACTGATGATCGTAACACCTTTGCAGATCCCGGCCCGATGAAACCG
>RDYF01000164.1 GCA_004293285.1 Verrucomicrobiota bacterium | reverse complement strand
TACGGCTACCGTTACTACCACCCCCAAACAGGCCGCTGGATCAACCGAGATCCGATTGAGGAGGTCGATAAAGAGTGGGTAGCTGAATTACTTCCAGAAGGACCGAGCTTATATCAATTTTGTGGTGGAGATACGATTAACTGGGTTGACCTATGGGGACTTGAAAAATTGCCTGGCACTGTGTGGATGCGTTGCATACGCTGTAAAAACGGTTCAACCAAAGGGCAAATGACTTGTTGGTTTGAAATGCCAGATGGGAAGATTGGTAATCAATTCCCAGCAAATACAGGGAGATACGCAAATCCAAATGGATACAATGGCGATCCATATGGAACAGGGGCACCAATTCCTCCGCGTGACTATGACATATTACCGAAGCCTGACGGATATAAAAATAATACCAGAGTTTATCATAATGGAAAATGGAGAACAAATTATCGAAAAGGTACACCATCAATAACCGATCCGGGTCGATACCCAGGCACAATAATCACTCCCCTTGGCACCGAGCGAACAGTATTACGCATTCATGCTTCGGGAGGATCAGAAGGATGCGTTACATGTGATCCTGGAGACAATTCAATTCCAAATCAAAACAGCGCAATAGAAAATCTAATGAATACATACGAAAAAATGAAACTTTCTATTAGAGAAGTAGATTGTTGCTTTGATGAAGATAATGTTCCTAAGCCAAATATTTCTAGAAAGTGGTTCAAATAATCGACATGAATGTCTTAAATTTTTTTGTATTATTTGTCATAGCTCTTGCTGTAGGTTGTAGTGTTGATGAACTACAAAATCATGCCATTTCAGAAAATTCTGTAGAATCTCAAGAAAATCTATATCAAGATCCGTCACTCAGCATGAGTTTTCACGAGGTATCAATCATATGCAACAAGCTCGCCAATTTCAGGGATCAGTTAGATGGGGTCATGGATCCAAGGCTAAATGAGGGATCACTCATAGAAGTTTGTGATCATTACGATTATGTAGATTTGTTACATATTGTGAAAAAATATGGTGAAAGTATTGGGAAAGACAAAATTTTTACCAAATGCGTTAAAATACTATATTTTTTCAACGATGGTGAATACGGAGGATGGATTGATGATATTATCCCTGAATCTACAAAAATGTGTAAAGATCATGATCAAAATTGGCTAATTGAATCATGAGTCATCAGAAGTGAATCTCATGGATCGGTGTGGAAAAGTTCATGGTTTCTTGAGATGCCGAACGCGTTCGCCGAAGTCAGTCCTTGGATTTAAGTATTTTTATTTTACGTTAGACGAAATTCGATTCAAATCCAGTCCCTCAATGACATAGATAAAGGCGAATGATTGAGCACCATGTTGATGCGACCACTCTCGATCACACTTGGTAAGGGTAGTATGTCGCCGCAGAACGAAATTGAGCCACTTCATTTGACACAGAATCTTCTTTTCCTCCATGGGGATTTTTGATAGGTGTTTTTCATGCACAGAAGCACTACGCCATTCACGCTCTCCACTCGTGGAGTTGGTGCTCGCGTGGTCGGAATGCCACTTTCGGCAGCAAAAAGCACGAAAAATCAACGTTTTTCCAGGGTAGCAAAGTATTACGGCTCCCGTTACTACCACCCCCAAACAGGCCGCTGGATCAATAGAGATCCGATTGAGGAAGAGGGAGGACTGAACCTTTATGGGTTTGTGTTGAATGATAAAAATTTGTGGGACTATTTAGGTAGAGATCCGCAAGGTCCAACTCTCGACGTGCGCGGTCGCTGGCACCAAGAGGGCAGTGGTTATTATATACCAGACCCTACTGCTAACATTTCCCCTAGAAATTCAATTGATCCATCAACTGGCCAAAGAAATAGTCCTGCTCGAGGAAATCCATTAGAGCCTTCTTCACCAAAAGGTGACACAGCTATCGCGATAGCTGAAGCAATTGTTGATAAAGCTTCAGAAATTGCTGAAGCTATTGATGAGCAAAGAGCTAAAGAAGCTTGTAGGAGGCTTGCATCTTCTTTTACTGGATCCTGTAAAGCTGGTTGCAACAGATGTATAGTTACTTTTACAAAATTGATTATGCCCCATGGCCAGAAGCTTCCATGGAAATATTGGAATGCTCAATATAATCCGTGCATTAAGTGCGGAGAGAAACAACCTGAAGGTTATTACCCTATTTCCAGTGAGGGAAACTATCTTCCGACAGACACGCACTTAAATAATAAAGGCGTGCCTCCATTGATACCACCTACATTCAAAAGCGACTCAATTGGAATTTTTGAGATTAAGGAAGAGTGTTACAAGATGTGAATGAGATAATTGAATCTATAAATAAGCTAGTATATCGCCAATGAACATCATTACTAATATTACTTTAGCCCTATTTTCATCTTTTGCCATTGCTAGGTCAGAAGTATTCTCAATCGCCCTGGTGCAAACCACTGAATCTGACAAAACGGAATTTTTAACTCTCTTGAAAAATGGAAGACCCGAAAGAATTTTAATCGATAAAAAACGCGTCTTAGTTCAAGAGGATTTACGCATGGCTAACTTGAATTTGCTGAGTAAATCGATACTTATTCAGCTAAACGATGAAGGCGCACGTAAAATCGAAAACGCTACAAAAGCTATGAATTCAGGCAAGGATAGACTAGCATTCATAGTTGGAAACAAGTTGATTTCTACTGCTATCGTTCGAGGGGTATTGGGGGAAAACTTCGAAATAACTGGGCTTGAGAAATTTACGGTAACAGATCTACAACAAATCATCGCTGAAATTAATCAGCAAAGCCAGACAAAGATACAATCGTTAGCAAAACCTGAGAAAAATAATTTTGAGGCGATTCTATTTGCATCTGAGTCTTACACAAAAGGCATGTCAGTTAACGAATTTAAAAATAAATTTGGTATGCCGTCAAAAGTATATAAAGGGAAAAATCCTGAGGAGGTCGTTCTATGCTATCAGCTTGATCGTTCTAATATACCTTTATCTCCAGATGGTTCAGCAATGCCTGATCTCTGTAATGCTATCTTTCAAAATGATATGATGATAGATATAACTTATGGTTATTCTGCTGATCAAAAACTACAAAATCCGATAATGAAAATACCATCCACTTTACTTATGAATGCGCCTAAATTTGAAACTGTAAGCAATGGTGCAGTAGCATACATAGAAAAAATAAAGATAGAAAATATTTCCCAGAATATCCATCAAAAAGACATTATCGATGCGCTCACATTGCTAGCTATTATTGAGCAAGCAAGTAATGAAAATGATAAAGATTCTAATATTAGCAATAACTGCGATATGATTAAATTTCTTTCTTTGCACGTCAGCGAAATAAAAGAACTCGTTCAAACTTCAAAAGATGGTTGTATTCCATTTCATGCTATGAATGCTGTTGTTCAAAAATACTTACAAGGCAAGGGGTCAGCAACTGTCTTTTTAACATTTTTTCGATTGGCGCGATTTCTTGGGTTTTAGAGGGGATGGTTCGCTAGGTTCATGCGGGGCATCTCTCTCCACTTTCGGTTGCCTTTGGCGCGGCTTTTGCTAGGATCATTTCTGTTATGAGCATCTTCTCACTCTTTTCTCTCGCGACTTTAGCGCGTGCGGTGGTGATGTCTCTGTTTTGCTGTCTCTGCATTTCTTGTTTCCGCGCTCCAGATTACACCCTCGTAAGTCACACTTACACACAGCCGCGGCTTGGCGAACGATCGTTTACCAGTTACGATCGCCAGAGTTTCCCTTACCGAAAATTTCTCTCTTCTCACAACAATGCGCCCCCTTTGCGCACGGTCGTGATTGGCATCCACGGTTTTTGTGGGGCGTCGATCGATTACGAAAATCTCGGGCACTGGTTGGTTCAGCACCAACCCGAGATCGGTCTCTATGCGTATGATGTGCGCGGACAAGGATTCGATCCACTAGTCGAACGGCGCGGCGACATCGATAACCCGCAGCACTGGTATCGAGATCTAGCAACTTTTACCGAACTGGTACGTCGCCGTCATCCCGATTCCAATATCGTCTGGCAGGGCGAAAGCATGGGAGCTCTCATCCTCGCTCATACCTATCGCTACGAATTGGCACAGGGCCGAACCCCGCCTTGCGATGCCATTGTTATCACCTCGCCCGTAGTCACCACAGGAAATGGCCTTGCGCCGTGGAAGAAAGAAGGCGTCCGCCTCATCGCCCGTGCTTTTCCTTATCAACGCGTCTCGATCGATACACTAGCGGGCAACCAAAAAATTGCCATGACGGAGACGTCAACGCATCAAGATCAGTCTGATGTCAATTCATGGAACATCGAGCGACACACCCTCCGACTACTTTTCAGCCTAGGCAATCTGATCGACGAAATGCCCGAATGTGCGCAATCGTTCCAAGTTCCCACTCTCGTGGTTCACGGCGGAAAAGATTTTTTCTCGACACCGCAGCAGGTCGATTCGTTTTACCAGCGGATTCCTTCATCGAGCGGGAAAAATCGGCTCTTTTACCCATCAGGCCATCACTTATTGATGTATGATGCCCACAAAGAACAAGTCCTTGCGGACATCACGCAGTGGCTTGCACAACTGCCTGCATCCCCTCAGCAAGGAGTCGGAATCTACAAGTAAGTCGTCAGCGCATCAACATGCGCTTGGTCGAGTCGTCGCACCAAGGCAGTGGTCAGTGCGACCATGGCGAGATAATCGTTCAGATCGATCATGGAATTGTGCGAATGAATGTAGCGCGCCGGTACTCCCAGCACGATGCTCGGGATGCCCGAACCCGCTTGGTGAAAGGAGCCTGCATCCGTGCCGCCACTGCGACGCACCGTGACTTGATGCGCAATGCCTTCTTCTTTGGCGACTTGAATCGCCAACGCTGCAAGCCGCGGGTTGGTGATCGCTGTCGGATCGAACAAGCGAATTTGCACTCCCCCACCCAATCGACCTTGAGAATCCGCACGAGAAAAGCCCGGCGTGTCATCGGCAGGTGGACCTTCGAGCACAATCGCGACATCAGGCTTCATCGCATGCGCCGCAGTTTTCGCCCCGCGCAAGCCCACTTCCTCCATCACCGTGCCTGCAAGGATCAACCGGTTGGGATGGATCGACTCGCTCAACATTTGTCCACTTTGAATCACCGCCGCCATGCCCACACGATTATCAAAGGCCTTCGCCATGTAGAAATCTTCCCGAGCCATCGGCGTAAAGGCGCTCACGGGCGCAATCGGATCGCCCAGATGAATGCCCATCACACGCTCGGCTTCGTCGCGCGATGATGCGCCGACATCGATGAACATTTGATCCAGAGGAATCACATTCGAACGCTGGGCTGCCGGCAAGAAATGCGGTGGGCGCGACGCCACCACTCCCAAAATTTTATCGCCACGGCGCGTGCGAATTTCCACTCGTTGGGACAACAAGCTATGCTCCCACCAGCCGCCGACCGCGACAAATTGCAAAAAGCCATCGGTCGTGATGTTTTGCACCAAAAAACCCACTTCATCCATGTGCCCCGCCACCATCACCCGCGGTCCTTCGCCGCGCTCGCAAAACACCGATCCACAGTTGTCGGTACTCAGTTCCCCATAGCGTTCCAATTCATCGACAAAAATCGCCCGAACCTCATCTTCGTGCCCTGGCACCGAGTGTGCCTCTGTTAGTTCCTGCAGGAGAGATACCGCCTTGCTTTGCATGTCCGAATCTACGCAAGCACCAAGGCTGGTGCGAGAAAATTTTTCTCCCTCCCCCGCCAAAGCAAAAAAAGCACTCCCCCTCACCCACCCTCATACCAAATCAAGCCCAACGGCATTCTGAAACCATTGTCAGCGTCTCTCGTCACCCCGTATTCCGGTGTCACTAACGCGACACAGATGCCATCACGACAACCTGCCCGTGGGTTGAAACCCACGGCTATGCTCCAACATGGCTACGCCATGATCATGAGATGACAAAATCCGTAAACCAGTCGTACACAAGCTCCCCCTGACCCACCCTCATGCCAAATCAAGCCCAACGGCATTCTGAAAAATCTGACAAAAAACCATTGTGCGTCTCTCGTCACCCCGTATTCCGGTGTCACTAACGCGACACAGATGCCATCACGACAACCTGCCCGTGGGTTGAAACCCACGGCTATCCTCCAACATGGCTACGCCATGATCATGAGACGACAAAATCCGTAAATCCGTAAATCCGTAAACCAGTAGTACACAAGTACTCCCCCTCACCCACCCACAATCCAAATCAAGCCCAAATCACTTCTGAAAATTCTGAAATTCTGTCAAAAAAAACCACAAATCCCCCCAAGCTTTCCCCACTAGAGAAAACTCGCCGCCTCCTCAACTCAGTCAATCACCACCGATTGAGGATCCCACGTCGGCTTGGGATAATCCATGTTCAAAGCTCGAAGTTGTTCCACAACCAATTGAGCGACGACCAGATTCCGATACCATTTGCGATTGGCGGGAATCACATACCAAGGCGCATGCGCCGAACTGGTTTTGCTCAAAAGATCATCATAGGCGGCCATGAAATCATCCCAATAGACCCGATCCTGCAGGTCTTCCGGGAACAGCTTCCAGTGCTTCTCCGGCTGATCCAATCGCGATTGCAGACGCGCTTTTTGCTCCTCCGGAGAAATGTGCAGGAAAAACTTCAGAATGGTCGTGCCTTCATCAACCAGCATTTTTTCGAAATCCAAAATGTGCTTGTAGCGCTTTTTCCAAACCGACTCCGCACGCAATTTTTTCACCCGCACGGCAATGATGTCCTCATAATGACTGCGATTGAAGATCACAATCTGTCCATTGCCCGGCACATGGGGATGCACCCGCCACAAGAAGTCGTGCGCCAATTCCTCTTCGGTCGGTTTTTTGAAGGCCTTGACGGAAATGCCTTGGGGATCGACTCGCGAGAACACATGCTTCACACAACCGTCTTTTCCGCCCGTGTCCATCGCTTGCAGAATGATCAAAATGCGATGCTTTCCTTGAGCGTAGAGAACTTTTTGCAAGGCTTGGATCTCGTCTCGAAGCTTATCAAATTTCCGCTCTGCTTTTTTCCGCAACTCGGATGGCACTAAGATTTTATCGTCAGCATCCATCTCCGACAACGTCAGCGGCGCTCCGCTTTTCACGATGTAGCGCGACGCGATTTCGTTCAATTCCATGCACCACACCATGACATTCCACACGCCGCTCTGACAAGACATCGTTTCGGAAATCTTTGTCACCCGCGACATGAGCCTTACGCAACTTGACCAACTAAAGCAGTTCACCGTCGTGGTGGCCGATACCGGCGATTTCGAATCGATGAAATCCTACCAACCCCAGGACGCGACCACGAATCCTTCGCTGATTCTTCAAGCCGCGGAAAAAGCCGAATACCGCCCGCTGGTCGAAAAAGCCGTGGCTGAGTTCCGCAACTCGGGCCTCACTGGCGATGCTCTGCTTTCCGCCATTCTTGATCGCATTCTCATTCTGTTCGGCCTCGAAATCCTCAAAATCGTTCCTGGTCGCGTTTCGACCGAGGTCGATGCTCGTCTTTCCTTCGATACCGCTGGCACCGTCGCAAAGGCTCACGAACTGATCGCTGCTTACGAAAAAGAAGGCCACAGCCGCGAGCGCATTCTTATCAAAATCGCTTCGACCTGGGAAGGCATCAAAGCGGCCGAAATCCTCGAAAAAGAAGGCATTCGCTGCAATCTCACTCTGCTGTTCTCGTTCGCACAAGCCGTCGCTTGCGCCGAAGCTAAGGTGCAGCTCATTTCTCCCTTCGTCGGTCGCATCCTCGATTGGCACAAGGCCACCACCGGCAAGGACTACCAAGGCGATGAAGATCCGGGCGTGATCTCGGTGAAAGCCATTTACAACTACTACAAAAAATTCGGCTACAAGACCGAAGTCATGGGTGCCTCGTTCCGCAATGTCGGCGAAATCCAAGCGCTCGCTGGTTGCGACCTGTTGACCATCAGCCCCGGCCTGCTCAAGGAATTGCAAGCCTCGACCGAACCCCTCGCACGCCGCCTCGATCCCGCCGTTGCCGCTCAGGATTCGGTGGAGAAAATTTCGCTCGACGAAAAAGCCTTCCGCTTCCTCTTCAATGAAGACGCCATGGCCGTCGAAAAAACCGCCGATGGCATCCGCAAGTTCTCCGCCGACATCATCAAGCTGGAGAAACTGGTGGCTTCGCTGCTGTAAAAGAACCCCTTTTTACCCAAAATCCGGCACGGTTGATTCCTTGCCGGATTTTTTTATCGCGTGATTGGAATCCCGCCTGTTCATACCAAATCAGTTTTGCCTCATGGTATCGCTGGAAAGGAGCACGGGCATCTTGCCTGTGTTTGCCTATGACTTCACAGATGGGGACGCCGATGCTCCTTTCCCTGGAATTTGCCATCGTTGCATCGATGCTTCGAATGAAATACGTTTGCGCTGGGGATTTTCCCCGATTACGCCACAACTCTACTCGCCCTCTTACTCTCCTAGAGGTCCGAAGGGGAAAGACCTGTGTGCTTGGCGATCCGAGCGAGCATCTTTGGACCTATTTCTGTGCCGTCGTGAAAGGAGAAAACGAAATCCGACCAACCATCACGCTGTAATACCCTGTGGGAGCCTCCCGTCTCACGCTTGATGCTCCAACCGATATTCAAAAGAGCCTTCAAAACTCTTCTCGCCTTCGTAGAACTCCAGGCGCTCATGCTGAAACAGTGAAAACCTCTTCGAGCTCTTTCGAATCCTCACCGGAATCAATACGATCAGCAAGTATGCGCAGAACCAACGATTCCACCTTCCGAATGGCATCATCGGCGGTGTCACCATAAACCAGTGCGCCTGGTATAGCAGGCACTTCAGCGATGAACCTACCATCATCTTCGATATCGACTTCAATGCGCATGGACAAATACTACATCAACCGCCGTTGAATTCAAGCTCCTTATTGCATCGACAAATCGAAGTTTTTCGGTCAACGCAAAATCCCGTGTCATACCGAATACCGGTCGCGCCCCGCCTCCTCGATCCCGCCGTTGCCGCTCAGGACTCGGTGGAGAAAATTTCGCTCGACGAAAAAGCCTTCCGCTTCCTCTTCAATGAAGACGCCATGGCCGTCGAGAAAACCGCCGATGGTCATCAAGCTGGAGAAACTGGTGCTATCTTTGATCTAATCAAGCGGTCAACCAATCTCTCATCCGACGCAGTATCACCTGCGTCGGATTTTTTGTGTCGGAAAGCAATCAAAAAGGACCAATGGTCCACCCCATACCAGCCTAGCCCAACGGGCTAGGATAACAGCCATTCATCGCGAAAGTCTCGTAAGACAAAGCAATCTTATCGACCAGATTGTTCCACCTTGATTCGTTCAGCGAGCCACACTTTCACAATGGATTGTCGAGTCACTCCCACTCTCTTCGCCTCCGCGTCGAGTGAATCGATCATCCAAAGAGGAAGATCAACATGCACGCGACGTTGTTCCAGCCCAGGCCGCTTAGCCTTGCTCCAGTCAAGATAGGCGGAAATATCCTCACCTGCATCAAAACGGCGCTCCAATTCCTCAGC
>RDYF01000163.1 GCA_004293285.1 Verrucomicrobiota bacterium | reverse complement strand
AAGCCCCAGCCGCCGAGACGGCGGCTCTCCCTGCCTTTCTATCTCCCATCTCCTATTTTGTCTCAGAACGCCAACGACCAGTGACCAGTGACCAGTGACCAGTGACACCAAAGCCGCCGAGACGACGGCTCTCACTGACGGCGGCTCTCCCTGACATTCCCCATCTCCTATCTCCCCAAAAATCGTCGCCCTTGGTACGACCAAACTCCTAACACTAGCAAAGAAAGTCCAGAAATCAGAAACCCGTATTTCCGCGCTGGCGGCTGATATCGCAGTTGCAACACGACCGGATGCTCGCTTTGTGCATTTTCGATCAGCATGCTCGCGTCAGGAGCTCTCATCACAGGATTCCATGGGCCAGAATCCCCCATCCGATACTCCCATCCCGACGCTTGATTTTCGGCGATACGAATCCACGGGATACCCGCAGGAACTTGAATCCATCGCTGATTTTCTCTACCACCTGTTTCGACTAAGGCTTGGAATCGGTGCGATGGCCCTGCGAAAAATGCTTCTTTGTCGAGAGCATTTTCAAACCCAAGATACCGTGGCACGCGCTGAGGATTCTCGTAAAGATCCATCTTGGCACTTTGCCAAACAAGCCGCCAATCCGACGGAACCTCGGGATTTCCCGACCATGTAATCAAATGACTCACCCCCAATCGACCAAGCTTCTTGGCCTCTCCTGGCGATTCGTTAGGAATCACCATGCCGTCTGGCACAATGCTATCGTAGCCGCTGATGCTAGCAATGCCATACGCGGATAGAGTGTTAGGAATGAAAGGAGTCAAAGCCATGTGGGCACTCGGATGGATGAGTGTCGATACTCGCCCTTCTCGCCCAACGCGCTCTTGCAGAACTCGACTCTCTGCAGTTTCGGGAAACAGTGGATGTGCGATCGGATCGGACCATACCACCCATCTTGATGCAAATAAGGAAACCTCCGCCAACACCATCGCGACCATGAGATAGGCACCCCATTTTTTTCTCTTTTCCGACATCGAAGCCGTCAAGCGCAGGGCCACCAGCGCGATAGCAAAAAGAGCAAGCGGTAGCGCCTGTTGGGGGCTCCAGATTGATAAGTCGCCGAGAAATCGATCGACCCGCAAATGGATCCATTCCTGATAAAAACCAAATGAGCTACCACTTGCCACATCGAGAACTTTTTCGCGCAGCAATGCCATTTTACCCGAACGCGCCAGGGCAAGACTCAGAATCAGCCAAGCTCCCGCGCAGACCAGTGAGAGCGATGAAACGATCCGAAAGACACGAACTCGTGTTTGGCTCTCTGCATGTTTCATGAAATGCACAAAGGCGAGAATGCCGCCGATGATAAATAGCAGATAGAGACGCTGATAAAGCAGACGCACCAAGGGCGTCAGTGGCAGAATCAGTCCCGCAGCCATCAACAAGCGCGCCAATAAGGGCACATGTTTTTTCAGAATCGATAGAAATGCAATGAGCACGGGCAGTGAACCAAAGTAGAACACATAGAACAATTCACTTTTGAAAATTTTCAAGGCATCCAGGGAATTACTGCGGCCCAAAACAGAAGGAAAAATCTGTAAAGGATAAGCCAGCAAATTCAATAAAGGTTGCAGCGGGCCATACGGATAGACGCTATTTTCCGCATTGACGGTCATTCCCGTGTGAATCCCGAGTCGATTGCTAACGAAAAACGCATCGATGCACGGAACGAACATCATCGCTGCGAGGCCCAGCGCGCAAGTTCCCCACACCGCATAGCGCATGAGGATTCTCCCTTGATCGTATCGATTTTTTCGTGACTGGATCGCTTCTTCCGCCCATGCAGCAATCACGACAAGAACCACGAGCGCCGCATGTTGCAGCGTTCCCCCAAGAAATGCCATGGCGAGAAAGAGAGGCACCATCGGCCAAAAACCTTTTTTGCCATGCCGATAGGAATCAATGGCCCAAAGTGCCCAAGGTACCCAACAAAAGGAACTAAGAGCCCATCGATGATAGATCCACGCAATAAACTGCGAGTTCGCAGCATAGGCAAGAGCGCCGCAAGCAGCCCATAGCGCGTCGAGCTTTCGCCCCCTGAGAAAGCAAAACATCCCGCCCGCTGCAAGCATCACTTGCCCCAGCAACCCCAAATGCCACGCTGTCCAGAAGTCGAACCAACGATGCAATTGCATCGTCCAATCGTAGTACAAGGCCATCGTATTGGCATATTGCGCAGTGCCTCCGTAGGTGAGCGAACTCCACCCCACCCAGCCTTCTTTGGCGAAGTTGTCTGCGGCGACCATGCGATAGACCAAATACTGATCAACGCCATCGGAAACGGCATGGTTGCGAGCGAATTGCGGATGACTGGGATCGCTCCACGGACTCATCATCCCGTTGGCAAGATCCAGTGGTGCTAGGTTTTTCCCAAGCAGCCACCAAGGAGAAAACCAAATCATCGTCACTCCTAAGCAAAACAACACCGCGAGCAGCACGGCTTTGGCAGAAGAATGCGGAGGCGTTTCGATTTTTACTGTTTTGTTCATGTTATCGAAATGAAAACTGAGCAATCGCCCACAGCGCTCTCACGCCATCTTTCCAGTTGATCTTTTTTCCCTCATCACGCTTGCGTGGATGATACGAAATGGGAACCTCCTCAATCCGATAGCCTTTACGCAGTAGCTTTACGGTGAGCTCAGGCTCCCACGCAAAATCATTGCTCTCGATTTTCATGCCCTCGAGCGCATCCCGATGAAAGCATTTGTAGCATGTCGGTTCATCCGTTAGTTTCGAACCGTGAAGCAGATTGACAAATTTGGTGATCGCGACCCCTCCGAGATAGGCCATGACATACGAGTGAGGATGCTTTCCCGTGATCAGACCAAAAACCCCTGACCGTCCCAGCGCTTTTTCTCGCAAAATTCTTGATCCATACACAACCTTGCATGATCCATCAACGATGGGTTGAGCCACCGCAGGAATGTCTTCAGGATCATACTCAAGATCGGCATCTTGAATGATCAAAATGTCTCCCTGGGCCGCTTCCATCCCCGTGCGAACCGCAGCGCCCTTGCCTTGATTGACTTGGTGACGCAACAACCGCATGTTGACATCTCCATGCTCTGCCATAAATCCCTCAACCACCGAGTATGTTTCGTCAGAAGATCCGTCATCGACAACAACAATCTCCTTCTTCCATTCATCCCCAAGACAAAGGTCCACCACCTTTTGCAAAAGGTCGCAAACAAGCTTCGCCTCATTAAAGACAGGAATGATAATCGATAAAACCATAAGAATTATGAGAGATGTGGAATGAGGATGTTCTGGGTTGCGGGCTTAGAGTCTGAAGGTCTGAAGGTCTGAAGGTCGAAATCGGAATCGAAATCCAAATCGAAATCCAAATCGAAATCCAAATCGAAATCCAAATCGAAATCCAAATCGAAATCCAAATCGAATCCTACTTCGCTTAAGCTATGAAGGACAAGACGAAGGACAAGAATCGACCGTGGCGGCGTCTTTCCAAGCGCCAAGCCCCTCAAAAAAACCATCTCCCCACCGTGGCGGAGGTGTCCCGCCTCCCAGCCTTCAAAAAACCATCTCCTCCGTGGCTGCGTCTTTCCAAGCGCCAAGCCTTTCATTCAAAATTCAAAATTTCTCCCCGCCTCCCAGCCCCTCTTTCTCATCCAGCCTTTCGTAGTTCTGAGTTGCGAGTTGCAGGTTGCGAAAATCCAACATCCAAAATCCAAAATCCCAAATTCACCACCTCTTCTCCTCCATCGGCGCTAAAATATCGCTCGCAAACCATCGATCCGGCATGATCACTTGCTGGACCGGCTTGGCGCCCAACCACGCAGCCCACCAAGAGTAACTGCTGTTCGCAATGATATGATGACTCGCCATGCTCATCAGAAAGAGATCATGCAGCGGATTCTGCACCACCACGTCTGATCCCACTACCTGCACGTCCGATTGCGAAAATGCCGCTTTGCACCAATCAGGGTCGTCAGAAAAGACATAAAATCGCGCTCCGGGAACGCGATCGCGCATCTCTTGCATCGACTTTTGATAGTATGAGAGATCACACACTTGAAAGGCGCTGTGCAACTTGCTGCCCATCGACAAAGCCTATCTCAAAAAGACCGAACAACTCCGCCCGCAACTCCTCGGCGATCGAAGCAAAATAACGAGGACTTTGAAAATAACCCAACAGCACACAGTCCGAGGGAGCCTCAAGAAATGATGCATCAAAGCGCATATCGCCCGTCGGTTCACGCAGTACGGGCACTCCCCGATATTCCCAATAATGCTTCCCCGTGACCTTGCGCAGAGCCCTGCTCATCAGCGATGGATGACGTCGTACCTCCGCCTGAATCGGCAATCGGAGAAAATGCGAAACTTCCCGCCACCCCGCAGCATTGAACCAAGAAGCATCCAGCACCAACGGCCGTATTGAAACAGGTTATTCCCCGTTCGACCAAGTAAAAGAATGCGAATCACGATTTGAAGGTTGGGAGATCGAAGATCGAAGATCGAAGATCGAAGATCGAAGATCGAAGATTGAAGATCGAAGATTGAAGATCGAAGATTGAAGGTTGCTGGTTGCGAGTTGCGAGTTGCGAGTTGCGAGTTGCGGGTTGCGGGTTGCGGGTTGAATGTTAAGTGAATCGTCTATCTTTCGGAGAAAGCTTTTGCAAATAGTTGATATATCCATTCAAGAGCAACCGAACTTGCTCCCAATGATTTCTGAAGTCTTGGTAAGCTTTTACGTCCAAATAACTTTCGTCGAGCGCTGTATTGAGATGTTCTAAAGTTTCCATCAATGAGCCACGGGAAACTCGGCAGAATTGCAAGTTTTCCTGAGGATGGTGCCGCCCAAAACCTTCAGCAATGTTCGCAGTAATGGACCGAGCGGCACGAATGACCTGATCCTTTAATCGGTAATCTTCCGATTTAGGAAGCACTTTACACCATTCAACCAATAGCTTACGAAATTCACGAGCGACTTTGTAGCACTCAAGATCCTCAAATGTATCAATTTTACCCATATCTTCCAACCTGCAACCCGCAACCCGCAACCCGCAACCTGCAACCCGCAACCCGCAACCCACAACGCGATCACCAAACAAACAACACACTCCCTGTCGCTCGGTCTGCCGGTGAGAACAACGGATGCTCCGCATGATAACTCGCTGTGACTCCATGAGCTCTGAGCGCGGATAAGATCTGGTCGTTCGATCGACCACCGATTTGCTGCGAAAACACCTCCGCGTTGCTCAAGATCATGCCGTGGCGCGATCGAGCGATGTATTTCGTTAGCATCTCATCCTGCAACTCGATGGATAGCTCCGTAAAAGCATAGTTGGAGATCACGCAATCAAACATCTCCTGCCCCTCGCTCTGGGCCGAGGGAATCGCTGCGTGCTGCAAATCATTTTCCCGCAACATCCTCATCGCCGCTCGCTCCACGTCGGGAAGATCGACTAAGGTCGTCTTCGTATCAGAGACCAGCGCATTCACCCCCGCCAAGCCGCCATACCCTACTCCAATTTCCACGACACGCCCCTTGTCTGGAATCAAACCCTGATCCCGCAACCATAAAGCATGGGAAAGATAACGCAGCGAAGTCGGCGCCATGGCGTGCGGCACCCCCAAAAGAACATTCGGCCATAGCATGGGATCCCCCCAAGAAGATAAATCGAGCATCTTCACGTCCTCCAGCCAATCCTCATGACCTGCCGCTCGAATCAGACGCGCATGATGTCGACCATCGCAGGGTCCGAGAGTTTCCACGACATCGACCACCGCACGAAATCGACGAAAATGCTCTGAAGAAATGAGCCCATCCGCCAGCGCAGCACAGGCCTGCGGCCAAGCCATCTCGCCCGAAATGCTACCGCCCATCGCAGCGCATCCCACCGACGAAGGCAGATCCAACGCCTCACGCTGAAGACGCACCGTCCACAAGCGGTCTTGAAGGCGATCAAAAAAAGAACGAGATGTCATGAATCGAATGTTGAATTTTGGATTTTGAATTTTGGATGATACACTGTGATTTCAAGAGGATGACTTAACGATAGAAATGAGGATGCGAATAATCTTATCGATTTGATCGAGCGCTGGCAGGATCTCGTTAGGTAGCAGAACATGACCATCCTTTGTAAGCCGGAGCCAATAATGAGTCTCACGAGCTTCTTTTGCCGCAATTGCCATCTTGGAACGAAAGTCAGCTCTACTTTGAGCCGCCTGCGCCTCCTCAACATTTGCCCCGATGCTCGTGCCCGCTCGCCAAAGCTGCGACGCGAGGTGATACTCTTTGCGCTCCCGTATCAATTTCGAAATCCGCATCACTTCCAGAGCAAATGCATAAGACTCATCAACAATGAGGTTGTTTTCTTTCATAACACAGCATCAAACATCAAAAATTTCTCGCCGGCCTTTCATTCAAAACCCAACATTCAAAATCCAACATTCAACATTCAAAATTTCTTCCCTATCTCCCATCTTGCCAATCCTGTCATCTTGTCTCAGAAAAAGCGCCCTTCCTTCCCTCGACAAACCTCAACCAGCAAAAAGCCCCAGCCGCCGAGACGGCGG
>RDYF01000087.1 GCA_004293285.1 Verrucomicrobiota bacterium | reverse complement strand
GCTTTCGGGATGGGCGTTTGATCGAGCAAGGCCTTGATGCGATTGATTTCGGCGATCACCACATCCGTCTTCTTGCGTTCCTCAGCTTCGATTTTTTTCTGCTTCTCGACTTCTTGTCGCAGCTTGGAAAGTTCCATGAGGGCGCCTTGTTCCTTCTTGATGGCGTCATCGAGCAGGGAGAGGTCGGCCTGCACGCGACCGAAATCCTTGGGCGTGGGTTCGGGCAGTTTCAGCATTTCCTGCTGTCGTTTCAGCTGTTGCTGGACCTGGGTGAGTTCCTGCTTGGCGCGGCTGATGTCCTCCTCGCTGGCGGGCTTGAGGTCATTGAGCATTTTCTCCACCGTTTGCGTGACATCGACTTGCAGCAAAATGAGGATCACGATAAGCACTGCGACGACGTTCGTCAGGGCATCCATGAGGGAGTCCATGCTCACGCCTTGTTCATCATTCGATTTTTTTCTCGCCATGGGACTGGTTATCTACGGAGGAAAAGAGAGAGGTCGATTTCGCCCTGAGTGGGCACGGGAAGTTTGCCGATGCGCAAGCCGAACTTGGTTTCGGCATGAGCTCCTGCCGTGCGGAACGTGGCGCTGCCATCGGCGCGGATCAAAAACAGCACGAGGTGTTCGCGTGCCGACTTCGTGCGATTGAAAGCGGCAGCGAGGTTGCCATCGGTGGTGATGGTAGCAGCGGAAACATTGGTTTTGCTGCCATTTTTATCAAGAATGACGAGGCCGTTCTTATTGCATTCGATAAAAAGCAATTGCGTGTTCGCAGTGAGGCCCGAGCCGGCAGGATTGATGCGAACGGGCTGCGGTTTGGTATCCGGCTTGATCTTGTCCTTGCGCAGATTGGCGATTTGATCGATCAGTTGTTCGAGCAATTTCTGCAGGGCCTTGTCCGAATCCTTGGGCTTCGCTTTTTCATCTGCCAGTTTCTTGCGCAAGACAATGCGTTTGTTTTCTAGCTCGCTGAGTTCCACCAGAGCCGCGTTGCGTTCCTTCAGCACAGCTTTGATTTTCTCGATCTCCTGCTGTTGTTTCTTAATCTGGACGCGGAGTTGTTGGTGTTGCTTGGCGCGGTTCATTTCCTGTTCATCGCGTCCAGTGGTTTCTTGGGCTTTGATGTCCGTGATGATTTTGATCATCATGGTAAGAACCCCAATCAAGCACGCGAGAATGCTCAAAAACGGAAAGAGCGAAACTCCGGCGGAACTGGATTGACGGCGTGACATGGATCTTTAGAGCAAGAGCATTAGCGGGAGAAAAACCCTTTTTTCTTTACCGTGATCGTCTGTCCGCCGAGCTCGCGCAGGGTGACATTGAGCGATTCCACACCGCGCGAAAGCGAAGCGAAGTAATTGTTGAGTTGCTCGGTCGGCTGCGAGAGAGCCTTCGAGGTGTCCTGCGTCAGTTTTTCGACTGCCGACTGGAAGGTGCTTTCGACTTTCGCTTGGTGAGCCTCCAGGCGATTCTTCAGCAAGTCGCCCGCCTCCTTGAGGGTCGTAGAAGCATCTTTCAATTGCACCAAGAAATGCTCGTGAGCCTTCGCCAGGGAAGCGGCAAAAGCGGGAACGCTTTCGATCTGGGACATCAGCAAGTCGTCCGAAGCATTTTGCGAGTCGTTGAGCTTGGGGAGCAATTTTTCCGTACAGAAAGCATCGATTTCCGTGATGACTTCTTCCTCGACCTTCTGCATGACGGCCATGGGGAATGACATGATCATCGATAGAATGAGACCGAGCAAGGTGGTATCGAATGCCACGCCGAGGCCGCTGGTGAGGTTATTGATGGAAGCTTTTAGAGCCTCGGGATCCGTTGAACCGGCAGACAGCGAGCTCACTGCTTGAGAGAGACCTTGCACCGTGCCGATGAAACCGAGAATGGTTGGCATCGATGTCCGATTGCGCGGAGAGGAACGTGGCGACCTCCGAGTTGTTATTGCGTTTTTCAAACAGCTCCATGCCCTTGCGGATGCGATTCACCATCAGGCTATCGCGCAGGCGGTGCGGGAGTTTGTAAAGATGATCAATGAAGCCGCCGACCGTGTGCATGTTGATTTCCGTTCCCAGTTTGGCGGGGACGACATCCAGCAACATGGCGCGACGCTGGCGTTTGGTTTTCGACCACTTCATCGCAAGAATGACCAAGCCCCAAAGAAAAAGGAATACTTCGGCGTAATTGACCCACCCACGTTTCAAAAAGAGATCACCAAATCCCGCTTCAGTCGCGCTTTTGCCTTGGAGTGGAACCATGGCAACCAAAAATAGCACCGAAATCAAGACGCCGTAGCCTAGGCTGAGAGCGAAATTCACATTCGCGTGGTCGTCCTCCCGCCAGCCATCGCGCGTGACTTTCGTAGGCGTACTGGCCGACGTTGTCGGGGTTGGGGGCGCGGCATTCGTCGTTGCGGCAGCGTTGCGTGTCAACAACTGAGGCGCAGCGGCTGTTGCTACAGGTGCAACTGTGGCGGGCGGCAAGTGGGGGATCTGAAACTTGCCATTGCAGCCTGGACAGGCGACAACTTTACCGGCGTGTTCTTCCTCAGCGGTCATGCTGAGTTGGCAGTGTGGGCATTGGAATTCCATAAGTAAGTTGTTTCTCGATTCGTTTGTGTGATGGATTTTTTGAGCAAGGAGATTGATTTGATCCACTCAATGGGCGGGTTGCATGGCTGCAGAGGTGAGGGTCGATGCTTGATTTTTTTGGGAGAAAAACCAAGAAACGAGCAGGCAGGCAAAGAGCAAGAGAATCCAGAGTGGACGCAAGGGGTCGCTGACCGAGTGAACCTTGATGGCTTGTAAATTCGCTTGTGCGCATTGATTTACTTCGCTGCAGCGACGGAAATCGGCTTCTCGGGTATCGGCAAAGTGCGCGGCGATTTCACAGAGCGTCTGATCGCCTTGGGTCATTCGGTAAAAACCGGGTCGCTCGGGTATGGAGAGCAGTTGATCGGCTGAGAGTGTCGTTTGCTCTTGCTCTTGGCCTTGCAGATCGACTTCGGTGATGACGATGTCTTGCGTCTGGGGTTCCGGTGCACGGGCAAGAGGATAGCTTTGCAGTAACTCGGTATTTTCACGAAAGAAGCTGACTTTTTTGCTGCGCACGTCATCGATGAAACGCAGCAGAAGGACAATCCACGCAGGTTGATTTTCGATGTTCGAGCGTCGTGGATCGAAGTGAAAGAGCAATTGTTGGTAAGACTTTCCGGTGTCGGGATCGGATTGTTTGCGAATGGCAATCAAGGGTTTTTTTCCTTGTTGCAAGAGGACTTGGTCGTTTTCTCCGACATCCATGCCGATGCTTTCTCGAATGAGGAGCGACTGCCAATTGAGTCCATCGACCCAAGGATGTTTCTCAGCAAGAATGCCGCCGGCGAGGTACTTGCCGCCTTGGGTGTCGTCATTGACAAAGACGAGGGCATTGCCGCGAATGGTTTGGGGGTCGAGAGGGTCGTATGAAACCAATGACACATCGGCCGTGCCGCCAGCGTGAGGAACCAGACCCTCGATCGAACGCATGAATTTCTCTGCGAGCGGTTGAAACACGGGCGCGTAGGAAAAGGTCAATTGCTTCGATGCGGGGCGGACAAAAAGCAAACGATCGTCGAGAGAAAATGCATCGGACGATAAGGTCAGTATCGCCCGATCGGCAGCGTCAGGCATGGCTGCTTGCAGCGTCACCAGTCCACGCGGGGGCAGTTCTAGGGATTTCGGAGCACTTTGTTGACGATTGCTTTGTTGCAGTTGCCACGTGCGAGTGGCGGGTTGATCACTGTAATTTTGTACTGTCGCCCGCCAAATCCATTGGCCCTCGCGATTTTCGAAGGAAATGCCCGTGAAGCCCACATTGTCCACGGGCTTGCCCATAGAAAGTGTGATGGCGCCAGAAGACAGCGAGGCAGGTGGAGTATCGGTCAGATACAGCACAGTGCCCTGTGCCGAAACCAAAGAGCGGGCGAGGCGCAGCGCATTGGTGGGATCGATTTCTCCGGCGTATGGTTGCCACTTGTGAAGTCGCTGCATCAGTTCATCGGCCGATTTTCCTTGATACAAGCGACCCGCGCTGGTGTTGGATTCGAGCACGATGTATTCCGTGGAGTGGGCGAGAGATTGCAGCGATTTCAATTCCTGGGCCAACTGCGAGAGAAGGGCATCCTTACTGACCTGCATCGATGCAGAGGAGTCCATCACTAAGGCGATGCGTTGCGTATTGTTGGCTGAAGGGTAGCGCGGTTCCATCAACAACCACGTGACCAACATGACGGCAAGCAATTGCATGAGCAAAGGGATGGATGGAGTCAGTCGATCGATGCGCCGACCGTGCAATGCATCTCGCTGGGTTTTATCCAACAAAAACAGAGTCGATACCATGAGCGGCCGAGCTTTGCGCTGCAAAAAATGGATAGCGAGGACAAGCGGGATCGCTGTCAAAGCCCAGATTCCGGCAGGATTGGAAAAAATTGGCATAGCAAAAGTGATAGAGAAGAACGAGAGTGGAGGCGAGCGTGAATTGTGAGATATGCTTTCGCGTCTACTTCTTAGGGTTGATTCTTGGGTGGTGGGTCTTTCGGGGCGATGTCAAAAACGCGACTGATTTTGATGGGCTGATACTCGTGATGGCCATCGAAGAGAAAAATGAAATTTCTTCGTCCGGGTCGATGTCCCCACTGCGATGAATACACTGGGCTGAAATTCTTACCGCGACGCAGAGCCATGGCGACATCCAATTGTGTCACCGCATCGCGCCAGGTCGAATGAGAGGCGAGGTGACTTTTCCCTGGGGCAATCGAGAATTTTTCGGAGCCGATTTGAATCGCGAGAACGGAGTGAGAAAAATTGAAAAAACGATAATCGCCTTCGTCAATGGTTGTCTTGCTGATGTCATATGCGACCAACTTCAGAGCTTGGTCCTTGCTTTGCAGACAGGCAATCAGCACCCGCGACGCCTTGAGGGGGAGTCGCACCGAGGCCACGGGAGCAGGTAGTGGTGGCTTTTGCGTGAACTCGCTCGGATGCTTGCGCAACTCAAAAAGCTCGGGGCCCTCATAGGTGAGTGCTTCGCCGAGACCTGTGGGGTTGGCTTGAAACAGTGCGACCTGCTTGCCGTTCCAAAAATGCAGATCTTGCACCGAATCTGCCAGTGCGATACTGGCAATTTCCGTGCGCACGATAGGCGTTTGGCCATGAGCCCAGAGAGTGAGAGCGAGCGTGGCAAAAAGAGCGATTTGTTTCATAGCAAGCAAGATTAGATCTCCCCAGGCGAGAGCCAGCGGAAGGAGACCATGTGATAGCGTCGGCCATAGCGGCGATTGATTTCCTGGGTTAAGTCCGTCGGGGCAAGGTGGCTGAGGTCGCGAGTGTCGAGATAATCCGCTCGACGCTGCACGACGGCTTCGCACCAAGCGCGTGCGATTACCTTGCCGTTGGCATCGAGCGTTTCGCCACAGGTGCGAATTTTAAACGTATCCGACCGCACTTGTAGGATGGGAGCCAATGCTTGAAGCAAATCCCCCTGCAACAAGTGTCCGGCATGTCCGGTGGCCGTTGTTTCGTTGGTGACGACTTGGGAAAATTGGCTGCCGGGTGGTGTGCTGCTCGCTTTGCCGATAGAGCTCGGCAGATTGGCATTCAGTGTCCGATCCAAGGCCGCTTGCAAGGCACCCTTGCGTTGATGTTCTACTTGATTGCTCCGAGGGTTGCGATTGACAAATTCGGCCATCGAGCGAAACGGTCCACGAGCACGCACTTCCTTGACAATTTCTTCGGCGAGTCGGTCCAATTCCGCCTCCGAGATTTGCCGCCATCCTTGCCAAAAACCATGAGCAGAGCCGGGTTGTCCCGTTTGATACGGAGCATTGCTTACAGGGTGAGAAAATCGTTGAAAACGGATTCCTGCATTCGAGTTCCAAGAAACCGCCCGAGTTTGTGGATTGATAGTGGGCAGGTCCGATGAAACCATCGAGGACAGCACGGCCTTCCATGCTGTTTTGGAAGTAGAGTTCACATTGAAGGCACCCCGGATCATGATGCGCGAGGCGATGGCTTCGGGTGCACGCGGGCCAGCGGCATTGATGATGGCATCGAACGAAGTGTCACGAGGTTGCGCAGCAAGCATCATCCGCGGGTTGGGCAGCGGCACTGCGCCCGATGCAATATCAGCGAAAGGAAAAGCGGCATCGATCGAGGAACCACTGGCTCCCACATAGTCGAGCCCTAGTGTGGAGAAAAAGAATGCGTCCCAGAGTTTTTCATTAACTTCATAACTGATGTCCGAGATCTTCATGCCCGATAGGCCCGAAAAATTGGTGCTGACCGTGCTCTGGAGTGGAATGCGAGGATTGGCATAGGAATTGCCCACGACAAAGCCTGGTTCAAATTGGTAGCGCGACAGTTGAGCATGTTGGAATTGGCCGATTGAGACGAGGGGCGAGCGCGGAACATCATAGAGAATGACATGATTTTTTCCACCTGCCATCGTGTCGGCGGCTCCGCCAAATCCCTGGAAGCGAGAACCTGCGCGATTGATTTCGGGTTCCGAAATGGCGCTGCCGCCTTCCGACCAGAGCCCACGATTGCCTCCTCGGCCATCGCCCACGATGCGCGCGCGACCTGGGGAATTCCAGGCACCTTGGAAAGGCGAGGCGACGTGCCATCCCTGACGCTGGTTCGAGCTGTCGATGCGCGATCCATCCCACAGAGAGTTCGAACAAAGAAAGCGTGGATTGGTATCGATCCAACCACGGAGCGCTTGGTCTTGGTCTGGCGCTTCCATTTGATTGGTCGTGCGAGCCACGAAGCGCCAAGTGGCGATGTGAGGTGTCACACGGTCATTGGCGATGTCTTCGATGAGATACGTGGTTTTGATGGTATTGAGAGTGCCATTTGATCCACTGACAACAGGCTCGGGTACGCGAAAAGTGCCGACGTTGGGTGTCGCGCCGCCGTTGAAGAATTCGTTTGCACGCATCAGAACATGATTGCCCGACTTGATGGTCATCCAGTTTGCTGCCACCGAATTGAGATCCATCGTGGGGAACTTCGTGCGGACCGTGTTGCTTTGAGTATCTTGAAGCACGATTTCGCCAAACCATGCGCGATAACCTTGGGGAACGAGGCGAACATTGCCGCTGGCATCTTTCAAATCGAGAATGAAGGCGCCGTTTTCGTTCCATCCCGGATCGAGTCGGTAGACCTGACCTGATTGCACGCGAACGCGATTGAGCACGGAAAAAATGCGAAACTCCCCTGGTTGCAAATCGATCGCTGGAGTTTCCATGGGCAGCCATCGGCCTGCGGTGCCATCACTTGGGGTGGGAACAGGGTTGCCGCCCATCGTCCACTCTTCGCGCAGCCATAAATCTGTATTTCTGCCATCGATAAACGTGCCATTCCCCATCGGACGGGCGTAGTTGAAACGGAAATGCGGATACAAACCCCAGTCAAAACGATACGGCTGTGCACGGATTGCAATATTGTAAGGGTTCCATAGCCCAATGACAGGCTGAATGCCAATTTGCGCCCGATAGAGAGGAGGGTTGGTCGGTGGGGTAGTGAGCTCGGAATTGAGTCGGAATCCCATCTGAAACAGCGATAAAACCGGGGCGACGCTGCTGTTGGTGTGTTGGATATCCCGACGAAAAGCGCCTTGATTGTGATTGGTATAGGGAATCCAGTTCTTGAAACGCAAGTCGGTATCAACCAAGGGATGTGCACTGAGCAGATTCATTTGCTGCGAGTTGACTCCTTGCCAAAGCATCGCGTAGTTCCAGAGATTGCCCCAGTTGGGGCCGACGTTACTTGCGCCGCTATTGGTCAAGTGGTTGCTCAAGAAAAATCGATTGGATTGGCGAACACTGAAATCATAAATCGACGATCCCTGCCAATTCGTGGGACTGGCCACGGCACCGAGGTATCGTTCTCCGAATGGACGAGAGAGCTGCGAGCGATCAAAGATGATCGATAGATCGGCTTTCATGCCACCTTCGACGACATTGACGGGTAGTCCGCAGGCACCGGTGCTGAGATCATGAAACCAATCCTTGCCCAGCGAAGAATCAGCTGTGGCGAGGGATAGCGTCGGCAGAGATACCAAAGAATTTTTGTCAAATGATTGACGAGCAGCGAGATTGGCCCAATCGGGTCCCATAAAGCCAAGATCGGGCTCCATGGCGGATTGCGACCGTGCGAGTCGTTCGCTATCGTTTCGTGATTGATCCCTTGCTTTCAGGTCGACTCGGGCCTTTGCGCCTTCATCGCTGATCCACCAAGCATAGCGACCGGGATGTTGGGAGTGCTGCACCGTGACCAGTGGCGCCAGTACTTCCGCGCTCGCGTTTTGGAGACTGCGAAAAGTCCCCAAACGCAGTGCATTGCCGTTTTCCGCCGAGTTCGAGTGTGTGAGAGTGGCATTGGGATCAGGTTGAACACCGCTAACCAGCCATTGTACATTCGCCTGTTTGGGATCAGATTGAAGAAGCGATGCCTGGACCGCAGTGGCTCCCGTCCAGTGCGGTTGCAGAGGAGCCGTGGCGCTCATGCTTTGTGCCGATAAGGTGATGCGTTGGTCAGCGCCGGTCTGCTGTTGCAGAGAGCCGATGGCCAAAAGCAAGGCCATGCGTGCATTCGCTCGCGCCATGCCTTGTGCATTGATGCGACTCGAATTGCGAATGCTGGTGCTGCTGAGACCGAGCAAGCCAATCGCAATCAGAGTCAGCAGCACCAGGAGGGATATCGTCACGATCAGCGTGAAGCCTTGCCTCGCCTGGAGGCGTAGGAGCTTGTGCGACCGTGAGATTTTTGGGTTTTTCATGGAGTTGGGTTTTGTTTTTTCCATCGCCATCAGCTGAAGCAGCGGATCGCGAAGAGGGAGGCAGGGGGAGAGTGGGGCTGCTGGCGCAGTGAAAAGACTAGGCAATCGGTCTCGATCGGCGATTCGAGAGCGATGACGCGCTGCGAGTGATGATGATCTTGAATCTGTATCAGTGGCACAAGGTCTGCGTCTTTCGCGGCATGGGCGGGTCGATAGAGCACGGTGATGTCGCTCACACAAAACGGCATCACGCGCTCGGGGTGTCCCATCAACACCGATTCCATCGGGTGATCAAAGTCTGTATCGAAATCCAATTCAATGGTTGAGATGGTTTGTTTCTGCTCCCACGAAAGTTGGAGTTTAGGAGTCTGATCCGAAAAGTCTGCCACCCACGCATTGGCATTGCGGATGGGTCGACTGAAGCCATTGCGCAGTTGTTCTGTGCCAAAGGAGTGCAGCGGAGGGTCGCAGCGCAGTGCCAAGTTTTGTCCGGCGGGCCGACGTTTGGGAGTCCAGAATTCGAAGGTATCAATGCCAATGTCGGGCGGGGGACTTTGGGTATTGGATTTGGCCACGGCCTTATTGCCCGCCTGGCATAGGGCCAACACGCCGGTGAGACGTTGATCGCTGAGGTGAACAGCGACCTGTTCGTTTTTCAAAAGACAAACAAAGGCATAGCGATTTTGGTCCAAGAGGGCAGGGAAGTTGAGCTCTAGCGCTTGATTTTTTCCTGCGGCGACGGCGAGATCCAAGCTCGCTAGTGTGACATCGGGCGTGTGATTGTCTGATTTTTCACTAATCCGCAATTCCGCTCGTAAGGTTGTGTCGGTAGCGGCATCGACCAGGAATGTGATTTTCGGGCATGATCCTGCGGGCAGCGGTAGCATCATCGCCCAAGAAGAATCAAGTGGCATGGTTTCACCTGAAGGAGCCAATTGCGCCAGAGCCAGTTCGCTCGAGGCTTCGATCTGAGCTTGGCGAGCAAGATCTTTGTCCTCATGAAGCGAGACGCCGGGAATGTACTGTCCCTTGCGCAGGAGGCGTTGTTGCAATTCCTGCATGCGCTTGGGTTCTACAAGATCGCGGGGGAGTAAGCCGTCGCGACGGCAGATCGCTGCCGCCATCCCCACCGCTTGAGCGCTGTGAGCACAGGTAGCCATGACGCGTGTGCTCGCAAAGGCCACGTGAGAAGCACTGATGATGCGACCGGCGAGCATGAGGTTGGCGATGTTTCGACTGTACATGGTGCGCCAAGGGATTTGATAAACGCCTTTCGAATGCCATTGCGTGCAGCCAGGCTGGGCACTGTAGACGCCTTCGACGGGGTGAAGGTCAATGGCCCAACCACCAAAAGAAACGGCATCGGGATAAGTGCGTTGTTCGACAATGTCCTGCTGAATCAGCATCAGGTCACCTTCAAAGCGTCGACTCTCGCGTTTGCCGGGAATGGTTCCCACCCACTCGAGAGTCAGTGTTTCAGCCTCGGGAAAAAGTCCGGAATTTTTGATGTGATTCCAGACACCATAAGCGACTTTCCAGAGTTCCATTTTGATGGTTTCGCTATCGTGTACCGTATCGATCGAGCCACCCCACTCCAGCCACCACAAACGGCAGCCGTCTTGGCCCGCCTTGAAATCGCGCCAGCGAGGGATTTGGGTGATGTCGTCTAACGCAAATGCCGGTGGTGTAAAGCGCACGGGGCGCCCGGTGTCTTTCGAGTAGAAGTAAATCGAATGCCCAAGAAGCTCGGAAGAGGCGACAGCGGGGGCGAACTTTTCGCCAAATTCGTCGCGCGATTCCGCGCCGATGCGAAAGGCGGCACCGGCGAGAAAACCGACAATGCCATCGCCACTGGCATCGCAGAAAAGTGGTGCGTTGATTTCGTAGCAAGTGGAATTTTGTGAGCAAAACGCACGGATCGAGCGAATCGTGTCGTCGTTCGACTTCTCCAAATCGTGAACAGCAGTATTGAGCAGAAGAGTGATGTTGCTTTCCTTCAGCACATATTCCAGCAATACGGTATCGAGAATCAAAGGGTTTCCTTCGGGATTGCGAGCCATGTTTTCGACGAGAATTTCATCGATCACGCCGCCCTCGCGGGCCCAGCGGTTGTTGTTGCCCATGTGTGAAGTCGCGCCCAAAATCCACAGACGCACTTCACTGGAGGCATTGCCACCGAGTACGGGTCGGTCTTGAACTAAAACGACTTTCAAGCCCTCACGAGCGGCAGAAATGGCAGCGCAAACTCCCGCAAGCCCGCCGCCGATAACGGCAAAATCTGCTTGCAGTGGAATGGTGTGAACGGAACGATAGTGGGTAGCGGGTGCGATATGCATAAAAAAAGTGCAGCGAATGCTTTGGGGTTTTTGTGTTTCGCCTGTCCATGCGGAAGCATCGACACGCAATCGAAAAGTATCACAATTGGTGATTGATCACTAGGGGTGAATGCGCATAATTTCTATGAAATTGCGCACCCATGAAAAAGACATCTTCACGCAAAAAACTTTCGATCTCGCAGAAGCGAGTTGCGGTATTGGTCGATACCTCCACAACCTGGGGGCGCAAGTTGATTGAGGGGGTCAATCGTTTCAGTCAAGAGCGAGGGGGGTGGGAATTATTCGTTGAGCCGCGTGGATTGGAACAGCGTCGATGGTTGCCCATGGGTTGGCAGGGCGATGGGGTGATTGCGCGTGTTGGGTTAGTGGACTTAGCGCAGCGTTTGAAGCGCTTGCAGATCCCGGTGGTGAATGTCTCGGCGATCACCTTGCCGAAAGTCAAATTTCCGCGCGTGATATCCGATCAGTCTTCCGCTGCACGCATAGCCGCCGAGCATCTCGTCGCGCGCGGATTTCGTAGCTTCGGGTATTTCAGTCAGCTCGAACTCGATTACGTCCAAGCGCACCAAAATGCCTTTGCGGCGGCGCTGAAAAAATGGCAATATCCTTGCAGGGTCTACTCCGTCGCCGACTCCCTGGCTTTAGCGGGAAATGACGATATGAAGCGCTTGGTGGCGTGGTTGCAATCGTTGCCCAAGCCGGTTGCGATGTTTACTTGGAACAGTAGTGGTGCGCGCGACCTGATCTACGCCTGCCAGCGTGCTGGTCTGGCGGTGCCTGAAGAGGTTGCCGTTTTGAGTGGCTCGGATGATCATTTGTTCTGTGAAGTGACTCCCGTGCCCATTTCGGCTGTTGAGCTTGATTCCGAGTTGATTGGCTATACTGCAGCGCGTGAACTCGAACGGATGATGGAGCCGGGTGATTACGAACCGAAAGAGATATGGATTGCGCCGCGTGGTGTAGTGGAACGCAGATCAACCGACAGTCTTGCACACGCTGATTCCGCAATGGTAAAGGCGCTGCAGGCGATGCGAAGTGATTTGAGTAAGCCGCTGAGTGTCGATGACTTGGCGCGTCTATCGGGACTGAGTCGGCGTGCATTGGAATTGCGATTCCAGCGATTGATGGGGCAGTCACCGGCAGTGGCGATGCGTCGCATCCGCGTGGAGCACGCCATTTCGTTATTGCGACAGACCAACCTATCCGTGGCACAAGTTGCGGATCGTTGTGGCTTCAGTAGTCCCGAATACATGGCATCGGTTTTTCGTGAAGTGCACGGCGCATCCCCTTTGCATTTCCGGAAAAAATCGGAACATTAGACGAGGGTTCGGTCACACGAAGTCGGCGAAATCGTCGTTGTGAAGGATTTTCCCATACGACAGTTCGCTTGGTTGGGATTTCACCATCCCGATTTCGATCGCCCAAGCTGCTGATGCTTGCAGCATGGCGTTCATTGGACCAAAAAAGATTGAAGGTAGAATTCGGACAGAGCCCCGCGCACGGTATGGGAAAAATCGCTTCCCGCAAGTCCTCCTGGTGCCGCCCGTATGTTGGCGGTGGTGGATCCTGTTCTTGAACTCCAGTCGACGCCACTTTCATACGACCATTGAACTTGTGCTCGAACTTTCCGTGCCTTCACTTCAAGATCCGAGGAGAGCTTGCAGTTCGCATGCATTGACGCCCCCAATCATATTTGACCAATCCGTAAGTCAAATTGGGCACTGGTAACATTCGCGGCCTGGGGCAGGCTGCTTCTTTCAAAAGCAAACAAGCCTCACATGCCTCCATTCCTTTTGCCTAAAATGGTTGGTTTTTTGTATTGGAAAAATCAAAGCATTTTCAAATCGCCAAAGGAGCAAGTGTCTGGTAATCGATTACTACTTTCTTATGTCGCCCATTCTGATCTCCTTTTTGGTATTGTTCGCTTTCGTCTTGATTGTTGTGATCATGTTGGTGAAAACCTACAATCGATTGGTGATATTGAGGAATCAGTTTCACAACGCCTTTTCGCAGATCGACATCCAGTTGAAGCGTCGATATGATTTGATTCCGAACTTGGTCGAAACAGCGAAGGCCTTCATGAAGTATGAGAGAGACACGCTGGAGGCGGTGATTGCGGCGCGCAATCAAGCAGCGACGGCTTGTGCCTCTGCGGCGATCAATCCCAGTGATGGCAGAGCCTTGGGGCAATTGGCACAAGCCGAAGGGCAACTGCGGGGAGTCATGGGACGATTGTTCGCGGTTTCCGAGGCTTATCCGGATTTGAAGGCAAATGGCAACATGATGCAGTTGACGGAAGAACTGACCTCTACCGAAAATCGCGTGACTTTTGCTCGACAAGCCTACAACGATGCCGTGACGGCATTTAACAATGTGCGAGATGCCTTTCCCACGAACATCATTGCGGGCATGTTTTCTTTCCACAAGGCGAGCTTGTTTGAAATCAGCGTTCCCGAAGAGCGTGAAACAGTCCGGGTGTCCTTTTAACTTGCTGTCCTTTGCGACCGGATGAATTTTTTCGCAGCGCAGAATCAAGCTCTCAAGCGTACCAAGTGGTTGATCCTTTGGTTCACCGGCGGAGTCATCGGCACGGTGGCATGCCTTTATGCTGTCGTGGTCGCAGGGTTGGAGTTGTGGAAACGCGACCAAGCATGGCAGGGCGAATGGTGGAATCAGCCCATGGCATGCTGGACTGCAGGAGCGGGTGCTTTGCTGGTGATAGGCGGCACGATTTTCAAGCTATCGCAGCTGTCGCAGGGGGGATCGGTGATTGCGCTCGATTTGGGCGCGCGACAAGTTGATCTCCACTCACAGGTGCCTGCGGAGCGACAGTTGCTCAATGTCGTAGAGGAAATGGCCATTGCCTCGGGGATTCCAATGCCCCAGGTCTGGGTGATGGATGATGAAACATCGATCAATGCTTTTGCTGCTGGAACAGAGCCCGCGAATGCTGTGATCGGGGTGAGTCGTGGTTGCTTGCAAAAGTTGACTCGTGATGAGCTGCAGGGCGTGATCGCCCACGAGTTTTCTCACATCCTCCATGGTGATATGCGCCTCAATGTACACTTAATCGGTTGGGTGTTTGGTTTGCTCATGATCGCCATGCTTGGCCGATGGCTGATTTCCTCAATTCGCTTCACGCGATCTTCGAGTTCGCGCTCGGACAAATCGAATGCGGGACTCATTGTCGCTTTGTTGGTCACAGGGGTCTCTCTCTGGCTGATTGGGTCTTTGGGGGTCTTGTTTGGTCGCATCATTCAATCTGCGGTATCGCGTCAGCGCGAATTTTTGGCAGATGCCTCGGCGGTGCAATTCACGCGAAATCCGCAGGGGATTGCGGGCGCGTTGAAAAAAATCATGCGCGGTGGGAATCGTCGACTCAGCACGGCTGCTGCCTCGGAGGCGGCGCATTTGCTTTTTACTTCGGGAGGGAGCGGTTTTTTTCAGCAATGGCTGGCAACGCATCCACCGCTCGAGGAACGCATTCGAGCCATCGATCGCGATGCTCTGATTGGTAACCCAGTATCCTCTGCGACTCAGGTTGCGTCGCCTGAAGGATCGGTGTCGGCCTTTGCTGGGGCAAGTCCCACGAGTGCGCCATTCGATCTAGCGCATGCGCAGGAATTGCGAACTGCCATGGCGCGCAGAGGAGAGATTCGGAGTCTCGATGACGCTAAGGGCTGCATGCTGGCCCTGGTCGTGTGCGCCGATGCGGACCAATGGCCTCAAATTTCGCAATCGCCAGCGGTGGTGGACGAAATCAAAAAATGGCAATCGATCTTCCAAGGGGTGTCGACCAAGGAAAAAATTGCGCGAATGGAGCTCACCTTTCCTTGGCTTCGAGAAATGCAACTGTTGGAATATCGGTCGTTCTGTGCCGACATGCAGTCCATGATTGAGGCCGACGGGCAGGTTTCGCTTTTCGAGTGGATGCTCTATCATGCCATTCACCGACATTTGGAAGGCTACTTTGGCTATCGCAAGCCCAAGCCCATTCTATGGCATGAATTGGCTCATGTGGAAGAGCCGCTGGCGGAGTTGTTGGCCTGTTTTCGACAGCTTGCCCCGAGCCAAAATGCGAGTCAGCAAGTGCTCCAAGAATACCATCGACTCACCCAGCGCGAGCTGCCGAGCAGAGAGCCGAACTTTGCTGAAGTCGATGCCGCACTGCGCCTCCTTGAACAAGCGTCCCCCTTGGTGAAATCTCAAGCATTCAGCCTCTGTCGGCTTGCAGTGAATGCCGATGGAGTCATTCACGAGGAAGAGTGGCAGATGCTGCGAGCAACGGCTGATGCCCTAGGATTGATCTGGCTCGACTGATGGCCTGACTACTGGAGAACTTCCACTTTCACAGGGGCAACGCCGCGCGAATAAAAGCCGAGTCGCTCGGCACATCCCACCGTGACATCGATGATTCGACCCTTGGTGTATGGACCGCGATCGGTGATGCGAACCACTTCCGACTTTCCATTCGCCACATTGGTCACGCGGACGCGAGTGCCCATCGGCAAAGTTTTGTGTGCAGCTGTCGAAGCGTAGTTCGAGAGTCTTTCACCGCTTGCAGTGCGAGTGCCGCGATTGGTTTTGATCGAATACCAAGAAGCATTGCCGTGCTGCACTTCTTTTACCTTCCAGTGATCACGAGAATGTTGATGTCCAGTAAGTGATCCCGATCCCAGCGAGCAGGACGCAAGGAATGCAGACACAGCGAGGGAGAGAATCATGAATGAGGTTTTCCGGTTCATGGCGCTGCGTAGCTAACTCATGAAAAGGGGGAGCGCAAGGAGGAAATCGACGCAATTTGGACGATTTGCAGAAAAAATCGCGAAATAAGCAATCTTTCTCAAGATTTATTTGACAAGTTTCCGGAATTTGATAAAAAAGCGCGTCAACCACTTCCTCCCCTATGAAAAAATACATCATTGGTTTCTTTGGTTTGCTGGCCGCTCACGCCAGTGCCTTTACACTCGACTTCGCGTTCGACTTCATTGCTAACAATGGCGCTACGATCAACTCATCCACTCCTCTTACGGTCAGCGTTCCAGGATATGGTAATGTGATTTTCTCGACAACGGGAGCGAACACCTTTACGGTCAACTCAACTTACACTTCACCAAGTAGCAGCATTTCGCTTGCCATTCTTCCTACGCGTTCTCTGACGATTGAATTCGCCGGTGCCTATGCTTTGGTAGACATTCGCGATGTTTCTTTTGGATACAACAACCTCAGCGGTGGTGATGGCTTGACTTACAGCTATGACAATGCCAACACGATTACCTTGAACATGGGTAGCGGCGGTAACGGTGCTGGTCTTCGCGACGTTTCTTTCACGACGGTTCCTGAGCCTTCCACCGCCGTTCTTGGTGCCACCGGATTGCTCGCTCTGGCTCTTCGCCGTCGTCGTCTTGCTTAATTTTCTGGGTTTAGCTTTATCATGGGAAAATCGCCAGCGATTGCTGGCGATTTTTTTGTTCATCCCGGTAGGGTGCACAAAAAAACGTCGCAGGAATTCCTGCGACGTTTTGTGTTGAGCTCGTGTTCCAAAGGTTAGCGAAGGGTCCACTCGGGGAGTCGGACGATTTCGCCGCCTTTGAGGGCGGACTCGTGCGCCAAAATGCCGGTGCAGGTGATGTTGGCTGACTCGATCGCGTTCGGGTAAGAGTCGACACCGCTTTGCAGCATTTTGACGAACTGATACACGAGGTGAGGGTGAGAACCACCGTGGCCAGCGCCTTGGGTAAACGAAAGGTGTTCTTCGCCCGACTCACCGCCGTAGACACCGCCTTTGGTAAAGAGTTGAATTTCCTCGGGCAAGTAGTGAGCGTAATCAGGGCACTGCACTTCCTCAGGGATTTCGTGTTCCGGCTTCTTGGCGGTGTGAACGACCAGCGGATGGTCTTCGATGAGTGGCCATTCGACCGATTTTTTCTGACCGTAAACTTCAAATGACTCGCGGTATTGACGTGCCACATCGAACAGCGAGCGGTAGAGGTGAGCCGAAAGATCGCTGTCCTTGAACTTGATGTGCGTGGTTTCCACTGCGTAGGGCGAACCGTAGCAAGAATGCATCGATTCATCGATGGTGCCCGAGCCAAAGCAAGAGACGTATTCCGCTTGCCCGCGCGTGAGACCAAGAATCGGGCCAACGCAGTGAGTGGCATAGTGCATCGGTGGCAAACCAGGCCAGTAACCAGGCCAACCTTCCATGTCTTGTTTGTCGTAGAGCTCTTTCATGAACAGGAACTCCCGAGCATAGACGACGGTTTCCATCATCATGTACTTCAGTCCCGTTTGTTTGACCAGGTCGACAATCGTTTTGCAGTCTTCCACCGAAGTCGCCATGGGCACGGTGCAAGCAACGTGTTTGCCGGCTTTGAGCGCAGCAATGGTCTGTGCGGCGTGGTCGGGGATGGGGGAGTTGATGTGCACCGCGTGGACGTTCGGGTCGTTGAGCAGTTCTTCATAGCTTTGATAGCGAACGTCGATGCCGAATTTGTCACCGACTTCATCGAGCTTCGAGCGCGTGCGTTGGCAAATTGCCGACAATCGCAATGTTGATGTCTGACATGGGGCACGACATACCATACATTTTAGTCGATTGCTAAGATGAAACTGTGTCATCCCTAGGAAACACCCACTTTGCGACGGAGAGATTTGATTGGTCGGAAATGTCTCTTGATTTCCGCGTTTTTTGTCGCTAGCTAAGCGCAGTGAATGTTGCACAACACGACTGGTTAATCGAGCGAGCTTTGGCAGAGGACATTGGCTCGGGCGATTTGACGGCAGAGTACTTTGTCAACGCGGATCGTAAAGCCACGGCCCTGCTTGTTTCTCGTCAAGAGGGGGTAATTGCTGGCACGGAATTGGCAGAGGAAGTCTTTCGTCGGGTGGATCCTACGCTGGTTGTCACACGATTGATTGAAGATGGCGCGCGGGTGACTCATCAGGCCATTATCATGAAAATCGAGGGATCGGCACGGTCGATTCTGACCGCGGAGCGCACTGCGTTGAATTTTATGCAGCGTTTGAGTGGAATTGCCACGCAGACCTATGAATACGTGAAAGCGGTCGATGGCACGAAGGCGAAAATTCTCGACACGCGCAAGACGACTCCCGGTTGGCGATTTCTGGAAAAAGCTGCCGTGGTTTGTGGGGGCGGCACGAATCATCGCATGGGACTATATGATCGTGTCATGGTAAAGGACAACCACCTGGTGTCGGAAGGGGGCTTGCAGGCGATGCAGGCATCCATGCAAAAACTTTTGCAGGACCATCCTGAGGTCGAGATCGAAGTCGAAGCCGATCATCTTGATCAGGTAAGCGACTTCCTTGCCATGCCGGAAGTGGATTACATTTTGCTCGACAACATGTCGATCGAGCAACTGCGTCAGGCTGTGGAAATGCGAGGTTTGCGAACGCGGCCCATGTTGGAAGCGAGTGGGGGAGTGACGCTGGAAAGTGTGCGCGCCATTGCGTTCACTGGAGTGGACTTCATTTCCGTGGGGGCCTTGACGCATTCCGTCAAAGCGATGGATTTGGCATTGGATTTTGTCGAATGATTCGTCTCTGGACTAATTCTGAAGGAGTAAACTACCGCTACCACGCGGAGGTGGGGTCGACTAATGACGTGGCTCGCGATTGGGCTTGTGCTGCCGATGAAGACTGCGGTGTCGTTTGGGCGCGCGAACAGACCGCAGGGCGGGGTCGGCGAGGCAATGCTTGGCATTGTCCTGCGGGTGAGGGATTGGCGTTTTCCTATTGGATACGTCCGACTTCGCCCCGCAGCGAGTGGCCTTTGATGGCCTTGATGGCGGCGTGGGCGATTGCTGAAGTGTTGCGTGAGGAATGCGGCGTGCATGCTGGCATCAAATGGCCCAATGATGTCTGGATCGATGGCAAAAAACTCGCGGGCATTTTGGTTGAGATTGTGGATGATGTCGTGATCATTGGCATGGGCGTCAATGCTCATGTAAAAACCTTTCCGGAGGCCATGAAAGACACGGCCACTTCGATTTTTTTGCAGACCGGTTTGGAGGTCGAGCCCCGAGATTTGATCGAAAAAATCATCCTTTCCCTGCGTCGTGCGCTGTCTGAACTGGAGTCCGACCGTGGTCGTTTGATGGATCAAGTCAGGAGTCGCTGCCTTTTGCGTGGACGCTGGGTGCGACTCAAAACACAGGGAGAAGAGCGCGAGATCGAAGTGATCGGCATGGGTGATAGAGGGGAACTTTGGGTCATGCACCACGGGCAACCTGAAGCCATATGGCAGGCCGATGAGATTCGCCCGCGGCTATGATTGGCGTTCTTTGTGCTGTTGAAAAAACGCGAGTGTGCGTTTGCGCTCGGTATCGTGATCGACGATCGGTGTAGGGTAACCCGCTGCAATCGATCGCCCTGGAGGCGGAGGGGCTTGGAGCAATTTGGCGGGCACCTGGGCCAATTCTGGCACCCAGCGTTTGATGTAGATGCCCTGGGGATCAAAGCGCTGCGTTTGCGACCATGGGTTTTGGATGCGAAAATACGGCGCTGCATCGGCTCCCGTGCCGGCCGACCACTGCCATCCACCATTATTCGAGGCGATTTCTCCATCGATCAAATGCTGCATGAACCAGCTTTCTCCCAAGCGCCAGTCGTAGTGAAGGTCTTTGGTGAGAAACATTGCGACAATCATGCGCACGCGATTGTGCATGTGACCGGTGGCAAGCAACTCGCGCATGCCGGCATCGACAATGGGAAATCCCGTTTTTCCTTGCTGCCAAGCCGTGAGTTTTTCATCGGGCTGATCCCACGCCATAAAATTCCCGCCAAGCGAGTTCTTTGAGGTAGATGTGAAAATTTTCACGCTGAGCCGCGGGGGCTTGTTCCATCGCTTGGGTCGTTGCCGCGTAAATGCTGCGAATCGACAGCAGTCCCCAGCGGAGATCTTGGCTGATGCGTGTGGTGCCAGCCAGCGCGGGGAGATCGCGACGCTCGCCGTAGTGCGCAATTCGTTCTTGCAGTGCCTGACGGAAACGCTGACGAGCGGCTTTTTCTCCCGCAGGCAAAATCTCTGCCCCGCTTGGATGCAGCCCCCATGTTTCTAGGGTGGGGAGCGGATCCGATGCCGGGGTGCTAGGCGTGGAAAGATGGGTCAGGGTAGCAACAGGTTTGTGCTTGGGTTGAGCGAGCCAGTTTTTCGAATACGGTGTGTAGACGCGGTAGGGCTGCCCTCCTCCGGTCAGGATTTCCTCGGGCGAGTGGAGACTGACGTCGTGGATGGCGATGACCTCGACACCCATTTCCTGACACATGGCTGCGACCTCTTGCTCTGTGGATTTTCCAAAAGGATCGGGGTCTTTCTGGAAATAGAGAGCCGTGGCTCTTGTCTCGATCAGCAGTTGACGCAGCACTTCCACGGCACGACCATGGCGAATGACGAGTCGACTGCCGATCGAACGCAGATTGGCATCGAGCGAGCGCAAGCAGTCGCAGAGAAATTGCTGACGGTTCGGTCCCGTCCACGAGTGCGACTTCTCCCAAGTGGATACGACGTAACAAGGCAAAACCGCTTGGCATGACTGCGAAGCGGTTTGCAGGATCAGGTTATCGGAAATCCGAAGATCTCGGCGATACCAGTAAAGACCGATGGAGTGTGTTTGGCTCACGCAGAATCATCAAAGCGAGGATCGAGCACTGCGCAAGCAAAACTTTATCCGCGGTCGATTACTTTTTAGGTTTGAGGATTTTCATGCCCTTTTTCACAGTGGTGTCGGAAAACTTACCATCCACCAGCTTGGCTTTTGTAAGAACTTCTTTCAGTTCATTCAAGGCAGCTTCAGCAGCGGCAAGCGATTCTTTCGGGCCTCCGTATTGGCGATCAGAGAAATACTTCACAAAGGATTTCCCTTTTCGGGTGATGTAAAGCCGCCAACCGAGGAAGGCGGAATTTTCATACGTGAAACGGGTTAGGTTTTTCTTGGATTTATAGTTACTCATGGGATTGCATGGGTTGCGATTGGGAAAATAGCGCAAATCCACTGGTCTTCAATGAATAAATGAGCATTATTAACAATTCTTTTTTCGCCACAATTCTGCCAGATTGGAAAAAATTGAAAAAATCAATTGCATTTTTGTTGGTAATGCCGTTCATTCGCCCTCCCGTGAGCGCATCAAAATTGCCGTAGGTCCTCTCTGCTATGCTCTTCTTGAGTGTAGTCATGCTCGCACCGAGAGGGTAACCCGGCTCAATGATAACCACTATGTCTACTGAAACTGAAGAAGTACAAGATACCAAAAAAGTGAAGCAACTCGGTCGCGATGTCTATGCCCAGTTCGTCGCTGGTCCTTTCGAGCGCGGTTATGGTCACACTCTCGGCAACTCCCTGCGCCGCGTTTTGCTCGGCTCTCTCGAGGGTGCCTCCATCACTTCCGTGCGCATCGCCGGTGTGATGCATGAGTTTTCCAGCCTCCCTGGCGTGGTGGAAGATGTGACTGACATCATCTTGAACTTGAAGAAAGTAAAGTTTTTGCATCACGACAAAGAGCCTCGCATCTTGAAAATCTCGGTGGAGCGCGATGGCATTGTCACCGCAGGCGACATCATTGAGGACAATATGTATGAAGTGGTGAACAAAGATCAACTGATCTGCACCCTCGACCGCAAGGTGAAGTTCGATTGCGAATTTGAAGTTCGCGTGGGCCGTGGCTTCTCCACCGGTGAAGAAAACAAGCGCAAAGATCAAGCGATCGGCGTGATCGCAATTGACTCGATTTTCTCGCCCGTCACTCGTGTGAAGTATGCCGTTGACACCACTCGCGTGGGTCAAATGACGGACTTCGATGAGCTCATTCTCGACATCTGGACCGATGGTCGCATCACTCCTCAAGACGCATTGCTCCAAGCTTCTGCGATCCTCCGCCACCACCTCGATGTCTTCGTGAACTACGACGACAAGTTGGTGAACTTCGACGCCGCTCCAGCGGAGTCGACGGAAGAAAACGCTGCTCTGAAGAAACTTCTCGGCATGAGCGTGAACGAGATCGAGCTTTCCGTCCGCGCGGCGAACTGCCTCAACAATGCCAATATCACCACCGTTGGTCAGTTGGCCACGAAGAGCGAAGCAGAAATGCTGAAGTATCGCAACTTCGGTAAGAAGTCGCTCAACGAAATCAACATCGATCCATCGCTTTACTCGGGTCCATCTGTTGCCTTCCGTGCACCACGCCTTGGTTCCGACGACGAATCTCAAGTGGGTCTTGCTGACTTGATTGCACAGAACCTTGACGACTAAACCATTCCCAATTCCTGATCCCTAACTAGAAAGAACATTTCCGATGAGACATCGTAGCAGTAAATCCAAACTTAAGCGCACCGCAGCGCATCGCCGTTCCTTGCTCGCAAATCTGGCTTGCAGCCTGATCGAGCACGGACGTATCAAAACCACCCTCGGCAAGGCGAAAGCACTGCGCCCTGTGGCAGAGAAGATGGTCACTCTTGGTAAGAGTGGTGACCTTCACGCTCGCCGTCAGGCCATCGCATTCCTGCGCCAAAAAGATGTGGTGCAAAAATTGTTCGCCGAAGTGGCTCCCGCAGCCGCTTCGCGTCCCGGTGGCTATTGCCGCATCACCAAGCTCGGTGCTCGTATGACCGATGCCGCTCCTATCAGAGGCCGCTGCGACCGCAGAAGCGTAAGCATTACCGATTCAATCATTCTTCAAAGGCCGATTGCGCAAGACGCAGTCGGCCTTTTTTGCGTCGACTTGGCAGATAAAGCACCTCGCCATCGAGCAGGGCGCTCCCATCAGAAATCCCAGATCCGGCCTAGCAACAGAGGCGTTTTTCGTAATCAGCTTGTGATCCTGGGTCAAAAGAGATGGCTTCCACGAAGTGTTCAAACCCCTGAGGAATAGTTCACAAAAAAACCCTCAAACCGTTGAGGCTTAAGGGTTGATTTTGGTTGCGGGAGTAGGATTTGAACCTACGACCTTCAGGTTATGAGCCTGACGAGCTACCTGGCTGCTCCATCCCGCGGTTACCATTAGTTGCGCCTTTCAGCGCGGGGCGAGAAACTAGCTCAAAAGTGCCTACACTGTCAAATCTATTTTTGCCTTTTTTCGGAAATTATTCTTCGCGGGTACTGATGATCGCGAGGAACGCTCCTAACTTACGTGGCGCCTCGCGGGAAGGGCAGGGGAGGGCGGGGATTGATGCTACTGGAAGATACGAGTTGAAATGTTGCATGCTTGAAGGCGGTTAGGCCTGTGGAACTGATCAACAGATGCCCTATCGCATTTTTGTCATAGCTCTGGTATCTCTGGCAAAAATGTTCGTTATCTCTGCTGCGACCTCCCTCTGGCTGGCGATTTTAGCCCGTGCGCCTAGGCAACCGGACTTGATGACTCTGGTGGTAGTCGGGCGAAGCAGCACTCCTGAATTTTACAAACAGGATAAGAATAAAATTAATCTTCATAAATGGAATAGTCTTGCAATCCACTGATCGATAATTTTAGCTTTTTGCGCCTTTATCAATGCGAATCGAAAACATAATTCCTGGTTTGGCTATTGCTGGACTTGAACCATCAGCCATTTCTACTGTAGTTGCGGTAGTGCCGATGGGCAAGGAAGCTATTCAGGTGATTTACAAAACGCCCAGCGGTGACTTGAGGGAGCGCCTCATCTGCAGGTCGGATGAACAAGCGCTCGAAGTTGCCCGCAAGGAGCGGCCATGGTCTTTTGATGGTGATGGGGAGGCATTTAAGTTGGCTGTTGAGGCGAAGCGTATCGACTTGGCATTTCTTTTCGATCCCATGATGGCAGTGCACACCTCTAATGTTGAGCCTCTACCTCACCAAATTACTGCCGTTTATGAATCGATGCTCCCACGTCAGCCTTTGCGCTTTGTCTTGGCCGACGATCCAGGTGCGGGGAAAACCATCATGGCGGGCCTCTACATTCGCGAATTGATCATGAGAGCCGATTCTCGCCGAATCTTAGTCGTAGCGCCGGGTAGTCTGGTGGAACAATGGCGCGATGAGCTTTTTGAAAAATTCGGCCTTCAGTTTCATGTGTTTTCCTATGCGCTCGAAGCAGCCACGCCTACTGGTAATCCATTCGAGGATCTTGATCATTTGATCGTTCGGCTCGACCAGATGTCACGCAATGAGGAACTTCAGGAAAAAATTCTCGCTGCATCCTGGGACTTGGTGATTTTTGACGAGGCTCATAAACTCTCTGCCCACTTTTTCGGCAACGAAATTAAGAAGACGAGTCGATTCATCTTTGCCGAAAAGCTTGGTGCCAGAACCAGGCATCTGCTTCTGATGTCTGCCACACCACACAATGGCAAAGAGGAGGATTTTCAATTATTCCTCTCACTTCTCGATTCCGACAGATTCTACGGAAAATTCCGCGAGGTCGATGGCGTTCACAAAGCAGATGCGAGTGACTTGATGCGCAGAATGGTGAAAGAGGAAATGCTTCGCTTCGATGGCACACGCTTGTTTCCCGAGCGCCGGGCTTACACGGCCAATTACAAACTCTCAGAAATCGAGGCATCGCTCTATGAAGCAGTAACTTCCTACGTGAAAACAGAAATGGGCAAGGCCGATGCCCTCAGCGGAGCGCGCAAGGGCTCTGTCGGCTTTGCTCTGACGGCACTCCAGCGCCGACTGGCGTCTAGCCCAGAGGCCATCTATCAATCGCTGAAGCGCCGCAAAGAGCGGTTGGAAAATCGACTGCAACAGGAAAAACTTTTGTCGAGAGGGCAGCAGTTTCAGTCACAGACGCTAGAAGCTCCGCCCGAAGATGACGATGATTTGACTGCTGCCGAGCAAGAAGATCTCGAAGAAAAACTGGTGGATACTGCCACCGCTGCGGAAACCATCGCTGAACTCGAAGCGGAAATCATCATTCTTGCTGATTTGGTCGCGCAGGCGAGAGCTGTTGTCGATTCAGAGCAAGACCGGAAATGGGACGAGCTGTCACAGATTCTCCAAAACAATCCTCTCATGCGCGATTCTGAGGGACGGCAGCGCAAAATGATTGTTTTCACCGAGCACAAAGACACACTGAATTATCTGGAACGCAGAATTACCGGAGTGCTGGGCACGCCTGCGGCGATTACGACTATTCACGGTGGCGTCCATAGGGATGAGCGGCGCAAACGGCAGGAAATGTTCCGATCTGATCCAGAGGTTCGCATCCTCTTGGCTACCGATGCCGCGGGTGAGGGTGTGAACCTGCAGAATGCCAATCTCATGGTCAATTATGACCTTCCCTGGAATCCGAATCGATTGGAACAGCGCTTTGGCCGTATTCACCGGATCGGTCAACAGCAGGTCTGTCATCTGTGGAACCTGGTCGCCAAGGAGACACGGGAGGGCGAGGTATATCACCGTCTCCTGACAAAACTCGAAACCATCAACGAGGCATTCAACGGACGTGTATTCGACATTCTCGGCGAAGTCTTCGAGGAGCGTAGCCTGAAGGATCTTTTGCTGGATGCCATCCGCTACAATGATCAGCCCGAACGGCATGCCGAGCGACTGAGAAGTATCGACCATGCGCTGGATACCGATCACATCAAAGAATTGCTGGAACGCAATGCTCTCGCCCAGGAAACGATGAGTCAGGAGCGTCTTTTCGCCGTGAAAGAGCAGATGGAAATCGCCGAGGCACGACGCCTGCAACCCTTCTTTGTTCGTTCCTTCTTTACCAAGGCCTTTGAGAGTCTCAATGGCACCATGTATCCCCGGGAAGCCGGCCGATTTGAGATCACGCACGTGCCCTCATTGATTCGTGAAAGGGATCGGCAGATCAGCGGACGCAATCGCAGAGAACTGGCTCCCGTGCTGCGGCGTTATGAGCGTGTGTGTTTTACCAAGGAGGCAGTCCAGCCTCTGGATCGGCCGAATCTTCCTTTCGCACAGATGATTCATCCCGGCCATCCGCTCATGCTCGCAGTCAGCGATCTGATTCTGGAGCAGCATAGCAATCTGATGCGACAGGGAGCGATCTTGGTCGATTCTGCGGACGAGGGATGGGATGCATCACTTCTTTTTCTCATCACGCACGAAATCAAATCAGGTGACGGCACGGTGCTGTCAAAACGCTTGCAGTTCGTCCGTGTCACCTCAGATGGCAAGGCTAGCTTCGCCGGCTGGGCTCCTCATCTTGATTATGAACCACTTGCGGCAGAGGATAAGCCGCTTTGTGAAGAACTCCTGCAGTCTGACTGGCTCCAAGCCGATCAGGAGCATCGCGCTTTGGCTCTTGCCGCATCAACCTTGGTGCCGGAGCATTTCAGCGAGGTGGCCGATCGCCGCATTGCCCACGTGGACAAAACGCTTGCCGCAGTTCATGCCCGATTAACGAAGGAAATTTCCTACTGGTCGGATCGCTGGGTCCGACTCAAAGAGGATCAGGAAGCAGGAAAAGATGTCAGGCTGAATCTGGACAATATCCAGCGCACCATCAACGACCTCAACGGACGCCTGGAAAATCGGAAGCGTGAACTCCAGTCCATGCGTCACGTGACCAATGGCACGCCGATTGTGCTTGGTGGCGCTCTGGTCATTCCTCAGGGCCTTATGAAAAAGCTCAGAGGAGAAACTCCCGAGAATTCTGCTGTAGCAGCATTTTCGGCAGACCCGTTGGCGCGCTCCCGCATTGAAATGCTTGCCATGAATGCGGTGCGTGCGGCGGAAGAGGCGCGAGGATGCCGGGTCGTCGATGTCTCCGCGCAAAAATGTGGATGGGATCTCACCGCCTACCTTCCGTCATCGGATGGCCCCGTGCCTGTTTCCCGACACATTGAGGTGAAAGGACGTGTCAAAGGTGCTACGACCATTACCGTTACGAAAAACGAGATTTTCCATAGCTGGAACCAGGGCGATAAATACCACCTCGCCATTGTGCTGGTTGGCGAGGACGATTCAGTTGAAGGACCGTATTATCTGCAGCATCCATTTAAAGAAGAACCAGGTTGGGGCGTTTGCTCAGTCAACTACGATCTGCAGACATTGCTTGCCCAGGCGTGCATCACCGAATCAGTCACCAAAAGATGAGCAAAAAAAATGTTTATCATTGCCATTTTTGGGCGCTGAGGTAACCTGGTCAGGCCAAAAACGCCGAAATATCATGATCACTTCGTTCCATATCCAAAATTTCCGGTCGATTCTCGACCTGACCCTCGACTTTACTTATGCCGAGGGCAAGGCCCCAAACGGCTACAAAGAGGCGGAAGTGATGCCTTTTTTTAAAAAGGGAGGAAAGCGTGTCGTTCCTTGTCTTGCTTTCTTCGGCGCAAATGCTTCGGGCAAAACCAATATTATCAAAGCGCTCAAAGCCTTGGATCAGATGGTATTGAATGGAGCGAAGCCCAAAGATGTTTACGAACCGAATGAGCTCTATCGAAAGTACGCCGATACCCAGTTTCGCCTTGAGTTTACTTATGAAGATACCCTTTTTGAGTATCGTATCTGCTTTGATTGCTTTGAAATCAAGTCGGAACGGCTTAGTAAAAATGGTGATGTATTGTATGAGATCAAAGCTGGGCTGTTGTTTCCCTTCCACAAAATCATTAACAAAAGCTACGATCAGCTAAAGTTGACAGATATTCTGCGTGTAGAATGCTCGGATGGCGAAGGGCGACAAAACAGATTGTTCCTCAGTCGTATTGGGGAATCTTATGCTGGACTGCATGCAGATTTGAAAACTGCGCACGATTTCTTTCTAAAGAAAATTCAGATTCTTGATAATGAGCACACAGTTCCGCTGAAAGCTTCCATAGAATTTTTAGCGCAGGCGATGAATTTTAATGAAGATGCCGCACTGAAAGAAATCACAGAAGTTATCCGTCGTTTGGACATTGATATTCAAAAAATTGACTTTGCAGAGGATCAGTCGGTTGTCTCTACATACCTGATTAGGAAGAGTGATTCAGGCCTTGATCAAAACATCAAAATACGAACAGAACCTCTCATTCACTCCATCCGAATGGACGTCACGGGAAATCCCGTTTATCTCAATTTCGTCAAAACCGAATCAGCTGGTACGCAACGCCTCGCTGGCTTAGTTGGCCTGATCCTCTATTCGTTGAAAGTGGGTGGAGTCTTTGTGGTGGACGAACTGGAATGCTCTTTGCATGCGCTGCTGCTGAGAGAAATCCTTTCACTCTACAAGAACCGCAGACACAATGCCACGGGAGCGCAGTTGATTTTCACTACGCACAATACCGACATTCTCGACGACTCCGTGCTTCGCCTGTCGGAAATTGCGCTAGTGCGAAAGACTGTTGCTAATGGCACCATCGTGCGCCGCCTTGCCGAATTCAAAAATGACGGCGAGGATCTGCGTAATGTGCACAATTTCCGCAAACAATACCTCGCTGGTTTCTACTCGGCCATCCCACATCCCGCTCTCTGATCGTCCATGTCAACACGTCGCCATTTCATTGTTTGTGAGGGAAAGTCCGAGTGGGCTTATCTCCGGCGTTTGCAAGGCTTTCTCGATGATCAGGCCACAGAAGTGGGAGAATTCCAGCCACCGCTGATGTTCATCGCTCCCGAGAGTGCCATCGCAAAAAATGGCGAGTGCAAGCTACTGGTGAGGCGCTACAAAGAAAAGCGCAAGGAGAACAAAAATGGTTCCATTCAGATATGGGCTGACTTTGATCTTTACCATCGCAATGACCTCAATTGTGCAGACAACTACAGCAAGAGAGCTCGCGGAATTCCTGATTTCCTTTTTTCCTACCACAACTTCGAGGACTTTTTTGCCCTGCATCATGACGGCACTGTTCTCCAAACATGGCTTGACTACGGCCAATCTACGCGGCGGCATTTTGAAAATCCTCTCCATTCCAAAGATTACGAACCAGAAATCAAACGCATCTTTCCTGAATACGAGAAGGGGGATATCCCTGTCGATTTTGTGAACTGGACTACGCTCAAAAATCTTAAAAAAAATCTAAATCATCAACCGTCCCATTTCAACCCACATCAACTTACTGGCCTCCGCAGTTTTGCGGAATTCCTCATTCAAGAAATACAACGCGCTTATCCTGGCAAGTTGGACTAGTTCTGCGCACAAAACACTCGCAACTGAACTGATGACTGGATATCATTCAACGGAGTTAACGTTAAAAGCTGCCACGTGACAAATCAATGATATGAATAGCAATCTTCCAACAACGCGCCTCGCAAGCATAGAATTGGGTAACTTTCGGTGTTTTTCCAATCTATCCGTGAGCTTTCATGAAAGGCTTACGGTACTGGTAGCTCCTAATGGCGGCGGAAAAACTTCCATTTTGGACGCATTGGCTATTGCGCTTTGGCCATTTCCCTGCACCATGCTACTGAAGGAAACCAGTCCAGGCTTTGATCCAGAGGATATGCGGCGCGTGCGCAGTCGCCTGGGAACGATGCAAAAACTGTCTCCCGTTTCAGTAAAAGCCGTGGCCTATTTTGATGGCGAAGAAAACCCTATTGAATGGCAACGATTTCGTAAGTCTGTCGCGAAAGGGACTCGCACCTCAAGATCAGGGGCTGCAAAATTACAGAAATTCGCGCAAAAACTATGGTATCAAAATGTGATATTCACAAGAGAAAAGAGTGATGTGATTCCGACTTATCCCTTAATGGCTTATTACGGCACTGGGCGTTTATGGGATCAAAGCCGACTAACTTTCGGGAAGTTATATCGAAACAAGCCCGATACTGGGCGTGAGAGCGGATATGAAGATTCTCTCTCCCCCAAGTCATCCTACAAATTGTTTGTGGATTGGTTTGGTCGATTTAGCGGTGAGGCTCAAGGTGAAAAAGACTCTGGAATAGAATCGCTCCATAAACCATCTGAAAAATTACGGGCGCTTACTCAGGCGGTCGACACGCTACTCAAGCCCACTGGCTGGAATTCGTTGGCTTGGGACTCTGCGGAAAAAAGACCGATTGCCACGCACCCGGACCATGGGGTGCTCCCTGTCGATTTACTCAGTGATGGTCTTCGAAATACCATAGGACTCGCGGCTGACATTGCTCACCGCTGCGCCCGCATTAATCCCCAGTTTGGTGAAAACGCCGCGATTCTTACGCCGGGCATCGTCATGATTGATGAAGTGGATATGCACTTACATCCGGAATGGCAACAACTCGTTCTTGATGCGCTGCAAAATGCCTTCCCTCTCATTCAATTCATCGTTACCACTCACAGCCCACAAGTTCTATCCACTGTTAAACGCGAGAGTATTCGGCGTCTTTTTCAGGACGGAAATGGCGAGTGGATAGCGGCTGCGCCAGAAGAGGAAACCAAAGGCATAGAGAGTTCCACCGCCATGAATGATGTGATGGGAGTGAATCAGATTCCTCCGGTGCCAGAATCAAAATGGAGATATGATTATACCGCATTGATTGAAAATGGTGAACACCAATCAGCGGAAGGTATCGAACTCAGAAACAAACTTCAAAATCACTATGGGGAACAGCATCCCATCATTCGCGACTTTGATCGCTTGATCCGCTTTCAAACTTTCAAGCTAAAGCTAAACAACAGAGACTGAACATGCACTTTCTCGACCGATCAACAGTAGATGAGCCAGGTTGTCTCGCTGACTGGAGTTATCCCGATATGAATTGGGATGATTTTACCGAAGATGGCGCAGCGTGCAAAAGGCTGTTAAGACTGGCTTTGCAACGACTTCAAAGTCAGCAGATCATTGACGACCAAGCCGACGATGAAATCGAATATCTGCTGGGCCTGCGGTGCGCTTATTGTGAGGGGCAAATCTATCACGGTGGTCACATTGAGCACTTTCGTCGCAAGAATCAAAAGCACTTTCCGCATCTGACATTCGATTGGAATAATCTGTTCCTAGCATGTGGTTCAAAAGATCACTGCGGTCATTACAAAGACAGGCCAAAAGCACCAGCCTACAATCCTGATGAGCTCATCAAGCCGGATGAACACAATCCAGACGATTTTCTTTATTTTCACTCAAGCGGAGAAGTGCGCGTTCGCCATCGTCCTGGCATGACCGACGCTGATCACGGCAGAGCAACTGAGACGATCCGCGTCTTCAATCTCAATTGCAAGAGCTTGAAAGGTGCCCGGCGTAAAGCACTGAAACAATACCTTGATAGTAGCAACGGTATCCTTGAAGACCTTATGGTTTTTGAACCCCAGGATCAGAGAGATTTCATCGCCCATGAGATTGAAGCCACGAAGCATGACCCCTACTGGACAACCATCCGTCACTTTTTTGAAAAGCTACCAGCATGACCGACTACCCCATCAAATCACCCCGCAAGCTCATTGAAGTCGCTCTGCCACTCGATGCCATTAACGAGGCTTGTGCTGCTGAAAAACAACCGGGCATTGGAGCCCATCCCCGCAGCTTGCATCTTTGGTGGGCGCGGCGACCGCTGGCGGCGGCGCGGGCGGTCATCTTTTCCCAACTTGTCAACGACCCAGCAGGTCTTTGGGAGACACAGAACCCCGGTCAGCGCCCCAATCAGCAGCAGCGGGGAGCGTTCACCAAACGCCGTCAGGAATTGTTCAAGATCATCGAGGACCTTGTACTGTGGGAGAACTCCACCAACGAGGAAGTTCTGAAGCGTGCCCGCGCTGAGATTCGTCGCTCATGGCGGGAGGTGTGCGAGCTGAACAAGGACCACCAGCAGGCCGCCGAGTTGTTCAATCCAGATAGGATGCCAGGCCTGCACGATCCCTTTGCGGGGGGCGGTGCCATTCCGCTGGAAGCTCAGCGGCTGGGTCTGGAGGCTTACGCTAGCGACCTCAACCCCGTGGCCGTGCTCATCAACAAGGCGATGATCGAGATCCCGCCCAAGTTTGCGGGCAGACCGCCGGTCAGCCTACTGCACAGCCGCCACGGCGCGAACAAGAAGGAACTGGATTTGGACCGGGAATGGCCCGGTGCCACCGGGATGGCGGAAGACGTACGCTACTACGGGGCTTGGCTGCGCGAGGAAGCGCAGAAACGCATCGGCCATCTCTATCCACCGGTGGAAATCACGGCGGAGATGGCGATGGAACGGCCCGATCTCAAACCGCTCGTCGGCCAGAAAATTGCTGTTCTCACTTGGATATGGGCCCGCACAGTCAAGAGTCCAAACCCGGCGTTCTCGCATGTTGATGTGCCTCTTGCCTCGACGTTTATTCTCTCAAGTAAAAAGGATAAAGAGGCATATGTGCAGCCTGTAATTAATGGCGATTTTTATCATTTCAAGGTGAAGACTGGAATTCCTACCGAAACTGCTGCGCTGGGCACTAAGACTCCCGGGCGTGGGGCAAATTTTCGCTGCCTTGTTTCCGACGCTGTAATTGATGGAGACTACATTAAATCCGAGGGTCAAGCTGGTCGCATGGGCTCAAAGCTTTTAGCCATCGTTGCAGAAGGCTCGCGTGGTCGTGTGTATCTTTCGCCTACGCCTGAAGATGAAGCCCTCGCACATTCGGCTCATCCGACTTGGAGACCGTCCGGTGACGTGCCTCCGAGGCTGACCGGGGGCACTTGCGTCCCCTACGGCCTCCGCCAGTGGGGGGACCTTTTCACGCCACGTCAGTTGTTATCTCTGGCGACTTTTAGCGAGCTTCTGGCCGATGCGCGCGCGCGCATTTGCGCCGACACCACCGAAGCAGGTTTAAATTGCTCAGACTCACGTGGCCTCGATGGTGGTGGCGCGGGACCCCAAGCCTATGCGGAAGCAGTGGGTGTATATTTGGCCTTTGCAATCGCTCGACTCGCCGACTACAACAGCTCGATTGCGACATGGAAGCCATCGGGCGAACAGGTGATGCAAACATTCAAGCGTCAGGCTTTGCCGATGACGTGGGATTTCCCAGAATCCAATATTATGGGTGATAAGGCTATATGTTGGAAAATGGCAGTAAAATATGCGGCTGATAATTTAGCGGCGATGGTGGGGAAGCTAACACTAACCGAAGGCAGCGCCAGTCAATTGGACGCACAGAGCCAGACTCTTTCGAAAAACAAAGTGGTCTCCACCGATCCACCATATTACGACAACATCGGCTACGCTGATCTCTCTGACTACTTTTACGTTTGGCATAGGAGCACACTTAGGGATGTATTCCGCTCACTATTCGCGACCATGTCTGTGCCCAAGGCAGAAGAATTGGTCGCGACTCAATATAGGCACGGGGGTAAGGATTCGGCGGAGGTATTCTTTCTCTCGGGTATGACACAGGCGATGAATGTGCTTGCGACTACATCACATCCCGCAATGCCAATTACCATTTACTATGCATTCAAGCAATCGGAGACCAACTCCGACACGGGCACTGCTTCAACCGGCTGGGAAACTTTTCTTGAAGCAGTCAATCGTGCTGGGCTTCAGCTATCTGGCACATGGCCCATGCGCACGGAACTTGCAAATAAGGTAGGTATGGCCGCTAACATGCTTGCCTCCAGCATCGTCCTCGTCTGCCGTAAGCGCGCCGCCGACGCGCCCTCCATTTCCCGTCGCGAGTTCATCCGCGAGTTGAACGGCGTGCTGCCCGAGGCGCTCGACGAGATGACCAAAGGTTCCGGCGACGAGCGTTCGCCCGTGGCCCCGGTGGACCTTTCGCAGGCCATCATCGGGCCGGGCATGGCGGTCTTTTCCAAATACGCTGCCGTGTTGGAGGCCGACGGCTCGCCCATGAGCGTGCGCACTGCCCTACAACTCATCAACCGCTTCCTCGCCGAGGATGACTTCGACGCCGACACCCAGTTTTGCCTGCACTGGTTTGAACAACACGGTTGGACGGAAAGCGTCTTTGGCGAAGCCGACGTGCTGGCCCGCTCCAAATCCACCAGCGTGGACGCCATGAAAGAAGCTGGGGTGCTGCAAAGCGGCAGCGGCAAAGTCCGCCTACTCAAGTGGGCCGAGTATCCCACCGATTGGGACCCGCGCACCGACACCCGCACGCCCGTGTGGGAAGCCCTGCACCAGCTTATCCGTGCGCTGAAACAAGGCGGTGAATCCGCCTCCGGCGCGCTCCTCGCCGCCCTCGGCGGCAAAGCCGAAGCCGTGCGGCAACTTGCTTACCGACTCTACACCCTCTGCGAACGCCTCGGCCAAGCCGAAGACGCCCGCGCTTACAACGAACTCATCACCAGCTGGACCGGCATCGAGCTTGCTGCCTCCACCGCACCGAAACCTGCACAAGGCGACCTGTTTGAATGATGGAGACAGAGTTACAATTACGGTCGAGACAATTGCTGGGATTCTCCCGCAATCTGCGTCGTGTCGATCAACTCTTGTCCAAGCGCAACGGCGAAGATTTTAACGTCTTCCGCGTATTGAACATCCGTCGCTATGAAACGCGCACACATACCCCCATGCTCAGAGAACTTCTGGATCCTCAGGGTTCGCATGGGCAGGGGACGGCATTTTTGAAGTTATTCCTGCAACAATGTGGCATCCAGGAATTTGATGCCGAGACCGCCACCGTGAAGGAGGAATACCACATCGGACAAATTTCCGATGCCACTGGCGGGAGAATTGACTTATTTCTCAGAGATAATGTCGGGGCCTATCGGATAGGAATTGAGAACAAGATTGATGCTCTGGAACAGGTGAACCAAATCCAGCGCTACCAACAATTCCTCAAGCAAGGCGTCCTGCTTTATCTGACGCTCGATGGCGCAAAACCTACGAGCTACGATCCATCCGTTCATGAGAAGGTGGAAGTAAAAAGCATCAGCTACAAAAATCACATCGCATCTTGGCTGGAGGCATGCAGGTGTCACGCCGCGACTTCACCACTCGTCAGAGAAACCATCTCGCAGTATCTTCACCTCGTGCGCGAACTCACCCATCAAACAGAAAACAATACGATGTCACAAGCACTGGCGGAAGCAGCTCTCCGCGATCAAGAGGAATTGAACGCATTTTTTGCGCTGTGCGATGCACGCAAAGAAGTGGTAAAGCGCATCATCGAGAAATTGGAAACACAAATCGATCAAATCGCAGCGGACTTAGGAGTCGCTCGTCTGGCGAGGCTCAACAATTTCGGTGAAAAATTCTGCGGCTTTTCCTTCGCGACACCCGCCCTCGCTGAGAACAATCTCACCATTCGCTTTGAGTTTGGAGGGGCGGATGGTGGAGGATTTTACTACGGATTCAAACTCAAGGACCTCACCCAACCTGCGCCTAAGAGTAGTGAGCTTCAAGAATTGTTCGATCAATCCTTTGGCATCAGCTCGAAAAGAGAAAACTGGTGGGTCGCATGGGCCTACTGGCACGAATATCAATCGTGGAACCCGCAAACCCTTGCTAAAATTTATTTTGAAGAGGGCTTCATTCAAGAACTCAAAGCTAAGCTAGAAATTTTCCTCAAAGTCGCTTCCACCATTTATCCCAATCCAACCGAGTAACATGAAACCTTGGAGAGAAATCATCGTTCCGCATCCAGACGTGCTCAACGGCACATTCCAACAATCCGAATTTGCTGCCGACCTAACGGCCGTGCGCACGGGCAAAGCCACACCTGAGTATGGTGATGCGAAAGCTTTCTACGAACGCACTTTCATCACCGAAGGCATGGGACGCCTGCTGTCCCAGGTGGCGCTGCGCCTGAATGGAAAAGGCGGGGAACCCGTTATCCAACTGCAGACAGCCTTTGGCGGTGGCAAAACGCATACCATGCTTGCCGTCTATCACTTGGCCACCCGAAAGTGTCCTCTCGGAGACCTGATGGGGATTCCGGCATTGCTGGATCAAAATGGCCTGCTCGATGTGCCGCAAGCGCAGATCGCGGTATTGGATGGCACGGCTCACTCGCCAGGACAACCCTGGAAACAAGGCAAACAGGTCATCCGCACACTTTGGGGTGAAATGGCCTGGCAACTCGGTCAGGCAGAGGGCTATGCGCTCGTCAAAGAAGCCGATGAAAACGGAACCTCTCCGGGCAAGGAGGTGCTGATCGAACTGCTGTCGCGATTTGCTCCGTGTGTGGTATTGCTGGATGAATTGGTGGTGTACATTCGTCAATTCGTGGAAAGCCAGGCACTGAGTGGCGGCACGTATGATAGCAACCTGAGCTTTATCCAATCTCTCACGGAAGCAGCGAAGCTTGTGCCGAATGCCGTTGTGCTCGCTTCTCTACCGGAATCCAATAGTCAGGCGGGAGGGCCGCGCGGAGTGTCCGCTCTGATGGCACTGGAAGCAGTTTTCAATCGGGTGCAGGCACTGTGGAAAACGGTGGCTCCGGAGGAGGCTTTCGAGATTGTGCGTCGTCGCCTCTTTGAGCAAATCAAGGACGCCAAGGCACGCGATGTGGTATGCCGTGCCTTTGCCGATGCCTACGTGGAAGAGGGGGCGAAGGTGCCGCAGGAAACGCAAGAGGCCCGCTACTATGACCGCATGGTGCAAAGTTACCCCATTCACCCGGAAGTCTTCGCGCAGCTTTACGAAGAGTGGACGACGATCGAAGGCTTCCAACGCACGCGTGGCGTACTGAAGCTCATGGCCAAAACAATTTTCCGTTTGTGGCAGGACAACAACAAGGATCTGATGATCTTACCCGGGAGCTTGCCGCTCTATGATGGCAGCGCGCGGAACGAGCTGATCTATTATCTCGGCCCCGGCTGGGACCCGGTCATGGATCGGGACATCGATGGAGAAAAGGCTGAAACCACCTTACTGGAAACCAAGGAGCCGCGATTTGGTTCCGTGCAAGCAGCGCGTCGTGTGGCTCGCACGGTTTTCCTCAGCAGTGCGCCGTCGTCGGTAAGCATGAAATCGGGCACACGCGGTATTGATCGCTCGCGCATTATGCTTGGCTGTCTTCAACCGGGACAGACATCTTCCCTCTACTCAGATGCTCTCAATCGCTTGGCGGACCAACTGCACTACATGAGTTCCTCTGGTGACAAATCGCAAGACACCACCCGCTACTGGTTCGACACCCGCGCGAATTTGCGCCGGGAGATGGAAGAGAGAAAGCAGCGCTTCGAGGACAAGAACGAAGTACGTGGGCGCATGGCAGAAGTGGTGAAAAAACTGGCGGCTGGCGTGACCTTCTTTGAAGGAACCCACATCTTCACCCCTCACAGTGACGTGCCCGATGATAGTGCGCTGCGCTTGGTGATACTCAGCCCCGATCATTTTTACTCAAAGGAAGAACCGCGAGTCGCGCATGAGGCTGTGATGGACTACGTGCGTGCCAATGGCGCGAAGCCGAGGTATCGCGGAAATCGTTTGCTTTTCCTTGCTCCCGATCATGGTGGGCTGACGCGTTTGCGCGATTGCATCCGCGTGGCTTTGGCCTGGAATTCCATTGTGGAAGATGTCGCAGCCATGCGACTGGTGTTGGACAATCTTCAGGCAGAGCAAGCGAAGAAAGAACTCAAGAGTGCCGAGGACGTGCTGCCTCGCGTGGCACGTGAGTGTTTCAAGTGGTTGCTTTGCCCCGCCCAAGACACCCCGACGGCCAAACCCATCGTGGAAACAGTTTCCCTCAATACCAGCGGCGCTTCGCTGGGTGCTGAAATGGAACGCGTTTGCCTGGACAATGAGTGGGTCATCGCGACGTGGTCGCCGATTCACCTCCGTTCGAAACTGCAAGAATTGTATTGGAAAGATGGGAAAACAGCTACCAAGGCTGCGGATTTCTGGGAAGACACACTGCGCTATCTCTACCTGCCGCGACTTAAGAATCGCGATGTCATCGCCCAAGCCATCGTCAAGGGCGCTGGCACCAAAGACTTTTTCGGCACTGCCTACGGCGAGCATGATGGGAAATTTGATGGCTTCAAATACGGTGACGCGAACGTCCAGTTTGATGACACCTTGCTGCTAATTGCTTCAGAATGCGCGACTGCCTATGCGGAAAAGATGCAGGCCAGCGCCGTAGCATCTGTTGCGCCAGCGGATGCGGCGATCCAAGTAAGTCCCACATCACCTTTACCTACGTCTGGCATTCCGTCGATCACGCCGACTGAGTTGAAAGTTACGCCGGAGAGCAAGGCAAAATCGTTCCACGGTTCCATCGAAATCGCGCCCGCTACCGCAAAAATGAAGTTGTTGCAAGTGGCCGAGGAAATCATTTCTGCTTTATCAGAGGATCCGAATGCTGAGATCAAAGTGAGATTGGAAATCGAAGCAGATTTCCCTGAGGGAGCCCTGGACCACCTCAAAAGAACCATCTCAGAAAACGCCAAGACATTAGGATTTCGTATCAATGAATGGGAGTGAAGCATTTCATGTCGTAACAAGTCTCTTATCCCTCTAGGATGCGAGATGCCGAGGTCTGTTTTCCGGTGGTATCGCCCGTTGGGCTCGACCACCGGCTAGACTGTTTGCCAAAATTACGTGCCGTTATAGGAGCGGTTGGCGCAAATGGATTGAACAGTATCAGGTGTTTGTAAGAGCGATTGGAGTATATCAAATAGTTTTTGCTCCAATACGTCTCCTTTGTTGGTGATGTAGCCTGCCAGGTGGTGGCTTTTGATGTGTTGCCAGAGTCGCTCTATC